>JBOHGH010000112.1:0-14410 GCA_050699975.1 Pseudonocardiaceae bacterium | reverse complement strand
TGCCGTCCCGCGAACTGACCTCCGATGCGATCGCCTGGCGTCACGGCGGTTGCAGCGGTTTAGCGGTGCTGCACGACACCTGGCAGCCCGACGCCGAGGCGCTCGCCGAGGGCCGGGCCGCGCTGGCCGGGCTCGGCGCGACCCGCGTGTGGCGTAACCGGATCACCTGCGGGGCGGTGCAGCTGCGGCTCGGCCAGGACGGGCAGTGGCACCGGCTGGCCCGCTCGGGCACCGGCTGGGACCTCGACGCCGCACCCGACCCGGACCCCGCCGCCCTGCTCGCGGGGGCCTACGCAAGCACCGGCACACGGTGACACGTCAATCGGGGACGCACCGATCGCGACGATCATTCAGCCCGCGGTCGCCGCTGGTAGTAGTGGTGCTCGTGGTCTGCGTGGCTGCGATCATCGCAGGGGCGTGGACGATGCAGGGTGGGGCTGACCCTGAATCACCCAGGTCTGCCAGTGCCGTCGCCCCGGTCGCGCCGTCACTCGAGCCAGCGCCGCCGATCGCGCCAGCGCCGCCGATCGAACCAGTACGGTGCGCTCAGGAGTCGGCCATCGCGCAGTTGCCGCTCCGGCGTCGGCTGGCGCAGCTGTTGATGGTCGGGGTGGACGCTCGGGGGCCGCGGGAGGCGCTCGCTGTCGTCACATCCGAGCAGGTCGGCGGCATCTTCCTGCCCGGCTCCGCCACCGGCCTGCTCTCCGGCGGGGCGCTGGGGCAGGTGCAGGCCGCTGCTGTGGTGCCGGTGGCGGTGGCCGTGGATGACGAGGGCGGCCGGGTGCAGCGGATCGACGCGCTGGACGGTGAGCTGCCCAGCGCCCGAACCATGGCGGCGAACCTGTCGGTCGAGCAGGTCTATGCGCTCGCCGTGCAGCGTGGCAAGCAACTGCGCGCTCGCGGCGTCACCGTCGACTTCGCACCCAGCGTTGACGTCTCCAGCCAACCGGCCGGCGCCGTGATCGGGAACCGGTCCTTCAGTAAAGACCCGACGATCGTGGCCCGTTACGCCGGCGCATTCGCGCGGGGCCTGCGCGACGCCGGTGTGCTGCCGGTATTCAAACACTTCCCCGGGCACGGGCGAGCCAGCGGTGATTCGCACCGGGGCGCCGTCAGGACGCCACCGTTGACCGAGCTGCGCGAGGTCGACCTGCTGCCCTACCGGCAGCTGCTTGACGGTCAGCCCGCTGCGGTGATGGTTGGCCACCTCGACGTACCCAGGCTTACCGAGCCGGGCACCCCGGCGAGCCTCAGCCCGGCGGCCCTGGCACTGCTGCGTGACCAGCTTGGTTTCGACGGCCTGGTGGTCACCGACGATCTCGCTGCCATGGCGGCCGTCACCGATCGGGTCGACCTGCCCAGCGCGGTGCGTCAATCCCTCGCTGCCGGGGTGGACATGGCACTGTGGATCACGACGGACCGGCTCACCGAGGTGCTCGACCACCTTGAGCAGGCCGTCGCAGCCGGGTCCCTACCCGAATCCCGGGTGAACGACGCCGTCGCCCACGTATTGGCGGCCAAGGCCGTCGACCTCTGCTCGCGGGGCTGACGTCACCACCACCTTCTGCCGGTCGCCGTGCGCGATGAGCATCGACCGCCCGGCGAGTTGCCGCACCGGTTCATCGTCCAGGGTCCACGGCGCCAACGCACACACCGCGGTCACCGCCGGGTGGTCAGCCACCCGCAGTGCCGCCCGCCCATCGAATGCCCCAACAGCACTATCGACGCATCCCGGTGCTGGTCTCGGAGCTGCGTCAAGGCCCACCTCGCGTCCTGCACCGGATGCCGCTCGGGCTCGTCCCACCCCCGGTAGCGATACCGCAGGATGCGCACCGACATCCCGCGCCTGCCGTCACGCCGGTGCCGCAAGCGTGCGAAGGGGATCATCCGGAGATAGCTCAACTGCGGCCACCGCCGGACCGTGGCCGGGCTCCGGGCCTGTCCCCCATGCAACACCAGGACAATTGAGCGGACCCTCGCGGGGTCCGTCGGCCAACGGTCCTCGATCCAGGGTGCGGGTTCGTTCACGAGTTTCGCGCCTCCGGCTCGTGCTGCGAAGCTCGGTCGGATCCTTACCGCGAGGTGAGCCAGGCCATGATGCCATCGGTGATGGCGGCCGCGTAGCGGTCGCGGCCGGTCTCGGTGGAGACCAGTGCTGCTTCCTCCGGGTTGCGCATGTTCGCGCACTCGACCAGCGCTGCCGGGATCTCGGCGAGGTTCAGCCCGGCGAGGTCCGACCGGGAGTCCAGCCCCTCGGAACCGATGTAGCCGGCGGCAGCGAAGCCGGCCCCGCGCAACGCCCCGGCCAGCGCTTCGGCCAGCGCGACTGACGGTGGGCCCTGGCTGTCGTTCACTGGCGGGTCGGAGTAGGCGACGTGGAAACCGTGCCCGGACGGCGCAGCCCCATCGGCATGGATGGAGACCACCGCGTCGGCACCGGCCCGATTCGCGATCGCGGCGCGGTCGTTCACACACGGCCCGACGCCGGCGTCGTCGGGTCGGGTCAGCACCACCTGCACCCCGCGCGCGGTCAGCGCATCGCGGACCCGGAGTGCGACGTCCCAGGTGAAGGCGTGCTCAGGGTAGCCGCGGTTGGTGGCGGTGCCGGTGGTGTTGCACGGCTTGGTGCCGCCCCGGCCGTTGGGGACCGGGCGGTTGATCTCCGCCGGGTGCGACGCGTTCGCTCCGTTGTGTCCCGGGTCGAGCACCACAGTGGTCCCTGCCGGCGTCGTGGGTGCTGCGGGGTCGGGCCTGGTGGTTGCTGGTGTCGTGGCCGGCAACAGGACCGATGGCGAGGCGGCGGGAGTGGTCGTCGGTTCGACTGTCCCGCACGCAGCCAGCGCAACCAGGCACGAAACGAGCACCTGCAGCCGGCGGCTGCGCCGTGCCGGACCTGCGCTGGGCCGGGTGGCTTTCTTCGCTGTGCCCTTCTGGCTGATGAGTGCCCGCTGCGTCACCGGGGGAGATTACCGTTCGCGATCAGTTCACATCCGGCGACGATGGCCCTCCGCCGCTGGGGGACGTCACCACGAACGGCTCGCCGTTGCGGGGTATCCCGGACCGGCGCTCCCCCTCGACCTCGTAGCTCTCGAACTCGACCGGCAACCCGGCGGCGACGGCCACCCAAGGGTGATCCATCAGCTGCACGTGCAGATGCGGCTCGGTGGAGTTGCCGGAGTTGCCACAGTCGGCGATGTGCTGGCCGGCCCGCACCGGGTCACCGACCTTGACCTGTGCGGAATTGCGTCGCAGGTGCGCAAGCGCCGCATACACCCCGTCGCCGAGGTTGAGCACGATGTGGTTGCCGAGGATCCGGCCGGGGCCGAGCATCTCGCGTACCGTCCCCTCGATGAGCAGGTAGCCGATTCCCGCCCAGGAGTTACGGCTGCGATGGTCGCGAGCCCGGTTGCGGGCCCGCACCACCACCCCGTCGGCCGGGGCCAGCACTGGCTGGCCGAACGCGGGGAACTCCGAAGGAGGCCGGAAGCCGGACCCCGAGCCGAAGGACGGGCGAGGTCGATCCGGTGGCTCGTGCACCAGGTCCAGTGCGTATGTCTGGCCGTAGGCGTGCAGTCCGTGGCTGGGCACCCGGTTTGCTGGGCTGTTCAAAGCCACCCACCGCCCGATGACCGGCAGCCGCACCCTTCGTGGTGCCGCCCATACCCGGCCGAGTACGAAGTAGCAGGCCATCCCCACGACCAGCACGACGAAGCCCGCCAGCTCCAGCCAGGCGACATCCGCGAACAACCCCACGAGAACCAGCAGCACCCCGACCACCGGGAGCACGACCCGCACCCGGGCGATCAACACGTTCACGGCTCTCCCTTCACGTCCCGACGTCCCCGCGAGTCTGCCGCATTCAGCAGGCTCAGCGGGGTTATGCCGGGTCGAATAGCCCCGCTCAGCCCGCTCAGCCCGCTGAACGCGGGGCGGGCTGCGGGGTGCGGCGCTGGGGGGCTTGGTAGGCCCAATGCATGAGCAGCTCTAGGGGGGCGCGGGTGTGGCGGCGTAGCCAGTGCACGGACAGGGTCATGAACAGGGCGCAGATGGCCGCCCACGCGCCAATCACCCACCAGGGTCTGGCGTCAGCGAAGCGCGCGGCCAGCCCGAAGCCCCAGCCGTAGCACAGCACCGCGGCCACCAGGTTTTGGAACACGTAGCAGGACAGCGCGGTGCGCCCCACCGCGGTCAGCCCGGTACGCAGCAAGCCGGGCACGGCGGTGAGCCGGTAGGCCACCGTGGTGATCAGCCCGAGCAGCCCCAGCGCGACGAAGGGCGCCAGCAGGTAGCGGTCTACCAGGAACCAGTCCGGTCCGGCGAAGGTGCTGAGCAGGTTCAGCGGGGCCGCCACCCCGAACCCGACGACCATCAGCCGGTTCCGGATCCGCCGGCCCGCCGCGTCGTCAGCGAGGGCCCCCGCGCGCAGTAACTGTGACCCGGCCAGGAACAGCACGATTCCCAGCGGGACGATGAACACCGCTTCGGCTCGGTACACCGCTGCCAGCACGATCCGGTCGAGCACCTGATCGGTCCAGCTGCCGGTGGCGAAAGACAACGGCTGTTCAGCCGACGACGGAGCGGCGCTCGCGATCGCCACGGTCAGTAGGCCGACGGCCACCGCGTGCAGGGTACCGACGGCGATCATCCAGGCCCGCACCGCGCGGTCACTGCGTCCGATCAGCCACGCGACGATCATCGCGGTCACCGCGTACCCCATCAGCACGTCGAACTCGAAGATGAGCAGGTAGTGCAGCAGACCCTCAACGAACAGCAGCGCCGCCCGCCACAGGTACCAGCCGGGCCAGGGCCTGCCGCGCCGTCGCGCCGACTGGTACTGCAGCTCCAGCCCGATCCCGAACATCAGGGACAGCAGAGCGAGGAACTTCCCGTTGGTGAGAAATCCCAAGATCTGCCCGGCCGGGTCCGTCGAGGGCAGCCCGTTGAGCACGCCCGCCGGACCCTGGGGATCGGTGAAGATCCAGATATTGGTGCCCAGCGTGCCCAGGATCGCGACCCCGCGTAGCACGTCGAGGACCTCGATACGCTGGTTCATCGGGACCCTCCGCCACGCACGGGTTGCGCCAGCGATGTCCACAGTGGCCAGCCGACGAACCAGATGACCAGTGCGGCCGTCAGCCGCAGCAGCCAGGCCCACAGCTGCTCGGTGCGCTCCGGCGAATCCACCATCACGATCATGGCCAGGATCAGCCCGCAGGCGATAGCCCAGGCCAGCGCGAAGCGGGTCCACTGCTGCCACTCGTAGCGCACCCGATCCGGTCCATGCTTGGGCGGCTGGTCCGGGGCAGGGCCGCCCGCAAAACGATAGGCGAACTGCTGGTCTGCCCAGCGGATCATCCTGCGGCCGAAAGCCACGCTCACCCCGATATAGGCGGCAGCCAGCCCGTGCGACCAGTTCGCCACCGCGCCACCCCGCAGGTCGATCACGGTGGCGATCAGCACGACCACGTCCATCAGTGCGGTGCCCGCGAGCAGGACCGCACCCAGCGCCGGCGCTCGCAGCAGGTATCGGGCCGCGAGCCCGGCACCGATCAGCACCCAGAAGCCGACCTCACCGGCCGCGATCACGGCGAGCATGGGGTTGTCCGCGATGATGTCGAGAATCATGGGTACGAGCCTCGCCGCTGCGCCGGTTCGCCCGCGTCGGCCACCAGCCGCGTCGCAGGTCATCATTTCGACGGACCCACACGCCCACTGAAGAGGGACGCCGCAGCGCGGTAGGTGTGCTCGAATGGGCACCGTGCCCAGCGCACGTTTGCTTCCACTACCGCCGTCGCGGGGTGATCTGCTCCTCGCGGCGACCTGGTTCGTGCTGGGGACGCTGTTTTACGTCACCGGCCTGCAGGAGTTGTTTTCCATCAACCCGCAGGCGGTTCCGCTGTGGCAGCGGCTGGTCGCATTCGCCGTGGGATGCGCTGCGGTGGCAGCCCGCCGCCGTGCGCCGCTGCCCTGCCTCGGCCTCGCCGTGCTGGTCGTGATCGCCGATGGGTTGCGCGGCGACCCCAGCTTTCCCGTCCTGCTGGTGCTGGCCGAAACGCTGTACCAGGCAACGCTGCGGAGCTCGCGGCGGGCCAGTCAGACCGTGGTCGCCGCAGCGGTGGTGGCGACGGTGACGCTCACGGTGGCGGTGGGTCTCGCGGCCGGGGACTGGCGGGTGGGTGCGGTGGTGGCTCTGCAGGCCGGGCTGGTCCTGCTGTTGCCGGTGTGGTGGGCCACCGAGGTGCGCCAGCACCGCGAGCGGGCCAAGGCCGAGCGGCACAGCGCTGAGCAGCAGGCCCGGATCGCCGAGCTCGACCGCCGCGCCGCGATCAGCGCCGAGCGCGCCCGGATGGCCCGTGACCTGCATGACGTCGTCGCGGGACACCTTTCGGCGATCGCATTGCAGTCCGAGGCGGTGCTCTCGATGGCAGACGACGACCCGGCCACCGTCCGCACCGTGCTGGCCTCGGTGCGGGAGAACAGCGTGCAGTCACTGGCCGAGATGAAAGCGATGATCGACCTGCTGCGCGCCGAAGAGCCCGACCCGCACACCGCCCCGGCCAGACTGGCCGATCTGGAACGGCTGCTGGACTCGGCTCGCGCTGCCGGCCTGCAGGTGACGGTGCAGGCTGAGCTGACCGGTGAGCTCCCGGCGGCAGTGGACCTCACCGCCTACCGCATCGTGCAGGAGGCGCTTACCAACGTGGTCAAGCACGCCGCGGGCTCGCAGGCCAGGGTCACGGTCCGCCGCGACGGTGACGCGGTGGTCATCGAGGTGACCAACAACCTCACCGCCGTCCCTAGCGCCGAGGAGGGCACCGGCCTGGTGAGCATGCGAGAACGGGCGGCCGCGCTGGGCGGCACGTTGACCGCAGGACTCGCCGCCGGGGGCTGGCGCGTGCATGCGGTACTACCCACGGGGGTGAGTCAGAGATGACGATCAGGGTGCTGGTCGCCGACGATCACGCGGCGATCCGGCTCGGGCTGGTGATGATCCTGTCCGGGGCCGAGGGCATCGAGGTGGTCGGCGAGGCCGGCGACGGCGCCGCGGCGGTGCGCCTGGCTCGCGCGCTGCGGCCGGATGTGGTGCTCATGGACGTCCGGATGCCGGGTACCGGCGGCATCGAGGCCACCCGCGAACTGGTCGGCGACGGGATCTGCGAGGTGCTCGTGCTCACCACGTTCGACCTCGACGAGTACGTGCACGAGGCGTTGCGCGCTGGTGCCGCCGGGTTCCTGCTCAAGTCGGTCGAGGCGCCCCGGCTGATCGACTCGGTCCGGCTGGTGGCCGCCGGGGACGGGGTGCTCGAACCGCAGGTGACCAGGCGCCTGCTGCGCGCCTTCGCTGCCACACCACCACCCACCCGTCGCGCCGAGATTCTGGATCAGCTCACCGAACGCGAGCGCGACGTGCTCGGCTGCCTCGGCACGGGCCTGTCGAACGCCCAGATCGCCCGGCAACTGTTCATCTCGGAGGCCACGGTCAAGACCCACGTGTCCCGGGTGCTGGCCAAGCTGGATCTGCGCTCCCGGGTCCAGGCCGCGATCCTCGCCCAGGACGCTGGTCTGGTGCCCAAGACCTGAATGGCGTGTATCAGAACGCCGAGCGGCGTGCTCTTGTCTGTGTGAGGCACGACACAGACGAGGTGAGCGATGGGTCAGGCTGGGCAAGAACAACGCGATGCGGTCACGCTGCTCGAAGCCGCACGTGAGGGCGGTTACGGGCTGCCGGAGACCGGCGGCCACGACGACCACGGGCACGGTGGCCACCACGAGCCCGGCGTGACGAGGACGGTGCGGACCGTCACCCACCGGGGCCGGGAGATCAAGATCGAGACTACCTACAAGGTGACGATCGACGGTGAGCCGCTCAAGGGGATGTTGGAAGTCCTCGACGACGGGCGGGTCCACTACCACGGTCTGCCGCAGTACGCGTTGCCCTCGGCCATGGACATGCTGCGACTGGTGGTCGACCACTTCGAGTCCAAACCACCGGTGACCGACGAACTGGGCGCGCTGATCGAGGAGGCACGGCCATGACAGTGACGAGACGCAATATCTTGACGTCAGAGGACGCCCGCGACCGGTACCTGGCGGCCGTGGTCGAGCTGAACCGGGCGGACACGGGTATCACGGCCGGAGCCCTCTATCAGCAGCTGAGGCCGGCGGTGCCCCTGTTGCGCATGTCTGGACTGAACCAAGAGCTGTCGGTGTGGGACCTGTTCGTCATCTGGCACTACCTCGCGATGCAGATCGTCACCCCGCCGCTGCAGCCGTTGCGCAACCTCGCTCATGGCGGGCCGATCTTCCTCCCCTGGCACCGGATGTTCCTCATCCGGCTGGAAGAGCAGCTCCAGCGCGTCACGGATGCGGACACGGCTCTGCCGTACTGGGACTGGGCCGCGCACGGCGAGCTGTCCGAGACCGCGCAGCGCGAGGGTGACCTGTGGAGCGAGCGGTACCTGGGTGAGTCCCGCGGCCAGGTGATCAGCGGGCCGCTCGGAAACCTGCGGGTCCGGATCGAGGACGACGGCGCGGAGCTGACCTCGTTCGACGCGCGCCCCTTGGAGCGCAATGCCGGCGTCGACACCCCGAAACTGCCCACCCTCGCCGACCTCAGGTGGACGCTTGAGGACAAGAGCTATGACGGGTCACCGTGGAGCCTGGCCAGCGAGAGTTTTCGCAACAAGGTCGAGGGCTGGTTCCCGCGTCCCCCCACACCCGAAGACCCCATTCAGGAGATCGCGGAGATGCACAACCGGGTGCACGTCTGGGTGGGTGGGGACATGGCCCCTGGGACGTCCCCGAACGATCCGGTCTTCTACCTCAATCACTGCAACGAAGACCGGATCTGGGAAGCGTGGATGGTCGAACACGGCCGGGAGTACCGACCGACCGTGGCTGACGCGGACGCCCCGATCGGCCACCGGCTCGACGACACCATGGTGTCGCTCCTGGGAGCTCCGCTGCGGCCGGCCGACGTGCTGGACGCCAGTGCCTGGTACTCCTACGACGATCTCAGCGTTCCCTGACCCGCCACCCTAAGCCCGGCGTGTCGCGCTCTGATGCTCGGTGTGTCGGCTGCTGGTGCTCGGCTGTACGTGCGGGCGTACCGGGCCTCGCGCTGGCCATCCCCGCCGTACCTGGCAAGCGTTGCTGCGCATCATTATCCGCTGACCGCCGCACGGCCGACATGCTCGGCAGCCAGGTCATCAGCGAGCCGCAGGGGACACCAGCTGGCGATACGATCCAGTGCTACCTCTGACCGGTAGCATGTTCTGGGTGAAGACAACCATCGCGCTCCCCGACGATCTGTACGTGGCTGTCAAACACTGGGCGTGCACCGACGGCACCTCCATCAACACGTGGATGCACGAGGCCATCGAACGCGAAGCGTTCCGGCGCCGCTGCCTCGCCCACGGGCAGTGGATGGACGCCAACCCAGCTATCCGCGATGAGCTGCTGGCCCAGGCCGCCGCCGCCGCCCAGGAGATTGACGATCTCCGGCGGGATAGCGCTGCGTGATGCTGCGGCGCGGTGACGTGTGGGAGGTCGCCGGGCAGCGACGGCGCAGCGTGCTGGTGGTGTCGCACGGCATGTACAACGACCAGCCGGGTATCCCGACAGTGCTGACGATGCCGGTCCTGGGCGGTGCTAGTGATGACCTGGGCACGTGGTGTGTGCCGATCGGTGCGGGTGAGGTTGCCGTGGTGGACCACATCGGGCGAACGGCGAAAGTGGTGTTCGAGCGCCGGGTGCGGGTGGTCGACAGCCAGGTGGTGATGGATGTGAACAACGCCCTGTTCAAGATTCTGTCCACGAGCTGACCTACCGGACTTTCCCGTCGGGCCGGTCAGTCCCCAGCGGTCGCTGGTCGGCAGCCGCTGATCGACCAGATCGAGGAGAAGTCGGTAATGGAGCATGGGCAGCTACCACAGCCCCCCAGGCAACTGCGTCGATCGCTGAACTGACCAGTGGCGGTCGGTCTGTCCGGATCGCTACTTGTAGGCGATTCCGGCGCTGGCTGGACCGCCCAGGGGAAGCACCTCGACCGACTGGAAGCCCACATCGGTACACCATGCGCGGAAGTCGGCGCCGGTGTAGTCGAAGCCGTCTCCGGTCTCGATCAGCATGTTCAGGGACAACATGAGTCCATGGACGTTCTCCCGCCGGTCGTCGTCGATCAGGTTCTCGATGACGATGAACGCACCGCCGGGTGGGAGTGCCTCGAAGGCGGCCGTGATGAGCTGGCGCTTTCGCTCCAGGTTCCAGTCGTGCAGGATCATTCCCATCGTGATCACGTCGGCCTGGGGCAGCGGATCGGCGAAGAAGTCGCCTGAGATCGCGCGGACTCGGTCGCTGAGGTTCGCCTCCTCGATCACGCGGGCGGCGATCGGTTCCACCATCGGAAGGTCGAAGCTGGTGCACCGCAAGTGCTGGTGGTGCTGGGCCAGGATGATCGATAGCTGGCCGGTGGCACCGCCCGCATCGCAGACGGTTTGGTAGCGGGAGAAGTCGAACCTGCTGGCCAGGGCATGAAAGCTGCCCGTCGAGGCTCCCGCCATCGCCTGCATGAACTGCTCCAGGAGGGCGGGGTCGGCGTAGAGCTTCTCGAAAAAGGAGTAGCCGGTGTCCTTGATTTCACTCTGCGGGCTGCCGGTGCGCAGAGCTTCGGTCAGGCCGCCCCAGAAGCCGTATAGCCGGTCGTTGGCCATCTCAAGTATGCCGCCGATGTAGCTGGGACTGTTGCGATCAAGGAACAGTGCTGTCTCTGCGGTGTTGCGGTAGAGGGCCGCCTCGCCCTGTCCCTCGCGTTCGAGCAGGTGCAGGGCCACCAGCCCGTCAAGGAAGTCATACACCGCACGGCTACGAAGGTTGAGCCGTTCCGCGATCGCGGGCCCGGTGAGCCGGCCCGAGCCGAGCGTGGTGAACAAGCCCAATTCGACCGCCGACAACAGGGTCTTGGACCGCCAGAAGCCCGTGCCGATCTGCATGATCAGCGATGGATCGGGCCGCGTTGCGGCGTCGGTCCCCACCGGCTGTTTCCCCTCGGCCGTTTTCCCGGCTACAGCTGGGCCCGATCGAGCATCTCCGATCACCGTGCCTGCTCCTCTCGGATCGACCCCCCGCCTCCCCCGGCACCCAATCCTCCGATCCCGGTACCCATTCAGCGGGCCCGCTGAATGGGTACCGCGGCCACCGCTGCGAGCGTACCGCGGCGCTGGCCGCGCACTGAGGGGATGAGTGAGTGGCGCGCGGTTTTCGAGCTCAGGGCACCTGGCAACATCGTGAGCATCGAAGCGGCACTCGGCGGCGCGGAGATCGGTCAAGGGACGAGTGCCGCGGCCATCAGCAACCAGGTGCTGGATGCGCTGTTCGACGCCTACGTCGAAGCCGCGAGCGCGACCAGTCGGATCGCGACCTGATGGTGCGGTCAGCGGCGGGCGGCCACCGGTTGGGTCTCGTCGATGGCGGCGAGCACTGCGTCGGTTACCTCGTCCAGCCTCGGCAGCTCCCAGCCGCACATCGCGGGTTTGACCCGCCAGTGCACAACGCCGGGCAGGCAGGGTGACGGCGGCAGCGGTACCCAGTCCCCCTCGGCGTGCAGCACGACGTCTAGGTGGTCATCCAGCTCACGATGCAGCCTGCCACCGCCGAGTACCGGCAACAGCCACCGCCCGGTCGGTGTGGCTGCCATGGGGACCGCAATGCCGGCGACGCGCAGCCCGATTGCGGTCGCCCGGCCGAGCTCGGCCGGCAGGTCGAGTGCGTCCAAGCCCATACCGGTGGCGAGCAGCACGCTGAACGGATGACCGGACCACAGCTCGGCGACGCGCTCAGGACCGCAACCCGCCAGTCGCACCCAATCCGAGTGAACCGGCACCGAGCTGTGCTGGCCCCCGCTGGTGCCGAGCGATGGGGGCATACCTACCCAGTGGGAACCGCGGGGGTAACTGCCGGGGACCACCGGCCAGCCGTGCCGGGCGAATCCGATAGCCTCCGCCCGAAGCTCGGTGCGGAAGGCGTCTCTCCAGGTGTCCGTCCAGTCCATGTCGCCTCCATCGCCGTGGCCGCGTCCCGAGATCACTCAACAGCCTCTCGGGACCGCCTTGGTAGGGCCGATCTGCATGATGTCGCTGGTCGGCTGCTCTGCTGCGTCGAGCGTCCTTCGGGTTCCCCGACGCCGATACCGTCGCGCTTGCGCCAGACAATCACTCGTCGCCCGCTCGTCGCGCTTACGGAACCGCTCGTCGTCACGATCACGTTGTGACCGGCCCAGCTCGGGCCCGGCCGGTGGCCGCGCCGAGGCGGCCCAGCCAGCCGGTTGGTCGTGCTGCCACTTCCACCAGCACGTCCCAGCCATGCGCCTGGCAAGACACCAGCTGCACCCGCATCCGGTCGGTCACCCGGCGGGCCTGGGTGCAGGCGTAGCGCTCACCGGCCACCGCCGTCCCGGCCCCCGCCAATGCGGCCAGATCAGCTGCCGACTCGGCCTGGTGACGGACGATGACCGCCTGGCCCAGGTACAACCCGAAAAGGGCCATGCTCATCAGCACCGCGATGGCCCCCGCCGCCCACACCGTGGCCATTCCCCGGTCGTCCTCAGCGAATGCCGTCATGTCGCCCCCGGTTCCAGCACCGCCACGGCTTCGGCCCCGACCTCGATCCCCGGCAGCAGCCCTGCCACCGGATCCGCCGACACCCGCGCCGTGACCTCGTCGCCGCGGACGGTCACCGCAACCACCGCACCACGCGGCGCGATCCGTCGAGCGAGGTCCTCGGCGCGGTCCTGCTCACCCCGGGCGGTCAGCCGCGCCGCCTCCCGGGCGGCGTCGACGCACCGCAGCTGTGCCGCCACCGCAGACACTGCGGCGAGCACGAGGGCGAGCACGACCATCAGCGAGCACAGCGCCAGCGCCGCCTCGACGGTGACCGTGCCCCGGTCGCCGGCCCGGTCGACGGTGGGCATATCGCCGATGCCGCCAGCGGCAGGCAGCGCAGGCATCAGAAGTTCACCGACAGCGCCCGCGCCACCAAGTCGGTCAGCGCGCCGATAACCGTGTCGCCGGTCACCACCTTGTACAGAATCGCGGCGAAAGCCGCCGCTGCGATCGTCCCGATCGCGTATTCGACAGTGCTCATTCCTGCTTCCCCGCTAACTGCATGAGCCAACCGCACGGCTACCAGTCGCCGCACTTTTCTGCTGCCAATCACCATTTCAGTCTCCCTATCTCGGTCGAATTTCTGGTTACCACTGCTGCGCGAGGCCCGCGGCGAGTCCGATCACTACAGGCACGACTCCGATGGCGAGGAAGGCGGGGAGAAAGCACAGCCCAAGTGGAGCCGCAATCAGCACCCCGGCGCGTTGCGCCCGGGCTTCGGATCGCTCCCGGGCGTCGGCGCGCACCGCCGCGGCCAGCCGGATGGCCAACTCGGCGATTGCGGTGCCGCTGCGGCCACTGCGCCCGGCGGCTTTCGCCAACCGCGCCGTCGCGGTGCACTCCAGCGCGGGCTGCCACGCCTGCGCCGGGTCAGCGCCCAGCGCAAGCAGTTCCGCGGTCCGGCGCAGGGCGGGACCGGCCGGAGCGTCGAGCCCCTCGGCGACCGCTCGTACCCCCACCGGGACCGGCATGCCGGCCCGCAGGCAGGCCGCGAGCAACTCCCACGCTCCGGCCAGTGCCAGCGACTCGCCGCCGGTGTCCGCGTGGCCACCGCGGTTTACCTGGGCGCCGAGCCAGCGGGCCGGGGCCCGGTCCCGCCACGGCGCAGGGCAGGTTCCACGCGCCTGCCGCAACCTCGACCGGGGCCCCGCCGGACCCGGAGCGACCACCAGCGCGGTCGCCACCACCAGCATTGCCAGTACCTGCCCCGTCATGCCGGCACCGCCCGGGACACCAGCCGCGCGCTCCAGAGCACGCCGGCGCAGGCCAGGCCGGTGCCGACCACCAGCAAGCCCTGGCCCGCCGGGGTCTCGCTGAGCACCCGCAGCGGGGCGGCACCTACCGCGTGGCCCAGGGCCAGCCCGAGCAGCGGCAGCCCAGCCAGCAGCACCGCGGTCGTCCGGGGGCCAGCAAGCCGGGCCTCGACGTCAGCAGCGAAGCGCACCCGCTGCTCGGTATCGGACCGGACCACGTCGAGCAGGTCAGCGAGCGGGATCCCGTACCGGTCGGCGAGCGACCACGCATCGGCGAGCCTGCCCAGCCACGCGCTCAGCTGCACCGGACCCGCGCTGCGCAGCACCACCGGGACATCGCCGCCAAGGCGGGCCGCTGCGGCCGCCGCGGACAGTGCTCGGGTGGTGTCAGCGGGCCCGTCCGCGGCGGCCCTGGCCGCGTCGCTGGGGTGCGCGCCGGCCCGCAGTTCCGCTACCAACACCCCGAGGGCATCGGACAGCCCGGTGGCGGCCATGGCC
>JBOHGH010000111.1:0-14457 GCA_050699975.1 Pseudonocardiaceae bacterium | reverse complement strand
CATCGCCACTCACGGGGGCTTTAGCCCCTGTTCACCAATCGCGCCATAAAGGCAACCTAACCGGTCAGCACTCCGTGGTGAACATGATCGGACTGGTAATCCGACCGAGGGACACTCTATAGTGATTACGAAAACGGTTTCCATTTCATGATCGAGCTCAAACGAGGAGCCCCATGGCCCCCCGGCTTCGCCGCCTCGCGGCGGCCCCCGCCATCAGCACGGTGGCGCTGACCGTGCTGCTCGGGGTTGCCGGCTGCGGCTCGGCGGACCAGCAAGCCAGCGGGAACGACCGGCTGACGGTGGTGACCTCGACCGATGTGTGGGGCAGCGTCGCGCGCGCCGTCACAGGTGACGCCGCGGAGGTAAAGTCGATCATCAACGACCCGTCTGCCGACCCGCACGCCTACGAGAGCAAGCCCGCCGACGCGGCCGAGGTGGCCGAAGCCGATCTGGTGGTGTTCAACGGCGGCGGCTACGACGCTTTCATGCCCAAGATCCTCGAGTCGGTCGCCACCGTGCCCACGGTGGAGGCCTTCGCGCTGCAAACCCGGAAACCGGCCGAGGGTGCGCTGCCCAACGAACATGTCTGGTACGACCTGTCGGTGGTGCAGAGCGTGGCGCAGCAGGTTGCCGAGAAGCTGGGCCAGCGCGACCCTGGGCAGGCGCAGCAGTTCACCGCCCGGGCTCAGGCCTTCCGGACCGAGATCGACGGCCTGGAAAGCAAGCTGGCCGGTATCGCCCGCGCCAATCGTGGCCAGCAGGTCGCGATGACCGAACCGGTAGCCCAGTATCTGATCACCGCAGCCGGGCTCACCGACGCCACCCCGGCCGAATTCCTCGAAGCCGTCGAGGAGGAAACGGATCCGCCGGCGGCCGCCGTCGCCGTCACCAAGAAGCTGTTCGCGCAGCGGCAAGTGCGGGCGCTGGTCTACAACCCACAGGCCGAGACCCCGGTCACCAGCCAGATCCGGGCCGAGTCCGAGGCCGCCCGGATCCCGGTGGTGACCATGACCGAGACCCTGCCTGAGAACACCGACTACCGCGGATGGATGTCCGGGCAGATCGACGCCCTGTCCGCAGCGCTGCAGGAAAAACCGTGACCACCAGGACAGATCACACGCCGGCCCGGATCCCCGCCCGGGCGTGTCCGCCACCAGCCGTCCGGCTGCGCGGCGCCCGGCTGGCCTACGGTCCGCGCGTACTGTGGGACTCGTTGGATCTCGACATCGCACCCGGCGAGTTCCTCGCCCTGCTCGGTCCCAATGGCTCAGGAAAGACCAGCTTGCTGCGGGTGCTGCTGGGCTTGCAGCCGCTCTCGGCCGGCACGGTGGAGATCCGCGGGCAGCCGGTGCGTCGCGGGAATCGCACTGTTGGCTACATCCCGCAGCAGCGGGCCCTGGACCCGACCCTGACCCTGCGCGGTCGGGATCTGGTGGGTCTGGGCCTGGACGGCCACCGCTGGGGATTCGGGCTCCCGTCCGCGCGACGTCGCGCACGGGTGCTCGAGGCGCTGGACGCCGTCGGCGCCCGGCACTACGCCGACGCGCCGGTGGGACTGCTCTCCGGCGGCGAACAGCAGCGGCTGCGGGTGGCCCAAGCCCTGGTCGGCGACCCGGACGTGCTGCTCTGCGATGAGCCGCTGTTATCTCTGGACCTGGCCCACCAGCAGCTGGTCAGCGAGTTGATCGACTTTCGGCGGCGCACGGCGCGCACCGCGGTGCTGTTCGTGACCCACGACATCAACCCGGTGCTGCCCGCCGTGGACCGGGTGCTCTACCTGGTCGACGGCAGCTTCCGGATCGGCACCCCCGACGAGGTGATGAACTCCGCGACGCTGTCGCAGCTCTACGGCACCGACGTCGAGGTGATCAAGATGCGGGGGCGGCTGCTGGTGATCGGCACACCCGGAGAGCAAGACCTGCACCACCTGCAGGAGCACCGGTGAGCCCGCGAGACCTGCGCGAGACCTGCTTGCAGGGTCGAGCCATCGCGACCGTCAGGGTCAAGCCATGAGCCTCGGGGAGATTCTGGACCGGCTGCTCAGCTTCGAGGGCACCGGGCAGTTGCTGCGGCTGGACTTCGTCCAGCAGGCCCTGATCGCCGGCGCGCTGCTGGCCCTGATCGCCGGGGCGCTGGGCCCGCTGGTGGTAGCCAGGCAGGTGTCGTTCGCGGTACACGGCACCAGTGAGTTGACCTTCACCGGTGCCGCGGCGGCTCTGCTGGTGAGCAGCTCGCTGGTCAGCGTGGGCGCGCTGGCCGGCGCGGTGGTCGCCGCGCTGGTGTTCGGCCTGCTCGGGCTGCGCGAGCGGGAGCGCGACTCGGTGATCGGCGCGGTGCTCGCATTCGGGCTGGGCCTAGGCGGGCTGTTCCTGTGGCTGTATCCCGGTCGGGCGTCCAACCAACTGTCCCTGCTGTTCGGCCAGATCGTCGGGGTCTCCCGCAACGACGCGTGGCTGCTGGGCGGTTGCGCGGCCGGGGTGCTGCTGGTGCTGGCGCTGGTATGGCGTCCGCTGCTGTTCGCCAGCGTCGACGCCGACGTGGCCCGCGCCCGCGGGGTGCCGGTGCGCGGGCTGTCAGTGCTGTTCGCCGCGCTGGTCGGGGTGGCGACCGGGCTGGCGGTGCCCACAGTCGGCGCGCTGCTGGTGCTCTCGCTGCTTATCACCCCGGCCGCCGCGGCCGCCCGGCTGACCGCCAACCCCGTCACCGCACTGCTGCTCGCGACGCTGTTCGCAGAGGTCGCGGTGCTCGGCGGGATCGTGGCATCGCTGGCACCCGGCGCACCGATCAGCGGCTACGTCACCGCGATCGCCTTCGCGATCTACCTGGCCTGCCGCGGAGTGGGCGCCGCAAAGCTCCGCCGAGCCGGCCGCACCCAGCCCACACCCGCTCCAGTCCGATAACCGCGCTCTGCATCCAGACTGCGCGTCGGTAAGGCCTGTCCGGCCGGACCCCGCCCGGCACACTGACCGATCACAAGATCTCGGTCCGAGGTCCTTAGCGGCGGCGGCGGTGAAGGCCTGGGACAGCCCGCTGACGTGGTCGATGAGATCACCCAGGGTGTACTCGTCACAGGGGGTCGGCGCAGTGAGCTGCTCGTCGGTGACTCCGTCCAGCAGGCTGGCCATCTGCCGGGCCGCTGGCCCAAGGTCAAGCATCGGGGTCACCGGTCGACTCCGGCACCCTCGTAGGACCCGAACCAGCGCGCGAGACGGTCGGGACGTCTGTCATCGTCGTCTCTTGTCGCCGAGGTCTGCGGCCGCGGTGTCGTCTTGGCCGGGCGAAGCCGAGCGCAGGTAGCCGGCGAGATGGACACTGTTGTCGGGAAGGTCGATGCGCGCGGCGGCCTGATCGAAACGGGTGAATTCGACGGTGTTACGCATCCACGCGTCGGGACTGGCCGAGCCCGCCATGGTGATCTCGATGCGGCGAAGCCGCCCAGCATCGTCGAAGGCGGTGCTGGCGCGCACTTGCCAGTCGGGATTCAGCCCCGGGTGCGTCACGTCGGCGGCACGATCGCGATCCAGCTCTACCTCGACATCGGCCCGGCTGTCCGGTTCGTCCGACCGGCACGCCTGCCGGAGTACCTCCAGCGCCCAGCGTGGGTGGGTACACGTCCACTGCCCAGTCCGGCCGGCCTGGTGCGTGTGCGTCCACACTCCGTCGGGCATACGTTGGTAGGTGGCAGCTCCCTCAAGCAGCAGCGACATGTCCCCGTCTGCCAGCGAGGCGCGGTCGCTGCGAAAGTCCACGACGCCGCGGTAGTGCGTCGACATCGCCGCAGGCAGCGAACCCTCGGCAGGTTCGTCGGGAAAACTGTATTCGAGGTCGATCTCTACTTCGGCGCTGCCTTCTGCCAAAGTGCGCTCCACGCCCGCGCCGATGCGCGAAAACCCCGCCACTGCTCCGTCTCGTTCCATACGCCCGAGCGTATGCCACCCCCCTTGCCAACCAGCAAGTCGACCTCACCCGCCTTGGCACGTTGAGCTGCGCGGTGGCGGATCAAGTCGATGAGCAGTTTGCGGGCTCAAGCAGTCGTCGGGGGCCCGCGCCCTGCTTGCCGAGCGTGTCGTAAGGGTTGGCCAACCGGCAGCGATCGATGGACAGGCAGCCGCATCCCACACAGTCGGTGAAGTCGTCGCGGAGCTGCTGGAGATGGCGTATCCGCTGATCGAGCTCGGCCTGCCAGCATTGGGATATTCGTTGCCAATCGCGCCGGGTGGGGGTGCGGCCATCCGGCAGTAGCGCGAGCACAGCAGCGACGTCGGCCAGCGGGATCCCCACTCGCTGGGCGATGCGGATCAGCGCCACTCGCCGAAGGACGTCCCGCTTGTAGCGGCGCTGGTTGCCCGAGGTCCGCCGGCTGCTGATCAGGCCTTGGCGCTCGTAGAAGTGCAGCGCCGAAACCGCCACACCACTACGCGCAGCGAGTTGCCCGACGGTGAGCTCAGCCTGATCCCACGTTGGTTCGTCCATTGCCAGGGCACCCCTTCACATCTCAGCTTGACCTCAATAATAGTTGAGGGTATAGCGTCGCCGCCATGAACCCCACGGCAGCCATGTCTGCGCTCGCGGTGATCGTGGCCAGTGTTCGGGAAGGCCGGTTCGGGCCCGTCGTCGCCGACTGGTTCGCCGGCCAGGCCAAGCAACGCGACGATCTGAGCGTCGACGTCATCGACCTCGCCGACACCCCGGTCCCCAGCGCAACCTTCACCTCCCGGATCGGCGCCGCCGACGCGTTCGTCATCGTCACCCCCGAGTACAACCACGGCTACCCCGGACCGCTGAAGACAGCGATCGACTCGGTGGGCCGGGAATGGCAGGCCAAACCAGTTGGCTTCGTCTGCTACGGCGGCCTGTCCGGCGGGCTTCGCGCGGTCGAGGAACTTCGCGTCGTGTTCGCCGAACTCCACACGGTCACCATCCGGGACACAGTGAGCTTCCACGGGGCCCGCCAACGGTTCGACGAGCATGGGACGCCCCGCGAGCCGGATGCGGTCAACGCCGCAGCCGACGCTCTCCTGGACCAGCTGGCCTGGTGGGCACACACGCTCCGGCACGCCAGAGCCGCTCGCCCCTACAGCACCTGACACTGGAGCGGCGCACCTGCCGGAGCCAGACCATGATCGTTGTTTCGGAAGATTCAGCCGCGCCAGCCGCGGTTACTTCTTCCAAAGAAGCGATCATGACATGCCTTCACAGGGGTAACCCATTCACTCGTGGCGTATCGCACTCACGCCGCCGGACTCTTGACGTGTTGCGCATCTTCGCCGACATGGATACCGCCGCGATGGCCGGGAGGGTGCCGCATCTCGTGATATGCGGTGCCGGTCCAGGGCTATCTTGGGAAGGACTGGGCGGGTACCTCCGTTGTCTGGGCGTTTCCTCCAATTCGGGGCTGTAGGCCGATGGACTGTATGGTGTACTTGATACCCCCTTGAACCGGTACAGTAGTAAATTCAACTGGTTCCTCGAAGCGTTCGAACAGGCAGGATCGGGTGAACGTCTTGAGCTGGCCATCCCAGTCTATGCCGGAAGTATAAAACAGCTCGTAGCTACCGTTATTGATCTTTCCGACGGTGGTCTCCGACCTCTTACCGACGTAGACGGACACAACTGGACTGCCGCCCTGCACGAGTTTGACGACAGCGTCGTGTTCGGTGCCGTTGTCAACCTTGAGTTGCCCGCTTCCGGTACGTCGCTGGCTGTCCAGCAGCCGACCATTGGCCAATCGACGTTCCGGGAGCGGCGTGGGGGCTGGGAGGAACTCTCCCCACTGGTAGCTCTCATCCAGCCCACCCGAGCCGAGAGTCTCGCGCACCGTTCGGAGGCTGTCGACGCCGGGCGCGTTGCTGACCGCGGCGAGGATGGGCGGCGCCGCACACAACTCCCTCGACGCCACCTGATCGCTGAGCTGGGACATATCAGTAGCGAGCTGCCGCAACCCCGCGAGCAGGTCGCGGTGGACCGCCAGCACCTCAGCGGGCGGGTCGACATCCAGCAGGCGCGCTGCTTCCGACGCGGCAGTGGACGCCTGTTCCAGTTCTGAGCGCAAGTCTTCGGGTGATCCCGCTTTGGTGAGGCGGTCGAACACCGGTGCCATCGCATCGCCGGCGCTCCGGAGCTGCACCTGGTAAGCCGAGGGAGACAGGGCTACCGGGGGCGCCGTAGTGGCGATCTCCCGGTTTGGCACCGCCGTTGACGTAGCTGGCTCCGGGAGCGCAAGCGAGGAGCATCCCGCGATCGCGACGGCACAGATCCCCAGGACGATGATTGCTCTGCGTCCGCCCGTCGCGCCAGGCGTGTCCGGCGTGTCCCCGGTAGTCCGATCTGACCGATCGGCCGGTGGCTGCTCGTTTGCGGCGCGGTTCATCCAACCCCCCCAACCCTGACCATTCTACGCAAATCGGTCGTGGACCGTACGGGCATAACCAATGATGGAGCCGCCAAGCAGCGACCGCCACACATCGGTAAGCCGAAAAGGTTCGGCCAGCAGAGAAGGCAAGGGAGTCGTGTCCAACCGCATGACGACGAGGAAGGATCGTTGAAGTCTGTATCGTGTGCACCTGTCCCGCGGGCAAAGATCGAGCCCAGGCTCAACTCGGACCGGGCCTCGATGAAGTCGCGCTTGGCCTCGGTGTAGCGCTCCCGGTCATCGGGCGCTCGCGGGAGCGCGCCGCGCTCCGCGGGTCGTCGCTACCCCGTCACGCCACCGTGCGCAGCCAGTCGAGCACCTGCGCGGCGTGCCGGTCCGGCGGGAACACCGGGTACCAGACCCGCTCGATCCGGCCGTCCCGCACGATCAGGGTCAGCCGGCGCAGCAGGGTCTGCCCAGCGACCTCGAACGTGGGTAACCGCAAGGCAGTCGCAAGTTGCAGCCGGGCATCGGACAGCAGCGGGAAACCCAGCGACAACCGTGCCGCGACCTCAGCCTGGTAGCCGGTGGGCTGGGTGGACACACCGGCCACCGCCGCACCCAGCTCCGCCAGTTCCGCGGCGTGATCCCGGAAGTCACAGGCCTGCGGTGTGCAGCCACGCGCCCCCGGAATCTGGTCCCAGTCCGAGCGCAGCGGCTCGGCACCCGGCTCACCGGTGCGGGAGTAGGCGTAAAGCACCAGCCGGGTCGCACCCGCCGGCGGTCGATCCACCCGCAGCGTGCCACCCGTCGTCGCCGGCAGCTCCAGCGCCGGGACTGCCGCACCAGGCAGGTGATCGGCCGCCCCGTCGTCGTGCGGAACGGGCAGGTCGGTCGGCAGTATCGACGGGTCGTGCGCCATACCGCCCATCCTGCCTGCCCGACCGTAGGCTCCGCGTGGCTGTATGACGGGCAACGTTTGCCCGCCTGGACTGGACGTCGCACCGATCATGTTCGATGCTCTGCGGGTGACCTCATCGCAGGACCACCAAGGCACCCGGGTCGGCGTCCCCCGGGAATCGCACGACGGTGAGCGCCGGGTCGCCCTGGTGCCCAAAATGGTTGAGAAGCTGGTCGGTCGTGGCATCCAGGTCGTCGTCGAATCCGGTGCCGGGGTGGGCGCACTGATGCCCGATCAGATGTTCACCGAGGCCGGCGCGACCATCGACGACCCGTGGCACGCCGACGTTGTGGTCAAAGTGGCGCCACCGACTGACGAGGAGATCGGGCGGCTGCGCGACGGGTCGATACTGATCGGGTTCCTGGCACCGCGGTCCGACCCGGAGATCGCCGGCAAACTCCGCGCGGCGGGCGTGACCGCCTTCGCGATGGAAGCGATCCCCCGGATCTCCCGCGCGCAGTCGATGGACGCGCTGTCCTCGCAGGCCAACGTGGCCGGGTACAAGGCGGTGCTGCTGGCCGCCGACCAGTCCACCCGGTTCTTCCCGATGCTCACCACGGCCGCGGGCACCGTCAAGCCGGCGACCGCGCTGATCCTCGGCGTCGGGGTGGCCGGGCTGCAGGCGCTGGCCACCGCCAAGCGCCTCGGGGCCAGGACCACCGGCTATGACGTCCGGCCCGAGGTCGCCGACCAGGTCCGTTCACTGGGCGCCAAATGGCTCGACCTGGGCATCGAGGCGGCCGGTGAGGGTGGCTACGCCCGCGAGCTGACCGACGACGAGCGCGCCGACCAGAAGCAGCGGCTGACCGAGGCGATCAGTGGTTTCGACATCGTGATCACCACCGCGCTGGTGCCGGGACGCCGAGCCCCCATCCTGGTCACCGCCGAGGCGGTGAAGGGGATGCGCCCGGGCAGCGTGATCGTCGACCTGGCCGGCGAGACCGGTGGCAACTGCGAGCTGACCGAACCGGGTGAGATCGTGGTCCGCCATGATGTGACGATCGCCTCGCCGCTGAACCTACCGGCGACGATGCCCGAGCACGCGAGCGAGCTGTACGCCCGCAACGTGCAATCACTGCTGGAGCTGATGGTGGACGAGCAGGGCCGGTTGACACCAGACTTCGATGACGAGGTGCTGGTGCGCTCCTGCATCACCCGCGAGCCGGAAGGGGACAACGGCTGATGCTGCTCGCCAACCTGGCGATCCTCGTGTTGGCCGGTTTCGTCGGCTTCGCAGTGATCTCCAAAGTGCCCAACACCCTGCACACCCCCCTGATGTCGGGCACCAACGCCATCCACGGCATCGTGCTGCTCGGCGGCATCATCGTGCTGGGCCTGGGTCACGACCTCTCGGTGTTCGACAAGCTGCTGGCGGTCGTGGCGATCGCGTTCGGCACCATCAACGTGGTCGGGGGCTTCCTGGTCACCGACCGGATGCTGGGCATGTTCAAGGGCAAGCAACCTGCCAGGGCGGTAGCCAAGGGGGCCAAGGGGAACGAGCAACGATGACGGCCCTGGTCCTGGTCCTCTACATCGTCGCCTTCGGGATGTTCATCTACGGCTTGATGGGCCTGACCGGGCCGCGCACCGCTGTGCGCGGCAATCTCATCGCGGCGGCCGGGATGGGCATCGCGGTGGTGGCGACCGTGCTGATCCCCGGGATGAGCAACTGGGTGCTCATCGTGCTGGGGGTGGTGCTCGGCACGCTGCTCGGGGTGCCGGCCGCCAAGCAGGTGAAGATGACCGCGATGCCGCAGATGGTGGCGCTGTTCAACGGCGTCGGCGGTGGCGCGGTCGCGCTGATCGCCTGGGTGGAGTTCAACAGCACCGCCGGGTTCACCGAGGAGCCCGCGTACGTGATGATCGCCTCGCTGTTCGGCGCGATCGTCGGCTCGGTGTCGTTCTGGGGCTCGTTGGTCGCCTACGGCAAGCTGCAGGAGCTCCTTCCCGGCCGGCCGATCAGCCTGGGCAAGGCCCAGCAACTGGTCAACGCATCGGCGCTGCTCGCGGCACTGGCCTGCGCGGTCGCGATCGGCTTCGGCAACAACGCCCAGCCGCTGATCATCGGGACGCTGGTGTTCGCCGCGGCGTTGGGACTGCTGGTCGTGCTGCCGATCGGTGGCGCCGACATGCCGGTGGTGATCTCGCTGCTCAACGCGGCGACCGGGCTGTCAGCGGCGGCGGCCGGGCTGGCCCTGAACAACACCGCGATGATCGTCGCCGGCATGATCGTCGGTGCCTCGGGTTCGATCCTCACCAACCTGATGGCCAAGGCGATGAACCGGTCCATCCCGGCGATCGTCGCCGGCGGGTTCGGCGGGGGTGGCGTCGCCGCGCCAGGCCGCGAGCTCGGGGACAAGACCGTCCGGGAGACCAACGCGGCCGACGCGGCGGTCCAGATGGCCTACGCCAACCAGGTCGTCGTGGTGCCTGGGTACGGCATGGCCGTGGCGCAAGCCCAGCACACCGTGCGGGACATGGCCAGGTTGCTGGAGGACAAGGGTGTGGAGGTCAAGTACGCCATCCACCCGGTGGCCGGCCGGATGCCCGGGCACATGAACGTGCTGCTCGCCGAGGCCGACGTGCCCTACGAGCAGCTCAAAGAGATGGACGAGATCAACGGCGAGTTCAACCGCACCGACGTCGCCCTGGTGATCGGAGCCAACGACGTGACCAACCCGGCCGCCCGCAACGACCCGAACTCGCCAATCCACGGCATGCCGATCCTCAACGTCGATGACAGCAAATCCGTCATCGTGCTCAAGCGCTCGATGAACCCCGGCTTCGCCGGCATCGAGAATGAGCTGTACTACTCCCCCGGCACCGCGATGCTCTTCGGGGACGCGAAAGCCTCCGTCGAATCAGTAATCGAGGAGCTCAAAGCCCTCTAACCCCGCGTGTCCGTCCCCCATGCCCGGTGTGTCGGGGTGCCGTGCTCGCCACGGCGGTGACGCGGAGAACGGCGACGGGCCCACCCCGCTGTCCACCAGCCCTGCCGTGGACGTCGACGGCGAGCCGTCGAGTCGATCCTCCATGGCACAGTCGGCTTCGAGCGCCACCGATGCCCACAAGCGGCACCCAGGAGATACCGACCCCAGCGGCACCGCATAGCCTGGCCACCTGGATGCTACCGAGCGCTGCGGTTCGGTCACGATCTGTCGATAGCCGAATCGGGAGTCCAGTAGAACATCAGCTCGTGCGGCGCTGACTCGGCCCTGGAGGGAGTCTGCAGTGGAGAACGGCTTGGGTGCCACTGTGCGTGACCTTGCTACTACTGTGCGTAATCGGAACGTCTTCGATGGTCTCGCCCTGCTCATCGCCCTCGGGCTCGTCGGCGCGGGGTTCTTCATCGGGACCATCGGTGGTGGTGAGACCGGTGGAGGCACCTCAGTCGAGTTCACCGTCACTCCGAACGACCAATCCCGCCCGCTACCCCCCGGCTCGACCAAGACGTTCACTCTCTACGTCAACAACCCGAAGGACTACGGTGTTCGGGTCACCTCTATCAGCGAGGGAAGCTCGATCGCGACCCTCGGAGGCTGCCCTGCCGGTGCCGTCACCAGCGCGCCGGTCGAGAACCCGACGGGCTTCATTAGCGCAGCAGGCTATCGGGCGTACGACGTCAGCGTGACGATGGCGGCCGACGCGGGCGACAAATGCACGGGCCAGTCGTTCATTTTGCCGCTGACCGTCGAGCTCGCAGCTCCCGCTGATGACCGGTGAGGCCCCCCGGGCAGTGCTCGTCAGTCACGTCGCCGGGCTGAGCAGCCGGGCGCGGAGCGCGGCAAGGTCTTCGTCGCCGAGGTCAGCGGTCTGGAGGTAGGCGTCAACGTCCAGCGAGTCCAGCGTGGCGATGATGACCTCGCGAAGAGAGATACCCGCGCTGGCCAGGTAGTCATCGATCAGAGGACACCCGCAGTTCGGTGCGGGAAGCTGTCCAGGAAGGGTCGGTAGTACAGCGGCGTGCCGAATCGTCCACCGGTGGCCAGCGGTCCCAGAACTCGGTGTCCTTTCTAGCGGTGCCGGGGACCGCAGTAGCACGAACAGTGCAGTGGCGACCGAAGGACAGCGCCTGGGATTAACTCGCACAGTAACACGTCGCGGTAACAGTACCGTGTGATTGTCAATCTGTTTTCCGCTGACGTTCTATTTGCCCGATCAGTGTTCGGTGGGCACCCAGGTGCCGTGGAAGCCGTTCGGGACGCGGTCGGGCAGGTGGATCTCGGCGATCGTCTGGAGGCTGGCGGCGTCGAGAATGACCAGGTCGCTGCGGTCGGTGCCGGCGTCATAGACGAACCCCATGAGCACCCCGTCGTCCTCGGGTGCCTGCGCAGTGTTGGGGACGAAGACGAACTCGCCGACGCGCTTGTGGGTGCCCAGCCGCCGAGCGGTGGTCCGGCCGTAGCGCAGATCGTGCTTGAGCACCGAGTCGCCGGCGCTGCACCCAGTGCCGGACGTCTGCATGGCATACCCGTAGCGGTGCTGCCGGCCGACGAGCCGGTCGTCGATGCGCGGGAATTCCTGCGGGTGGTCGTCGAGGCGGGTCTCGCGGACCTTGCCGTCGGCGAGGTCGACGGTCCAGCGGTCCAGGGTGGCGGGGCCCTCGCTGGGCCCGTGGAAGTCGGTGGCGAACATCTGCGAGTGCCGCACGACGTCCAGCACGATCGCGTCGCCCTCGTCGTAGGCGTTCAGTGAATGGAAGATGTAGCAGGGCTCGACGTCGAACCAGCGAACGTCCTCAGCACCGCCGGTCCGCGGCATGACGCCGACACGGGCCGGATAGCCGGGGTCCCACTTATAGGGCAGGTTCGCGTTTCCACGCATCCCCTTCCCGGCTATCGCCAGGATCGGGTCGGGTACCCGGACCCGGCCGATGAGCGCAGAAAGCACCAACCTGGCCAGTGCGCGCAGGCCTGGCGGCACGGAGACGGCGGCGCCCTGCCGGGGATCGAAGGTGACCGGGAGATCGTAGAACACGACATGGTTTTCGGTCAGCGAGAAGTCGTGCATCAGCGGGCTGCCGGCGACCTCGACGTCCACGGTGCGGCGGGCGCGCCCGTCGACGCCGATGACCGAGTACTGCACCCGGTTGCCTCGGCCGAATGAATAGGAGACCGCGTGCAACTCGCCGGTGTCCGGGTCGCGCTTTGGGTGCGCGGTGTAGCCGCCGTGCACGGTGCCGTCGAAGTCGCAGGGGCCGACGGTGTCCAGGTCGTCGGTGAGCTCGTAGTTGACGATCCCGCCTTCTACCAGCGCAAGCGTACGGCCGGCGTGGCGGACCACGTTGGTGTTGGCCCCGAGCAGCTCCAGCCCGGCCCGGATGGGGGCGCGGGAGCGGGCGGGCTCGCCGAGCGCTCGCGCCACCGCGGGCGTGCGGATCCAGCGATTGCGGTACCACTCGGCCTTTCCGTCTCGCAGGCGCACCCCGTGGACCATGCCGTCGCCGGTGAACCAGTGGTAGGTCTCCGGGTCGACCTCGGCGATCGGGTTCGGTCCGTTGCGAAGGTACCGCCCGTCGAGATGGGCCGGGATGGTCCCGGTGACGGCCAGCTCGGTGACCGTGCGCTCCCGTAGCACCGGCGCGTAGTTGCCCTCAAGGTAGTCGTTACCCATGGCATGGCCTCCCAGCCGCTCTTGCTCATTTGTAACCCTGTTACGCCATAACGGCGTTACAGTTGAGCTGCAATGCGTCGTAGATCGCACCGGACCGCACCCCCAGCAGTCATGATGCCGTCGCCGGACCGGCAACGCTCGGCGACGCCGGACCAGAACGTCGGCGTCGATGGTCCCGCCGAAGGGACGCAGTTCCACGCCCAGTTCGCTCGTGACGCTTGGCGTCCGAGCCTTGACCCCGAGTGAGCGGCGACCTACCCTTGGCGTACGGTCGGGGACCATGCCATCGAGAGGGGCCACCGACTGAACAGCAGCTTTCACACACTGCAATGTGAACGCGCGCTACTAATCCGCACCGGTCGCGCGTGAGCGGCTGATCACTCCCAATCTAGAGCGACGTAATGGCTGGCGCGGCCATTGCCTGGGCTGAGGACCTTAGCTCTCCGCCAGCGTGCTCGTGCAACGATGGCTCGGCTTTTGGGAGTTCGGTCGAAGAGGAGGGGCATGAAATGAACTTTCGCTGGCTGCGTTCGAACCGAACTTTGCTGGCGTTACTGGCAGCTGCAATCGTGACCGTCGTCTTGCTCGCCATCCTGGTGGTGCGCCAGCAGCAGAACGACACCACAGACCAGGGGCCGGTTTCCCTCGGGAAAGCTGGCAGTGACGGCGCGGGTCCTATCCCCATGATCCCCACCGCCCCTGCCCCGGCAGCGGCCGATGACCGCGGGGACGAAATTGCGACCACTTCACAATCGGAAAATACTGATGAACTTGCCCACTCCGATAAACCCGCCCAAGCCGAAAAGCTGACCCCAACCAGCAGCATCCCGCACCACGACCTGACGCAGCCCGCCAAACCCGTCCAGCCCGCCAAACCCATCCAGACGGATAGGCCCACCTCGCCCGATAGGCCTGCCCAGCCCGCCAAGCCCACCTCGCCCGACAGGCCCACCCAGCCGGAAAGGCCCACGCCTGGCAAGCCAGATAGGCCCGATAAACCCGGCAAGCCTGATGAGCCCAGCAAGCCAAATAAGCCCAGCAAGCCTGATGAGCCCAGCAAGCCTGATGAGCCCAGCAAGCCTGATGAGCCCAGCAAGCCTGATGAGCCCAGCAAGCCTGATGAGCCCAGCAAGCCAGGTAAGCCGGGCAAGCCTGATGAGCCCGGCAAGCCAGGTAAGCCCGGCGGGCCTCATGAGCCCGGCAAGCCAGATGAGCCCAGCAAGCCAGGTAAGCCCGACGAGCACACGCACCCCCGCAGCCCCGGCAACGAACGCGACAAGCCCACCCAATCCAGCGATCCTGGCAAGTCCACCAAATCCGATCAGCAAGCTCCCAAGCCCGGTGCGCCCAATCGGTGAACTCGGTCGCTAGAAGCGGTAATCCGGGCACGCAAATGCCTTTGAGCTGCGACATGCGAACGTCGACGGGAACCGCTATTTGCTTCGAAATACGGGTGTGACCGACCGCTCTGCTGTCGCCGAGTTCGACACCAGGGCTGTCCGAAGCGGCGCGGGCAGCCCTGGTGTCGAAC
>JBOHGH010000110.1:0-14465 GCA_050699975.1 Pseudonocardiaceae bacterium | reverse complement strand
CGGGTCGCCACGGCCCACCCCCAGGTCGGAAACAGCCCAACCCAGCAACCCTGGCCTCACCCCACCGCCACGTCATCCACCAACCCAGCCACCAGCCTCGGCGGTCAGAGGCGCAGCCTCGCTAGACGAGTCACGAAATAGGGTGAGCACACCATGAGCGGACCGCAACCCGGGTCAAATGCTGAACCGAAAGACGGCGCTTCCCTCCAGATCGTGCAGGAGCGCACGGTGAAAGCCTTCGAATTCACGCATCGGCGCACACCGATGCGGGCCAACACTGCGCTTGTCTTGTTGACCGCCAAAGGTAGGCATCAGGTGGTCTATCCGCCCGACCGTCCGACGACGGGCGAGCTGTTCTGGAAGCGTATCCGCACCGTATACGAAGTCGATCTCGGTCAGCACCTCAGCAGTTTTGAGACGGATATCCCGTCGAGGGGCGATGCGCTGCCCTTCCACGCCACCGTCGACATCCAGTGGAGGGTCAAAAAACCGTACGAGATAGTGCAGCGACGAATCGACACCTCACGGGCACTGATCGACGCGATCCGCCCCGAGCTATTGGGGAGGATGCGAAGAGTCAGCCGAGACTTCGATGTCCATGAATCGGAGTCCGCCGAATCGAAGATCAACACTGAGTTACACACTCCGCTCGGTGCTGGCCTTGGCCTGTGGACACGACCGTACGTCCGGCTGTCGCTGGAGCAATCGACCATCGCTCACCTCAGTGAAGTTCTCGACCTGCAACGCAAGATCAAAATTGAGGAACACGCCAACAGGCTCCGATGGATAGCGGATGGCAACCAACGGGATTTGCTCTCAAGACGAATCACCTTCTACCAAAAAGTCATCTCCGATGGGGACATCGAGCAATTCGCCATGCGAATCGCACACAACGAGAGCGATCTGAGTGCGGCGATAGAGGCATTCCACCATGCCCGCAACACAGACCATCGCAATGTGATCGACTTCTTCACCCAGCTCACGGAGTCCGGCCTCATCGAGCGCTACGAGATGAGCGACCGCGTCCGGGAGGCACTTGACTGGCTCAACAAGTCGGTGACCCGAGTTCTTGGAATTGACGACCATTTAACGAACACTGGTCGTCGTCGCCGTCCGTCGGGGTCAACGAACGTGCCGCCAGCACTGCCACCCATTGTAGCGCCACCCTCGGACCAGACAGCCCCCCATGGCGGCGCGGACGGCCGTCCTCCCGAGGGCGGACCAGATAGTGGGACGGGGTGAGTGCGGTGCGTGTCTCACCAATTGCCGTTGCGATTGGAGCAGTTATTCTCCTGAGCATTCCATGGTCAAGCGCAGTGGCTTCAGCACTGGAGTCCTTGACTATTTTTGCCAAGTCAATCATTCTCGTAGCGTTGATTGTCACAGTAACCTGCGTAGTGATCCGGTGGGTCGTTCCGCTCGCCCTGGAAATCCTGACAAAGCCCTTACAGGACGGTATCGTGGCGGTGGCGGGCCTCGTTCTGCTGCCGGAATATATACTGACGACAATCATGCGACGGATGGGGCGGTCGCCGTTCTGCATTGCCTACGACCTCGGCGACGCAATAGCCTGGATGGTGCGTACCTTGTGCGTCACAGTTCGCATTACCTTCGGTGGCTTCTCGCGAGCAGCCCGTAGCGTCCATCCGGCAATAATCGCCGTCATTTCTGGAGTCATCGCACTCGGACACGCCCTAGGGCAGTTATGAGACACATCAATCGAGCCGGTCGGCGCAGTCTCGTTGCCGGGCCGCTGGGAGGTTGGGAGGACGAACGGACGCTGATCGTCGCGGAGCATCTGCTGGGGAACAACCGGGAGGAGATCGCGCGCGCAGACGGGAAAGCCTCAAGTCTAGTCGTTGGCGCTCTCGCTATCGCGGCGCTCGCAGTGGGGTCGGTCAGCACTCATATCGCTACGGCGTCGGTCCCCGGACAATGGTTGGTAAGCATGGGCGTGGCAACCTGGACCACAGCCATCGTCATACTTGCGGTCGCGGTCTTCCCCAGAGTCGGCACGGCTCAAAATACCGGCGCCGCTACATATTTCGGAGATGTGCGCCGGACGTGCGACCTCTCAAGACTGCGGAGGTACATCGAGAAAGCCGCCAACGACCGCCTATCCTGGCTGCTGGTTCAGGTCTCGGACACCAGCAGAATTGTCGTCACCAAGTATCAATACATCCGGATTGCTCTATGCTTGCTCGCTCTTGGAGGTGGTCTTACCGGAGTGGGCCTGGCCGTGTGAGATCGACGGCATCGACGAGATCTCAGCCGCCATGCGCCAGAGGAGGACATACCGTACACGAACGCCGGACACACCGTGCAGGAGCGCCGGACACGCCGGGTTAGGGGCGCATGCGGGTAACCAGGGCGGTGTCGTAACGGCCGGAGATGAATTCGGGGTGGTCCAGCAGTTCGGCGTGGAAGGGCAGGTTGCATTTGGGCCCGGCCACGGTGAATCCGGCCACCGCCGCCCGGGCCCGCGCCAGCGCCTGCTCCCGGTCGCAACCGTGCACCACCAGCTTGGCCAGCAACGAGTCATACAGCGGCGTCACCGTGGTGCCGATCGCATAGCCGGCGTCCACCCGTACTCCATCCCCGGTCGGCTCCACCCAGTCGGTGACCGGTCCGGGACCGGGGAGAAACCGCTGGGGATCCTCGGCGTTGATCCGCAATTCGATCACGTGCCCACCGGGTGTAAGAGCGTCGACGTCGAAGCCGGGCGCCGCGCCCGAGGCGATGTGCAGCTGGGCTGCTACCAGGTCCACGCCATAGCGCAACTCGGTGACCGGGTGCTCCACCTGCAGCCGGGTATTCATCTCCAGGAAGAAGAACTCGCCGGTGTCAACATCGAGCAGGAACTCCACCGTTCCCGCGTTGCGGTAGTCGACAGTCGAGGCAGCCAGCACCGCGGCGTGCTCCATCCGGCGGCACAGGTCCGGCTCAACGCCGGGCGATGGACTCTCCTCGGCGACCTTCTGGTGTCGCCGCTGCACGGAGCAGTCGCGCTCCCCGACAGCCACCACCCGGCCGTCGGCCAAACCGAGGACCTGTACTTCGACGTGACGCACCCGCGGGAAGTATCGCTCGACGAACAGCCGCGGGTCACCGAAGAGCCGTTGGGCGAACGCGCTGACCCTGGCATGCTCGGTACGCACCGCGCCGGCGTCGGCCGCCACCGCCATCCCCATCCCGCCACCGCCGGCCGCGGCCTTGAGCATCACCGGGAAGCCGACCCGCTGGGCCTGCGCCACCGCGGCGTCGGCCTGGGCCACGGCGCCATCCGAACCGGGCGCCACCGCCACCCCGGCCGCCGCCACGGTCTTCCGAGCGGCCACCTTGTCGGCCATCGCGGAGATCGCCTCGGCGCTGGGACCAACCCACGTCAGGCCGGCATCGCGAACCGCCTCGGCGAATCCGGCGTCCTCGGACAAGAACCCATAGCCGGGATGTACCGCGACCGCCCCGGTGCGGCGGGCGGCGTCCAGTAACTGGTGGGAGTCCCGGTAAACCTGCGCCGGTGGCCCGCTCAGCTCGACCGCCTCGTCGGCCTCGGCGACGAACGGCAGCTCGGTGTCCACCGAGGAGTGCACCGCCACGGTGCGGATCCCCAGATCCCGCGCGGTGCGGATCACCCGCCGGGCGATCTCACCCCGATTGGCGACCAGCAACGACTCAAACACGCTGCGCCTCAAGCACCCAACCGGTCCTCCTGACGAAGCCGCGACTTGCGGGCCCCATAGGCGAAGTAGACGACCAGACCCATGGCCAGCCACACCAGGAAACGTATCCAGGTGCCCACTGAGAGGTTCAGCATCAGCCACAGGCACGACAGGATCGCCAGCAGCGGGACCAGCGGCACCAGTGGGGTCCGGAACCCACGGGGCAGATCCGGCCGGGTCCGGCGGAGAACCAGCACACCTGCAGAGACCAGCACGAAGGCGAACAGGGCGCCGATGTTGACCATCTGTTCGAGGCGGATGATCGGGAACAACGCCGCGACGACGCCGACGACCGCACCGACTCCGACGGTGGCCCGCACAGGAGTACCGCCCGCACCGGTGCGGGCCAGCGCCCGAGGCAACAGACCGTCCCGGGACATGGCAAACAGCACCCTGATCTGGCCCAGCATGAGGATCATCGCCACTGTCGTGAGCCCGGCCAGCGCGCCGACTGCGATGATCCCGGCGATCCAGGGCAGCCCGACGTTGGTGAAGGCGGTGGCCAGGGTGGCGGTGTCCCCGCTCGCGGAGGTGGTCAGCGCGGTGTAGGGCTGCATGCCCGTGATGACCAGGGCGACCGCCACGTAGAGCACCGTGACGATCGCCAGCGACCCGATGATGGCCCGGGGCATGTCGCGCTGCGGATTGCGGGCTTCCTCGGCGGTGGTGGCCACGATGTCGAAGCCGATGAAGGCGAAGAACACCACCGAGGCTGCCGCCAGCACCCCCAACACCCCATACGTGCTGCCCTCCGCGCCGGACAGCAATGAGAACAGCGACTGCTCTGCTTCACCGCTACTCCCACCGGGTTGGGCCGGTGGGATGTAGGGGGTGTAGTTGCTCGCCTTGACGTAGCCGATCCCGGCCGCGATCACCAGCAGCACTACGGCGATCTTGATAGCGGTGATCACCTGGCTGACCCGGGAGGAGAACTTGATCCCCACGGCGAGGACCACGGTGAGCACGCCGACGATCAGCAGGGCAGCCCAGTCAATCGTGATGGCTCCGACCTCGACGGTGGTGGCGATCGCCCCACCGGTGGCGTCGCCCAGGTACAACGACCAGGCCTTGGCCAGCACCGCGCCGCCCACGCTGAACTCCAGCACCAGGTCCCAGCCGATGATCCAGGCGATGAACTCGCCGAAGGTGGCGTAGGAGTAGGTGTAGGCGCTGCCGGCGACCGGGACGGTGGAGGCGAGTTCGGCATAGCACAGCACCGCGAACCCGCAGGCGATCGCGGCCAGCACGAACGACAGTGACACCGCCGGACCCGCAGTGTCCCCCGCCTGTTGGGCCGCGAGCACGAAGATTCCGGCGCCGATGGTGACCGCGACCCCGAACACCGTCAGATCCAGCGCACCGAGGTTACGGCGCAGCTTGGTTCCCGGCTCTTCGGTGTCCGCAATGGATTGTTCGATCGACTTGGTCTGCCACAGCCCGCTGGTCGCCATCCCGACCCTCCTGACCTCTCGCTAGGCACAGTCCCCGGTGAGACTCAACTGCTGGGCAACTCAACTGCTGGTCGCGGGGTGCGGTCCAGGTCGGGCTCCAGGTAGATGATCCGGGCGGCGTGGACTGCGCCGCGGACCCGTCCCTCGGCCTCGTCGATAACCCGGGCAAGCTCGGCGGTGGGCATCGTGGCCGGCACCGCGATCTTGGCGGCGATCAGCAGTTCGTCCGGGCCGATGTACTGGGTCCTGAGGTGGATCACCCGGTCCACCCCGCCGCCGACCAGGGCCTGGTGGATGACCCGCACCTCGACCGGCCCGGACCCCTCGCCGATCAGCAGGCTCTTGGTCTCGACGATGAGGATGATCGCGATGACGCCCAGCAGAACGCCGATGCACAGCGTGCCGATCGCATCCCAGACGATGTTTCCGGTGAGCATCGACAGCCCGACGCCACCAAGCGCGAGGACCAACCCGAACAGCGCGCCGGCGTCCTCCAGCAGGACCACCGGAAGCTCCGGAGTCTTGGACTGCCGGATGAACTGCCACCAGGTGCCGTCGCCTTTGAGCGGCCTGGACTCCCTGATCGCGGTGCGGAAGCTCAGGGTCTCCAGCACGATCGCCACCACCAGGATCACGATCGCGACCAACGGTGAGGTCAGGGACTCCTCGCTTTCCAGCTTGTGGAAGCCCTCGTAGAGCGCGAACACCGACCCGAGACTGAACAGCAGCAGCGCGACGACGAAGGAGTAGAAGTAGCGATCACGGCCGTAGCCGAACGGATGTTCCTGGGTGGCCTGTCGTTGGGCGCGCTTCCCGCCGAGCAGCAGCAAACCCTGGTTGGAGGTGTCGGCCACCGAGTGCACCGCCTCGGCGAGCATCGACGACGAACCGGTGATCAGGTAGCCGATGAACTTCGCGACTGCGATACCGGCGTTGGCCAGCAACGCCGCGATGATCGCCTTCGTCCCGCCGCCCGCAGACACCCCGCCGCCTCCTCCCGCTACCCGTCTCGCCCTTGCAGCGAGCCTACAAGTGACCAACGTGCTGGTCCGCTTACCGCCATTCGGAGCCGAATGACGGTTTGGACGCCTCCAGATTGCCATTCGGCTCCGGATGGAGATCTGAGACGGTCAAGGTCATGCGGGGAGTCCGGGTAGGGCCCGGAAGAGCTGCACGGGACCGGGTCCCGGGCAGACCAGGACCTCGGGATCGGCGGCGGCCAGCCATACCGACCCTCCGCGGCGCACAGGGACGCTGGCGCCGTCTGGAGAGCGAAACTGCGCCGACCCCTGGGTGCACAGCAGGATCTGCGGCCACGAGCTGTGCAGGCACACCGGGGTCGACTCGCCGTCGGCCCACTCCAACCGGGTCAGCTGGAACTCCTCGGCCGGGGTGCGGTACGCGGTCTCATGCGGCCCGATCGGTTCACCGCGTTGCACCGGCAGCGCGCCGTGGGAGAAGTCCAGCACCTTCAGCAGCTCCGGGACGTCGATGTGCTTGGCCGTCAATCCGCCACGCAGCACGTTGTCCGAATTGGCGCTGATCTCCACAGCGGTGCCCCGCAGATAGGTGTGCAGGTTGCCGGCCGGTAGGTACAGCGCTTCTCCCGAAGCCAGCACAACGTGGTTGAGCAGCAAGGCAGCGAGCGCCCCGACATCGCCTGGATAGGTCCCGGCCAGCTCGAGAACCACCCGGCACTCGTTCCGGAAATCATGGCCGTGAGAGCTTGCGCTGCTACGAGAGGTGGGCAAGGTGCCGCAAACCCCGTCGCGGCGGAGCAGCGCAACGCAGGCGTCCAGGGTGGCCGGCAGCAGCGCTTTCACCGCGGGCTCGGGCATGGTGATCCAGGTGGTGAACAGGGTGCGCAGCCCATCGGCATTGGGCTCGGCCGCGAGCATCGTCCGGTAGGGCGCGAGCAGCGGCGTGTCCAGTGCAGTGAGCAACTCGACAGTGCCCAGCGGGTCTCGGAAACCGGCCAGCGCGTGGAGCTCGGTGAGCGCGCAGATCAGCTCGGGTTTGTGGTTGGGGTCGGAGTAGTTGCGTTCCGGGGCGTCCCGCGGGATCCCCCGGACCTCTTCGCGGGCGAACCCCTCGGCAGCCTGCGCCGCGGACGGGTGGGCCTGCAGGCTCAGTGGCTCGTCGGCGGCGAGCACCTTGAGCAGGAACGGCAACCGGCTGCCCCAGCGCTGCGCGCACTGGGTACCGAGGTGGCGATCCGGGTCGGTGTGCAGGGCCTCCAGCAGGGAGGTCTGGGCGCCGTCTGCGTGTAACAGCACCGACGGGTCCACCGGATGCGCGCCGAGCCACAGCTCCGCCTGTGGGTGCGGGGCCGGTACCGGGTCGCCGAGCAGCTCCGCGATCGCAGTCCGCGAACCCCAGGCGTACGGCCGAACCACGTTGCGCAACAGCTCCACAAACCCTCCCTCGCCGCTCGCTCATCCGATGGTCGGCCGGGCTGGGCCGGCCCAGCGGGACCCGCTCAGCAGACCCCGGCCCAGCCCGAGGTACAGCGCGGCGAAGTCGAACCGTAGAGCCAGCACAGCAGCGGCGCACGCGGCGGCACCGGGATCGCCCTGGCGCACCATCAACTCCTCATCGGCGGTCACCACATCGGCGCCGGGTAACGCTTCCAGCGCGGCGGCACGTTCGAGCTCGGCGCGGGAATCAGGGAGCGCACCGAGCAGCACTGGCCGGACCGCCGGAATACCACTGCGCTGCGGCTGGTCGGAGAATGGATCGTGGAATACGTCGGCTCCCCCGCCGGCGCGGGCCGCCTCCTGGCGCAGCGCCGGCAGCGCTGCCGCCTCATGGAATCCCGCTGCGTGGGCCACCACACCCGCGTGCGCGGCGAGCGCCCCTGCGCAATGCCCGGCCACCGCGGTGGCCACTGGATCGGTGCCCCACAGCAACGGTGTTCGCTCTGTCAGCCGCAGCGCCAGGGACTTAGCGGGGTTGACGAACGATTCGTGGGCGACGTAGTCGCGCTCAGCCTCGCGGTCCAGCTCGCCGGCCAGCGCCTCGGAGTCTGTGGCCAGCAGCCCGAGGATGTCCAGCAACAACAGCCCGGCGGTGAGAGTGCGCGGCAACGCCAGCCCCGGCGGCACCTCGATCCTTGGCACCAACAGCACCGATCGACCTGCGGCCGCGGCCGCCACCGGGCCGTCGGCAGGCGCCGTGAGCACCACCTGGGCCCCCCGGCGGACCGCGCGGTCGATGCCGTCGGCCAGCTCGTGGTCGCCGGGGTCGGTGGTGTTGGCCAGCACGATGTCCAGCGCACCCACCCACATCGGGACTGACCGTGTCATCACCACCGGCACCGGGCAGGACGGCCCGGCCAGCGCCAGCAGCAGCGGTGCCGCGGCCGGCGCCGCCCCCGGCCGGGTCAGCAGCACCAGTGCGCGCGGACGTTCCCCGGTCAGCCGACCAAGACCTGCCTCCTCAGCTGCGGACGCGGTCGAGCGCACCTGGGCGCCCGCGGTAGACGCGGCACGCAGTAGCCCACCGGTGTCGGTGGCCTCCAGGCGCCTGGGGTCATCGAGCAGGTCGTCGTCAAACATCCCGTCGCGTGGCATCACCCTCACCCCAGTCCGCGGTCGCCGCCGTCCAGGCCACCGGCCGACGGCCCGGTCCCCGGCAACGCCTCATCGAGCAGCAGTACCGGGATGCCGTCGGTCACCGGGAAGCTGCGCCCGCACACGGTGCAGGTCAACGCATCAGCCTCGGGGTCTGCAACAGTCCCGATGCGCAGCTCGGCATGCTCCGGGCACGGGCAGGCCAGGATCTCCAACAGCTGAGGGTCCAAGTCCAACGCCATCGTCGTCCTCCTCCTTACCGGGCGGGTTGGTAGCGCTTGAAGGCCACCTCACTCACCGGCGGTAGTCCTTGGAGAGCTACCAACCCCGCGCACCAGTGCCAGCACCTCGTCGCGCAGCGCCTCCACCGCTGGCGTATCGCGGGCCTCCACGTTGAGGCGCAGCAGCGGTTCGGTGTTCGACGGGCGCAGGTTGAACCATGAACCGTCGGGCAATCGCCCGGTGAGGCCGTCAAGCTCATCGAACTCGACGTCGTCGCGCCGAGCGAACCACTCCCGCACGGCCAGCATCCTGCCCCGCTGATCATCGACCGTGGAGTTGATCTCACCGGACGCGGCGTAGCGGCTGAACTCGGCCATCAGCGCCGACAGCGGGCGCTGCTGCCCACCCAGTGTGGCGAGCACGTGCAGCGCGGCGAGCATCCCGGAGTCGGCACGCCAGAAACCGCGGAAGTAGTAATGCGCGGAATGCTCGCCGCCGAAGATCGCCCCGGTCTCCGCCATCCGCTGCTTGATGAACGAGTGGCCGACCCGGGTGCGCACCGGCCGCCCGCCATGCTCAGCGACGATCTCCGGTACAGCCTGCGAGGTGATCAAGTTGTAGATCACCGCAGCCCCGGGTTCGGTGGCCAGCTCCCGGGTAGCGACCAATGCGGTGATGGCGCTGGGGCTCACCGGCTCGCCGCGCTCGTCGACCACGAAGCAACGGTCGGCGTCGCCGTCGAAGGCCAGACCCAGATCGGCGCCGTGCTCGCGCACTGCCGCTTGCAGGTCCACCAGGTTCGCCGGGTCCATCGGGTTGGCCTCGTGATTCGGGAAATTGCCGTCCAACTCGAAGTACAGCGGAATCACGTGCAGCGGTAGCCCCTCGACCACCGCGGGCACGGTGTACCCAGCCATTCCGTTACCGGCGTCCACCACGACTCGCAGCGGCCGGATCCCGGACAAGTCCACCAGCGAGTGCAGGTACTCGGCGTAGTCGATGAGCATGCCCCGCTCAGTGATGCTGCCGCCGCCCGGTCCCGGTTCGATTCCACGCTCAATCGCGACCCTGATCTCATCCAGCCCGCTGTCCTGGCCGACCGGGGCGGCACCGGCCCGACAGAGTTTGATGCCGTTGTAGCGGGCCGGGTTGTGGCTCGCGGTGAACATCGCGCCCGGGGAGTCGAGCCGCCCGGAAGCGAAGTAGAGCATGTCGGTGCTGGCCAGTCCGATCGAGACGACGTCGAGACTGCGGCCGGTCACCCCCTCGGCGAACGCGCCCGCCAGCCCGGGCGAGGAGTCCCGCATGTCGTACCCGACGACCACCGCCTGCGGGCACACCGAACCGGCCGTCGAACTCACTGGGCGACTGACCAGGTCGGCGAAGGCCGCGCCGATGTCGTGCACTACCGCAGCGTCCAACTGCTCACCGACGACACCCCGGATGTCGTAGGCCTTCACGATCGCTGACAGGTCAGGCACTGCTGTCCCTTCGTCGGGTCTGGCCGAGCCTATCTGCGCGACGGATCCCCGCGCCGGACACCAGTCGGCCTTCAGCGGGCCAGCAAAGACGGACTCAGCCGTCAACGGGGTCTGGCAGGGCCCTCAGGTGGCCGCGGCGCCCGGTACCGCTCGCCGGACCGGCGAGAATGGGGTCCATCGGACGGTCTACCCGGCCGGCCTCACGGACCGCCTCGGCCAGCGCGGTGAGGTCGTCCACCGACGGTTCCGGCTCAGCGAACTCACCGTCATGACGCACGACGTCCCAGCCCCGCGGAGCAGTCAAACGCAGCGCGTGCCGCTCACACAGGTCATAGGAGTGCGGCTCGCTGTAGGAGGCTAGCGGGCCCACCACAGCGGTGGAGTCTGAATACACGAAGGTAAGCGTGGCGACCGCCGGGTTAGTGCACCCAGTCCTCGAGCACCGCCGCGCGCTGCGCACGGGCGGACCATAGCGCGCAGGTCCCGCCGGGTGTAGCAGGCGCGCGGAGGACCTCACCGGCCACCGCGCTCCCGGCGTAGTCTCAACGGATGACTGCGACCCGGTCAGCCCGCTCGCCCCTGCGCAAGCGCCGGGACCGACGCGGCCGCGGAGTGCGGGGGCCGCTGTTCCCTGCCACACTGCCCGCGGCCCGCAGCCGCTCAGAGCGCTTCGACGCGATTGTGCTGGACGCCCTGGAACCGATCGAGCAGCGCTGGCACACCGAGCTCGAAAGGCTCGACGTCGCCGTCGACGAGGTGCCGGAGATCACTGACTGCGATCCGGCGACGGTCACCTGGGGTAGCGACGTGGTGGAGGACGGCAAGGTCCCGCTGGCCCGCCTGGTCTCGGCCGGAGTGGATCGCGCCGGCCTGCCCACCCGAGCCAGGATCGTGCTCTACCGGCGGCCGTTGGAGACTCGTGCACAAGACGGCGGTGACCTGTCCGACCTCGTGCACGAGGTGCTGGTCGAGCAGGTCGCGAGCTACCTGGGTGTCGATCCGGACATCATCGACGGCCCCACCCACGAGGGCTGACCCAGCGGCGGCAGCCTAGCGGGACGCGCGGCGCCGGGAGGGCACTGCGGTGCCCGCAACCAGCAGCAGCACCGCGCTTTCGGCCAGCAACAGTGCGTTGCGAGTGCCATCCGAGCGATCCACCCGCACCTCTGCCGCGCCGCCCGGCACCGGGACCGCGACCTGATGCCCCCAACCGCGCACCACAGGGACCGGGTGGCCGTTCACGCTGGCCCGCCAGTCTGGTTCGTCGTTGGCCGCGATCACGAGCAACCTGCCCTCCGCGCCGGGCGCAACCCGTACCCCCACCCGGGGGGGCGCAGCGGGTGCCAGGACCCCGCTGACCCCAGGCTCGATAGGCGGGGAAGCTCCGGTACGCGCTTGTGCGGCCAGCGCGGGTCCCAGCAGCTCTGCTCCCGGGACCGGTCGGGTCACCCGCAGCACCGGCCGGCCGTCCGTAGTGGGAGGTGCAGCCCGGGCCAGTGGTCCGGCCGCGGCGAGGGCCCGAGCACCCTGGGCTGCGGTGGGCAGTACCACGAACTGCACCCCGGTGGCGGCGACGTTGGCGATCGCGGCGGACGTCTCTCCCGGTTTCCCGTCCCGCAGCGCGGCGGCCACCCGCTCCAACCGGGCCCCGGTAGCGCGCAGCGGGGCGATGTCGTCGTCCCCGAAGCGCGCGGTCCGCGACCTGGTCACCCGCACCGGCTCGTCCTGGGCGCCGACGACCAGAACGGAGGTGCCGGACCGGGCCAGCTCCGCAGTCAACGACGGCGCCAGCACTGGCAGCTCAGCCGGTGGACCGGCGGTGAGGGGACCGCCGGCGCCTATCGCCACAGCGGCGGCCGACAGCAGCGCCACACCGACCCACGGTGTAACCGACAGCGCCTTCCTGCATGGGGCTCGATTCCACGGGGCCCGATTCCACCGGAGTCCACTCCACCGGTCACCGACCAACCGCCTCCACCGGACCCCGACCCACCATCGGGTCGGCTCCCCCGCCCGACCGGCGAGCAACACCATCCACAACAACCCGCATCCGATCAACAGCAGCGCACCTGCGGTTGACCCCGGCCGGGGGGCACCGCCGGCCAGCGGCTGCATCGGCGACCGAACCAGCACCATCACCGCGGCGACACCGAGCAGCACCAGCCCGAGACCGGGCAGCATCGCCCTGGACGGCCGGGCGACCAGCGCGATCACCGCCGCGATCACGACCACCGCGCCCACCCACGGCGCGGCGCCCGGTCCACCGGGGTCTAGGGCGAGCAGCCGCAGCCAGCTGGGTACCTGCTCGGTCACCACTGCGCCCACCCCGTGCAGCAGCACCGCGGGACGTTGGATCACCACCGCCGGCCACGGCATGAGCAGCCCTAACGGCAGCAGCACGACCGCAAACAGGCCGACCGCACGGCGCAACGTCGCCACCCGGGGAGCGGGGGTCACGACGAAACCGACGAGCACCACCGCCAGCACCAGCAGGTGAATCAGGGGAGCGAACGCGCCGATCACGGCGAGTCCGAGTGCCGTGCCGGCCGCGGTGGACAACCAACCACCCGACGGCCCGACCGTCCCACCGCGCAGCACGGCGACCGAACCGGCCAGTACGAGGGGCAGCAGCAGGTGCACCAGCACCACGTCCAGCCGGCCTTGCGCCAGCCCAGCAACGGCCGGCGGGAGCAACGCATACCCGGCGGCGGCCAGCGCGCGACGCGCACGACTGACCGGCAACGCGCACGTGGCCCGGTAGGCCGAGAGGGCCGCCAACGGCAGCGCACCCAGCAATAACAGCGAGACCGCGGCGGCCGGCGATCCCACCGGCAAGCCGAGCACGCCGATCACCGCCAGCGCAGCCGGCGGAGGAGCCGCGCTCCCGCCGCCGGTCGGGTGCCACGACGCCAGGTAGGACGACCAAGTCTCGAGCAGACCCTCGATGGGGAGCAGCCGACCACCGGCCAAGTCCAGTCCCAGCCGATGGCGGTTCACCAGCACTGCGAGCAGCAGCATCACCGCAGTGAGCAGCGTGGGCGGGGCGAGCAGGAACTGCCGGATGCGGGTGCCGATCCCGACGTCCACCAACGTCAGCACGCTCGAGTCGCCACCCTGGGTAGCGTCCTGCGAGGTATCGGTGTCCGAAGTGCCGGTGTGGGAATGCCTGGGAAGCGGCGACGGCCGGGGCCGGGTTCGCGTGGTGGTGATCTCGCCAGCGTCGTTACTGGGGCCGCCTTGCGCTACCTGTGCCACGACGGTGTTGGACCTGCGCCCACCATGAGAGGGCAGCGCCGAGCGGACGTTGCCATCACCAGGAGGTTCCCCAGCAGTGCCCGACACACCGACCCCCTCCTGTCCATACCCCGTTAGTGGGGGCACACCGTACGTCCCCGGGTGACCGCCGCGGACGCCGGGAGGTGCCGCCTCTCAGACCACCCGGCGTTTAAGCCTGCGGCGCTCCCGCTCCGACAGCCCGCCCCAGATGCCGAACCGCTCGTCGAACGCCAGCGCATACTCCAGGCACTCGGCCCGGACCTCGCAGCCCGCGCAAATCCGCTTCGCTTCCCTGGTCGATCCGCCCTTCTCGGGAAAGAACGCTTCGGGGTCGGTCTGAGCGCACAGCGCGCGCTCCTGCCACTCCGGCTGTTGAGGCTCGTCGAACAGGCCGGCAAGCAACGGGACGTGGGGTACCGGGGCCCACCGGTCCTGATGCACATCCCTGCCCTCTGGAGCGCTGCAGCTGTCCATCTCATCCATGGCGGTCCGCCCTCCTCGCCATAGAGTTCCTCCCCAGTTCGCGGACTCCCCGGGCTGTGGCCAAACAATAACAAGCCTGTGATTACACCCGTGTCATCGGGGTTGCAACCCCGAAACCCATCTCAGACCTATCACCCGGCGTGTCGTGGCCGACACGCGCAGCGACCTTGTCAAACGCTGGAGCCGAATGCGCTGCCGGATCTTCGATGCGCTCACGCTCCCGAACTCGACAGCAGAGCTGTTCGGCCGCCCCTGGAC
>JBOHGH010000109.1:0-14532 GCA_050699975.1 Pseudonocardiaceae bacterium | reverse complement strand
CGGCCACCCTGCGCGCCGAGCTGGAAATCGCCAGGGCGCACTACAACGGAGTCAGGCTCCACCAGGGCATCGGGTATGCCTGCCCCCACGACGAGCACGAAGGACGAGGCCAAGCCATCCGCAAAGCCCGCCAGGCCGGGCTCGAAACCTCCCGCCTACGCCGGCTTGCCTGGCACCGCCAGCACCGGCAGGATCAACCCATCCAGGAGCCCGACGATGTTGGCTAACAGAACGCCAAGGTGCGTCATTAAGTCAGACACACGTCAGCGTCAGCGGCCCATTGTCTGGATTCGGAGTGTCTAAGCAAGCGAGCGGAACGCCTGTTCAAAAACTCCGCTATGCGCATTCACCGCCCAGCCACGCTCTTGGAAGTGGTGTATTAACCGTCGCCCAGCCTCGATGTCGTTGGGGCCATGAGCGTGAAATACTATGCGCACTCCGGGATCGGTCCAACCTGGTTCCCACCACGCGGGTCTTTCACCACCCCGCATCGCGACCGGGTCGTGCTCCACCGTGACCACTTTCAGGAACGGGCCTGCCGCCCACGGGTGCAGGAGGCTGCCGCTATGGGTGTCGCCGGTAAGGCTCACTACCGATACGAGCTCACCGACTCTAGGCACCGCCACCGCAGCAAACGCATCCTCACACCCCGCTGCACCCACATAGTCGCGTGGACCATCGGTGTCGTTGAGCACCTCGTAGAACGCGATGCGGGCGCCGATCCGCAACGTCGATAGCTCCATCGGCCCATCACAACGCGCCGGGTAGCTCCTGGTCTAGTCGCCGCGCCGTTGAGGGGGCGGCTTCCCGAGTGCCTTCGGGCTAGGGCGGCCACCGGTGGCGACCCTCGGCAGGCGAGGCGACAAGGGTGCGGACGCCGAAGCCCGGCCGGGTGACCGTGGCAACTTGCCGCCCGGTGACGCTCCGCGAGATCGAAGTCGGCACGCGTTATCCGGGGAATCTGGCAGCGTGTTATAGCCCCTCCGTTACGTCGGGCGTAGCCTCCAGCCGGTGTCGCCCGGCTCCTCATGCTCGCCGTCAGGCCGGGCGCGACCGAGCACGGCCCGGAGGGCTGCGCGCAGTGTCGTGGCCGGCCTGACGGCCGAGTGAAACTGCGAGGCCGGACCACGCGCCGCGTCGCCGCAGGCGGCGCCTTGATCCGATAGAGGCAGATTCGGCAGCAACATTGCGTGAGAGCGGACACGTTGTGTGAGAGTTGTCGGTCTCAACTGGTGCTTTATGGCTGGCGTGAGCGGCTTGTCTGTCGTGCGGTGTGGATGGGCGGTGTGCGGCGGGAGAGTGCTATGCCGATGAGGACAAGGGTGGAGCCGGTGAGCAGGCTGGGGGTGAGGGGTTCGGAGAGGGCTGCGGCACCGAGGGTGACCGAGACGATGGGGACGAGGTAGGTGACGACGGAGGCGCGGGTGGGTCCTTCGTTGCGGATGAGTGCGTAGTTGATGATGTAGGCGAGGCCGGTGCCGAGAATACCGAGGATGGCGAGTGCGGCCCAGGGGCCGGGGGCGAAGTCCGGTGTTGGTCCGGGGTTGGCGGTGAGGGCGAGCAGGGTCCATCCGGTGGCCGCGAGGAGTTGGGCGGCGGCTAGCGCGGTCGGGGTGATCTCCTTCGGTGTGAGGTAGCGGGCCATGTAGACGTAGCTGGTCGCGTAGCTGACCGCCGCGAGCAGGCAGTAGAAAGTCCCGAGCGGGTCGATGGTGCCGCTGTTCCAGGGGGCGAAGATGACGATGCAGCCGATCAGGCCGAGGGTGAACCCGGCGATCTGCGTGGGCCGGATGGACTCCGCGGGGTGGATGGCGGCCACGAGGGCGAGGGTCCATAGGGGTGTGGTGGCGTTCATGACTCCGGCGATGCTGGAGTCGACGTGGGTCTCGCCGAGCGCAAAGAGCAGGTAAGGGGCAGCGTTGGCGACCAGCGCGGCGACGGTCAGGTGTCCCCAGGTGCTGCGGTCGCGAGGTAACTGGTCGTGGGTGATCGCGACGAGCGCACCCAGGACGAGGGCGCCGAGCAGCATGCGGCCGAATGTGACTTGGGTGGGGCTGAACGAGTCCAGTGAGATTTTGATCCAGGCGAAGTTGGAGCCCCACAGTAGCGCCAGCGCGATGATCAGTGCCGGTGCCCGCGTGGCGGGCCGCATGAATCGTCAGCCCTCGACGGGGAATTGGTAGACCAGCCCGGCGCGGTCGGCTCGGTGGACGAACCGGGACACCTCGAAGGGTTCGCTGTCCTGGTCAAGGCTGGTGTGGAGGACTTCGAGGACGGGCACGCCGGGGGGTAGGTCGAGTATCTGTGCTTCGTGGTGGCTGGCCATTCGGGCGATGATCTCGTCTTGGCCGGTGGTCATGGTGTGGCCGCGTTCTTCCAGCCGGCCGTAGATGCCGCCGGGTCCGGTCTTGGGTTGCAGCAGCAGTGTTCCTTCGGCGTCGGTCCAGCGGATGTAGGTGGTGACTACCTGTACGGGCTCGTCGTCGGCGTAGTAGGTGTTGCATCGGCGCAGCACCGAGGGTTCCTCGGTCGAGGCTTTGAGTCGCTCGGCCACGTCGAAGGGTGGGGTGACCTGCTCGATGGAGGTCACCTCGACGTGAGGGGTTTTGCTCTGGCGCTGCATTTCCAGCCGGAACGGGGTGAGCCCGGTCTCGCGGTAGGTGCGCCGTGAGTAGCGCTCGTTGCCCCAGCGGAACATGCGCTGCTTCTCGCGGACGAACACCCCGCGCCCGTGCTGGGCGGTGACCAGGCCTTCCTCGCTCAGCAGGCGGATGGCTTCGCGGGCGGTGTTGCGGGCGGTGCCGAAGCGCCGCGCCAGCTCGCGCTCGGAGGGCAGCTTGTCACCGGGCGCCAGCTCCCCGTTGTTGATCAGCGCGCGGACCGCGTCGGCGATCCGGCGGCTCGGCAGCTGGCCGTCAGCCGGGTGCAGGTCCATGCCACTCACTCTACAACTGGTTTGAGCCAGTCGCTTGACGGGTACAACCCCTCGTGATTAACTGGCGCAAGCCAGTACTGGCTCAAGCCAGTAGTCGACTAGTGGATATGAGGTGGCAAGCATGGCCGTTCCTTACGGCAAGCGGTTCGCAGTGGAGTTCGACGAGGTGTTTCCCGACGGTGCGTACGTCGTCGGGGAGGTCACTGCGGTGACGGAGTATCAGTCACAGGAGGACAAGGCGCGCAACCGGCCGGTGCGTCCACGTATCGATGAGCCGAGCGGGCTACCGATCTTCAAGGTCACGATCGCCGATCCCTCAGCGGAGAAGGACCGGGACAAGTCGGTCACGGTGGAGATCGCCGCGCGGGTGCAGCCGGTCCCCCCGGCCGCCGTCAGCGGTGTGCCGTTTCGGCCGGTCGTGCTGGAGGGGCTGACGGTCCAGCCCAGGGCCGAAGTCTCCGGGCAGGCAAAGTGGATCACGTGGGTCATCCGGGCCACCGGCATGCGGGCGGTGAACGAGCGAACCGGCAAGCACATCGAGGCCAAGCCGGGCCCTGCCGGTTCCGTTGATGTCCGATCCGCAGCGGCATAAGGGCCGGGTGCAGGTCGTGACATTCACGGTGACCTGCTCACCCGGCCGGCAAGCAGCGGCCGGGGTACGGCAGATCGGTCCCGGCTGGATCTCGCTCGTGCTGTCCATGGACCCCGGCCGGGTTGTGATCGACGTGCCCTCGGTCAGCGGGGGAGCTGCGGTCCTGGCCCGGTTCTGCCGCGAGCTGGCTCGCGAGGCCTCCCGGCTCGCGGCCGATCTCGATCCCGGTCAGGCCATCACTACAGGCGGCACGTCGTGACGGCAATCGAACAGCGAAAGGAGCAGAGGCAATGATCGCGGATAAGGGCGTGAAACCCGGTCCGCCGAGGACGTTGATGCAGGCACACGAGGAGTTGGTGCGTATTCGGCCGGGCCGGGATGCGTCGTTGGCGGCATGGTTGGCGTATTACCAGCGATCAGCAGCGTTGTATGCCGAGCTGGCCGAGATTGATCGGGGTCACCATCACGAATGCCTGTACTGGGCGGAGCGTGAGCGAGAAAGCGGCGAAGAGATCGCGGCCCGGATCCGCACGGAGGGACGCAAGTAGCGACGGGGCGGGATGCGCCATGCGGAGGGAGGTGGATTGTGATGCGGTTACGCGGGCGTTGGGCTGTGCTGGTCGATAGCGCGCAACGGCTGTTACGGGACTCGCGCCGAGGAAGGCGCACGCGGCGGGTTCGCCTGACATTGCAGACGTGCCGACGCTGCAGGAGCAGGTCGTATCTGCTGGCCGGCGATGACCGGCTTTGCGGTGGCTGCCGCAGCCTGCGATAGCACACCGCAGCGACGATCGTAGAAGAGTCAATGAATTGCGCACCGGGGGTGGTGCGGCGATGCCGCACGCCTTCATAAAGCGCAAAACCGGCGTACGCGCAGAAGCGGATTTGACGGCTACCAACCTGTCCGCTTCTGCGCTGTCCACACCGAGAGTTTGGAGTGAACAGTGGCAAGGATAGAACGTACTGCGCGCATGGCGCTAGACCGGCACACCCGAAAGGGGTTCTTGGTCGGCAATCGCGTTGTCCACGATCCCAGCAGGTTGGGCGGGGGTGAGGCGAGATGAGCCGCCTGGCGTGGACCGACCCGGCGCCGCTGGAGGTGGAGCGGCCCCGGTTGCCGTGGTTGCTGCTTCCCCGCAAGCTCTTGTGGGCCGTCTCGCCGATCATCGCCGTGGCTGTGATGGTGATGGTTCTGGTATTCACCGCCCGCCGGATATGGCGCTATCCGCTGTTTTTGATCAGCGGCACAATTCTGACCGGCCTGGGGGTGGGTTACTCCTGGTGGGCGCCCGTCTGGCTGGCTGCCGGGCTGACGGTGGCGGGTGGCCTGTGGGCCTGGGCGCACCAGGACTCGTTCACCCGGACCGTGGTGCGGCAGGTGCGCTCGGAGTGGCGCCGCGCGCTCGTCTACGCCTGGCCGTGGAAACGGGTGATGCTGTTCTCAGAGTTGACCAAACACACCGGGCACCGCCAGCGCACCACGCATTACCCCCGGCTGCGGCGGGTCCGCTGTGATGGCTGGCGCGACCGAGTGTCCGTCAAGTTGTTGCACGGCCAGTGCGCCGACACCTACGCCGCACATGCTCAGGAGCTGGCGAACTCCTTCGGTGCCCGCTCCTGCCGGGTGCGGGTGGATCGGCCACGCCGGATCTGGCTGGACTTGCTGCACGCCGACCCCCTGGCCGCGCCGATCGCCGTTCCAGCGCTGGCGGAGCCGGCCACGGGTGTGGATCTGGCGCGGGTGGTGATCGGGCGCACCGAGACCGGCCGGCCCTGGCTGCTGCGCCTGGCCGATCGACACATCCTCGTCGCCGGGGTCAGCGACGCCGGCAAATCGTCGGTGACGTGGGCGGTGCTGCGCACCCTCGCCCCCTGGATCCGCTGCGGGCTGGTGCAGGTGTTCGGAATCGACCCCAAAGGGGGTATGGAACTCGGCCGCGCCGAGGGCCTGTTCCAAAAACTGGTGTCCACCAACGGCGCCGACGCCGTCGAACTGTTGGAACACATCGCCATCCTGACCCGACAACGAGCTGAGGCCTTGCGTCGGCAGGGGAGTCGCAAGTGGACTCCGGGCTCGGGGCAGCCGTTCGTGCCACTGATCATCGACGAGCTCGCGGACGTGATCGCCTACCAGCCCGACACCAGCCTGCGCAAGCGCGCCAATGCCGCGTTGCAGTCCATTCTCTCGCAGGGCCGGGCCCCTGGGGTGTGTGTGATCGGGCAACTCCAGGACCCCGTAAGGAGATCATCGACTTCCGGCACCTGTTCCCCACCAAGATCGCGATGCGGCTCGATGAGCCCCAACAGGTCGACATGGTGCTGGGCGACGGGGTCCGGCAGCGCGGCGCGACGGCGCACGAGATCAGCGAGGACACCCCCGGCGTCGGCTGGGCCAAGATCGACGGCCGCCGCGACCCCGACCGGGCGCGGGCTTTCCACAGCACCGATGCCGACCTCGACGAACTGTGTGACTACATCGCCGCCGGTCGGCACGACGCCCCCCGCCCGCTCACCGGAATCGAGGCAGCATGACTACCGCGGTTGATCTGCTGGACTCCATCCGCGCCCACCTCGCTGAGTTCGAACTACCAGACTTGTACTCGGTGAGCGTCACCAGGTCCTTCAGCGGACCGAACGTGTCCGCACAGTTGGCCTGCCACACACCCCCGCAGATCACCGGCGCCCTGCTGGCCTGGGCCGACACACTCACGGAGGTCACCACCGAGGCATGGCGGGTTCCCAGCGGCGACTGCGTGCACCTGTCGGTGATCGGCCGACTACCCGGCGGCGTCTCGGTGCGCGTGTACGGGGGCGTGGCGTTCACCGAGCACAGGGTTGGCGCCGATCTCGCCCCAGACGCCAGTAAGGCCGTGCCCCTGGCGGTGCTGCGGGAGCGGGCCACGCTCGGGGAGGTGACTGTCTGATGACCACCACCCAACCCGCCACATTCGACGCCTCACGGATGACCCGGGCGCAGCGGGCCGCGTTGCCGCTGAGCACCGAGGTGGCCCTGGCGGTGGCCGAGCAGCACGGGGTGTGTGTGCGGCCGTTGGCGATGCGCCGGATTGACACCACCTCGGGCCGGGTCGATGTCGTCCCTGTGCCGTGCGGGTCCACGAGGGAGGATCAGTGCCGGCCGTGTGCGGACAAGGCGCGGCGGTTACGGATGGTGCAATGCCGCCAAGGCTGGCACCTCGAAGCCGAGCCGGTCACCGACCGGGCAACACCGACCGAGGAGCAGAAGGAGCTGCTGGCCACCCGGGCTGACCTGGTCGCCGTGCACGCCGAATGCCGCGAGGTCGGCGACGAGGCCTCCTGCGAGCAAATCGCCGAATCCGTGGCCGAACTTGACGCCGAACTACGGTCAGTTGGGGTGCGCGGCCGGCTGTCTCCGTTGGACCCGCCACCCAAGCCGGTCAAGCGGTCCACCCGGCGCCGTCAGGACGCGCCGGACCTGCCCCGCCGCCCCGTCGAGAAACGGACCGTGGGCCGGGTGTTCGCCGGGCGCTACCGGCCCTCCACGTTCCTCACCCTCACCCTGGATTCCTACGGGCGGGTCGATGCTGACGGTGCGGCAGTGGATCCGGATCGGTACGACTACCGCCGCGCCGCCCGCGACACCGTCCACTTTCCCGCCCTGCTGGACCGGTTCTGGCAGAACACCCGCCGTTGTGTCGGGTGGGACGTGCAGTACTTCGGCACCGTTGAACCACAGAAGCGCGGTGCGCCGCACTTCCACACCGCCATCCGCGGTGCGATCCCTCGCACCGAGCTGCGGCAGATCGTCGCCGCGACCTATCACCAAGTCTGGTGGCCTAACCATGACCAGCTCATCTACACAGACCGGCGACTGCCGGTGTGGGACACCCGCGCCAAGGCCTTCACCGACCCTGAGACTGCTACGCCACTGCCGACCTGGGACCAGGCATGTGAGGAACTGACCGAACCCGCGCACGTCGTCCGGTTCGGAGCACAGGTGCACGTCAAGGGAATCCTCGGTGGCACCGAGGAAGCCGGTCGACATGTCGGCTACCTCACGAAATACCTGACCAAAAGCATCGGGCAGGCCGCCGGTCTCGATGAGCACGCCACCGACCGGCAGCGGGATCATGCTCGGCGGCTGCACGCCGAACTCCAGATCACCCCGTGCTCGCCGCGATGTCCGGTGTGGTTGCTCTACGGCATCCAACCCCACGGTGCCCGGCACTCGATGACCCCGGGACGCTGCAAGGGCAAGGCCCACAAGCCCGAACACCTGGGCATCGCCGGACGCCGCGTCCTCGTCTCCCGCAAGTGGTCCAACAAAACCCTCGACGACCACCGCGCCGAACGCGGCGAGTTCGTTCGGCAACTCCTCCAACAGGCCGGCATCCAACCCGCGCACGGCCCCGAGGACGGACCGTACCTGTGGGAACGCACCGCACCCGCCGACCCTGACGTACCACCCCGGCCGGTGCTGCTGCTGCACGCCGTCGCGGAACGGCAGCGATGGAAAGCCGAATACACCGCAGCGCACCTCGCGGTTGGTGAACCACCCGACAACTGCTCGGCAACTGGCGATCAAGCGGCGTAGGGGGGGGAGCCGAGGATGACAAGAAACGTCTTGCAGTTGGAACCGCTGTGGACTATCGAGGACGTTGCCGCGTATCTCCGTGTCCCGGTGCAGACGCTCTACCAGTGGCGTCGTAAGGGAATTGGTCCACCCTTTAAAAAGTGCGGACGGCACCTTCGGTACGACTCGGCCGCCGTTCGCGCCTGGGTCCTGAGTGATGCGGCCTAACGATGGGACACGTGCAGGACACCTGGTACCGGACGGTCATTGACGCTGCAACAGGGAAGCACACCCGCGAAAAGACAGGGCTGCACGGCAAAGGACAGCGTTACCGTGTGCGGTACCTCGATCCGGAGGGTGCCGAGCGGAGCAAGAGTTTCCCCGACCGTCAGAAGAAGGCGGCTGATGATTTTCTGGTGTCGACGGAGAACGACAAGCGGCGCGGAACATACATCGATCCGAATGCGGGCTCCCAGAGCTTCCGAGCGTATGCCGAGGCGTGGTTGGAGTCGCAGACGTTCGAGGAGTCGACTCGGGAGGCGGTCGCCCTGCGGCTCAGAAAGCACATCCTTCCGCACCTCGGGCGTCATACGCTGGCTGCGCTGTCGCCTACGCATATTCGGACCTGGGACCGGGAGATGCAGAAGCTCGGTTTGGCGCCGAGCTACCGGCAGGTGATGTTCATTCATGTGCAGACGATCCTCAACGCGGCCGTGGACGACGAGAAGATCCGCAAAAACCCGTGCAGCGCGTCCTCGGTTCGCAAGCCGCAGATCCCGCCGAGGAAGGTCAAGCCCTGGCCGTTGGAGTGGGTTCACGCGGTACACGACGCTCTGGCGGATCGGTACCGGATCACGGTGCCACTCGGCGCTGGTGTCGGTCTCAGACAGGGCGAGTTGTTTGGTCTGGCCGTCGATGACGTCGACTTCCTTGGCAAGACGGTTCATGTCGTTCGGCAAGTGAAGATCGTGGGGCAGCGGCCGTGCTTCGGGCCGCCCAAGCGCGGCAAGACGCGAGACGTCCCGCTACCTGACTCGGTCGGCCTGGCGCTCGCGCAGCACATCGAGCGCTATCCGCCAGTAGCCGTGACGCTGCCGTGGCAGGAACCGGGCGGCGAGCTGGTGACTGCGCGTCTAATCGTCTACAGCCGCGAGCGAACGGCGGCATGGCGGCCCGTGTTCAACCAGTGGACGTGGAAGCCAGCGCTCTCCCGGGCTGATGTTCCCTCCGCGCGCGAGAACGGAGTCCACGCTCTGCGGCACTTCTACGCCTCGACGCTGCTCGACGCGGGGGAGACCATCACGGCGTTGGCTGCCTACCTCGGCCATTCCGACCCCGCGTTCACGCTGCGCGTGTACACCCATCTCATGCCCTCCAGCGAAGAGCGCACCCGGCGAGCCGTCGACGGGGTGTTCGGGCCGGCGTCGCCGAGCGCTGACGACATGGCGACGGCATAACGGCGTTAGTGATCTTCTCCGTCGCTGTTCAGGGCACGTTCCCTATCCTGAATTACCGCTTCTGACAGACCTGCAGCGGCCCTCCATACAGCGTTCTGACCTGCGCCAACGGTCGCTTCCTCACCGAAACATCACCCGACCGCGAGCACCTGCCCACCGCCGCTTGAAGGTCCTAGCCAAGAAAGCGGCGAATGCTCGTTGGGCCAAGATGCACAATACACAGCCGTCGCCGCGGATCGGTTCACACAGTCATGCGCTTGCCGCACTTCTTGCAATAGTAGATGCGGAACAGCCACGGGCCATGCCACTCGGCTACCTTACCGTTACAGCCGGTTTGCTTCCAGTGGCGCCTAAAATACTTCTGCTCCAGCAGACCTGCTTTATTCAGCTCCCGATCACTCATGACATCTCCCCTTGCTGACTTCGCAGGCAGTCCCGTGAGAAGCGGGTGTGGCCCGGTCTTAGGTGGCCGTTTTCTGGCGCGGCTTCTGGCAACATGATCAGCGCTCTGACCGCAGTTCGCGCCTCCGGCGGACTTGCTCGCCTCAAATGGGGTCTAAGGCGTGTGCTTTTGCTTGACTATCTGCCGATCCAGGGTGTCGAGCCCCACAGAACCGTTATTACCGCAGCAGGAGGCGACCAGCAGTGTGCCCACCCCCGAAACCTTTGTAAGGCTGGGAAGCGGTCGAGATCTTCCGCGCGCTGCACAACATAAATTTCTCCCCCAGCCATCACAACACGAGTGACACCACCCGCAGCGCCGGCACCATCAGCAAGGCGTTCACCTGTCGCGTAACGACCCTACTTATGGCCCTATCGAGCATTGATCTTACGATTATTACCGTCTGCGATAGTAAACACCAGTATCTTCACCCATTCAGCGGTACCATGGTCACTATGGTGGAGTGAATGCACACGTTGAGCTACCAACCACGATCGGGCGACGAACCATCGTTCCCGTCGCACGACCCCTCACCTGTGCGACTGTCGTCCCGGGCCCGGTGTCAGTGGTAACGCGCCAGCTGCGAAGCGAGAGCAGGCCGGTCGTTCACGTCGAAGGGGCGGCTCGTGGTTGACATCAGCAGCCGGGACGTGATCCACAACGCCGGGCGGCGGCGCTGCGGCTCATCGCTGACTGGGTTGAGCGGCGGGAGTCGCACCTGGCACTCCGGTGAAATGATCAAGGCTGGTCCAGCGGCAACCCCAGGACCGAGTTGACGGCTAGGGAAATAGCAGCTAAACAGACTACTGGGCCATAGGGTTGTTTCCGTTTCCGCCTTACGGTGGACACGTGGAACCACCAGGGAGAGTTACCTCTGGCCGGCACCGCAAGCCAGGCGAAACCCCAACGGTAGTGGTGGTGAGGGTTGTAGCGGCGTTTATCGTCGTTGGGTTGGCGACCGTGGCCGGGGTCGCATCTTTTGATGGTCCCACCCAACGTGCCGCCATCGCGCCAGCTTCCCCACCGCAGATTGTTGCGACGAACACGACGGTGGCCGATCCCTCCAGGAACACCGCTGCCCCGGTCGACCCACGCGCCGTGGCGTACCTCGACGCGCTGAACCGGGAGAGTATCCCCGTTGTGGACATCCCAACGCTGCTACTCGCTGCGAACAGCGTGTGCGCCCAGCAAGGTGAAACCAACGTGCCAGCGCAAGCGGACCGGCTGATGGCAGCTTTCCCCGGCCAGTGGAGGCCGCAGCAGGCCGCCATCATCGTGGACAGCGCGTTCAAACACGTATGTGGCTAACAGACACTGCACTACCTGACGCGAGTGGTTATCCGGCGGTGTGATGGAGAGTGCTGTTGAGGACGGTGATGGCGTGCCCGGTGAGGTGGACCCGGTCTCCGTGGACAGCGGTGGTAGCCAGGCCGGTACGGGCGGACGCTTGCAGCCCGGTGCGCAGCCAGACCGCCGCGAGGTTACCGGAAAGTGGCCGGTTGGTGAACGCATCGGTGATTCGGATTCGCAGGAACCCCTGTGTGGAACCTTCAGCAGATTGCACCAGTGACGTGACTGGAACACCGCAATTACAGAACGTTGACAATGATATCGTCTGATAAGATCATCTATCACTCTTATGAGTGAGAAAATCGGAAATCAGTCACTTTAAGCAGCCAAAATGCTCCAAGAGGGGCGGACGGGCGGTACCCTACACCGCGGGATGAAGCCCCGGAGGCCAGCCGCCGAGTTGCCTGGCGGCCGGGCACCGTTGATGCGGAGGCCTGACTTGGAGGATCGCTACGGTCCGGAAGCGCGCTACGGCGTCGATGCGGAAGCGATGCTGCCGACGGCGAAGTGGGAGCAGGAGATCGCCCGGGGGCTTGAGTTGGGTCTGCCGGGTGCCGGCTCGATCGTCGACCGGCGGATTCCTACCTTCGCCCGTGGTGAGTTGCCGCACTTCGCCGGGATCAATACCTTCCTGAAGGCGCCGTACGTCGAGGACGTTCACCGTTGCGGCGAGTATGACGTGGCGGTGCTCGGTGTCCCGTTTGATGGGGGGACCACTTACCGGTCGGGGACTCGTTTCGGTCCGCAGGGGATCCGCAAGATCTCCGCGTTGTACGGGCCCTACAGCTTCGAGCTCGGGGTCGACCTGCGGGAGTCGATCACCATCGCCGATCTGGGCGATGTGTTCACCATCCCGGGCAACATCGAGAAGACTTTCGACCAGATCTCCAAGGCGGTCGGGCACGTCTACTCGTCCGGGGCTTTTCCGGTGGTGTTGGGCGGTGACCACTCCATCGGCTACCCGACCACCCGCGCGGTCGCCGAACACTTACACGGCGGCAAGCTGGGCATCATCCACTTCGACCGCCACGTCGACACCCAGGAGACCGACCTCGACGAGCGGATGCACACCACGCCGTGGTTTCACGCCACCGACATCCCCAACGTGCCACCGCGCAACTTGGTGCAGATCGGCATCGGTGGTTGGCAGGCACCGCGGCCCGGGGTGGCGGTCGGCCGCGACCGCGGCACGACGATCATGACGGTCACCGACTGCGTCGAGATGGGCATCGAGACCGCCGCGCAGCGTGCCCTCGACGTGGCCTGGGACGACACCGACGCCGTGTGGTTGTCCTTCGACGTCGACTGCCTCGACGCGGCGTTCGTGCCCGGCACGGGCTGGCCCGAACCCGGTGGTTTCCTGCCCCGTGAGGTGCTCAAGTTCATCCAGCTCGTCGCCGCCCGCCCGCTGGCCGGTATCGAAGTGGTGGAGTGCTCCCCGCCCTACGACAACGCCGAGATCACCGCGCTGATCGCAACCCGGGTGATCTGCGACACCCTGGGTTGCCTGGTGCGCGCCGGTCACCTACCCCGCCCGCCGGCCGGCTGACGGCCCGACACCGATCCCGGAGGAATCATGGCCATTATCGGTGTGGGGATAGGCGTGCTCGTCGTGGTCCTCATCGGGCTCTCGGTCGCCCGCAAGGTGGCCGGTGACAGCACGAACTTCCTGGTGGCGGGCCGGACCCTGGCGCTGCCGCTCACCGCGGCGGGTCTGATGGGTCAGGCGGTGGACACCAACGCCACTTTGGGCAACACCGATCTGTCGGCAGCCGGTGGGTTCTGGGCCGGGGCGAGCCTGCCGATCGGGCTGGCGATCTGCCTGGTGCTCACCGGCCTGTTCTTCGCCAAGCGGATGAACAGCATGAAGCTGCTGACCATCGGGGACTTCTACCGGCGCCGCTACGGCCGTGGTGTGGAGGTGGCCGCCTCGATCCTGATGATCTTCAGTTTCTGCATCCTGCTGGCCGGCAACCTGGTCGCCGGCGGTTTCCTGTTCGAACGTTTCCTGGGCACCAGCTACCCGCTGGGTGTCTTGCTCATCGTCGGGGTGGTGCTGCTCTACACCGCTACCGGCGGCATGTACAGCGACGCCTACACCGCATTCGCTCAGATGATCATCACTGTGGTCGCCACCGGGGCGCTGATCATATGGGTCGCGCTGACCTTCGGCATCACCATCCCGGACGGGATGGGGCCCCTCGATGTCGGGCAGCTCACCAGCACCGAACAGGGCGCGATGTTCAACTGGGCCACCCTGCTGGCCTTGGGCATCGGCGATATCGTCGCGATCGACTTCATGCAGCGGATCTTCGCGGCCCGCTCACCGCAGATCGCCCAGCGTGCCTGTTTCGTCGGCGCGTTCGGCGTCCTCGCCGTCGGTATCCCGTTCTCCCTGGTGGCGCTGTCCACCGGGACCATCCTCGGCGACAATCCCGGGTCCGGACCGGTGCTGTTCACCCTGCTCGACGACTATGCACCACTCGGGCTGACCATCCTGGTGCTCTCGGGCATCGTGGCCGCCTCCTGCTCCACCGCCAACGGCGCCATCCTCGGCACCGCCGCGGTCGCAGCGCGCAACGTCGCAGGCGTGCAACTACAGTCCGACGCCCACGGCAGGGACCGCCTGCTCCGCGCCACCCGGATCACGCTGATCCCCGTGGTGGCCCTTGCCGTGTTCTTCGCCCTGCGGGTGCCCCAGACCGGCATCCTGCTCACGCTGGCCTTCGACGTGATGCTCGCGGCGCTGGCCTTCCCGTTCATCTTCGGCCATTACTGGCGCCGCGCGAGCACCGCCGCCGCAGTGGCAGCCATCACCGTCGGAACGACCCTGCGGATCGGCTTCTTCGTGCTCACCCCCACCATCTACGGAGTGCCGAACACCCTGCTCTACATCCCCAATTCGCTGGTGGGCGAGGGCTTCGACGGGTGGGCCACGGTCGTGGCAGCAGTGGGTTCGCTGGTGGCGTTCGTCACTGTGGTGATGGCAAACCCGCCGACTGCCAAGGCGGAGGCTCCCGTCGCGCCGCGCCCCACGCCGGCCGAGCTGGCCGACCCGGCCTGACCAGGAGGAGGGGGGCCATTCGGAGCCAACTCCGTAGGCGCTGCGCGCCGCCCTGAGGGGTGAAATGCGGGCTGCTGCCGCGCGTGACAGCCCTGCGTGCGCCGAGTTCGACACCAGGGCTGCCCGCGCCGCTTCGGACA
>JBOHGH010000108.1:0-14646 GCA_050699975.1 Pseudonocardiaceae bacterium | reverse complement strand
GTCATGACTCGCATCGCCACTCACAAGCGCATCGCGCACCAGCTGAGCACCCTCGACCACAGCATCTCGGCGGGCGCCGAGCGGGTCAGCCGGCCAGGGCGCCTGCCGCGCAGCAGTGTCGAGCGGGTTGGGCTCACCATCGCTGGGTGTCGGGGCCCACTGATCGATCACACAGTGCTCACCGTCGCGGACCTCCAGCAGGAAGTCCGAGGGTGACCTGGGTGCGCTCCCGGTCTCGCCCCAGTGGTGGCCGCTGACCAGCAGGGACCGTTGGGCGCGGGTGACCGCCACGTACAGCAGCCGGCGCTCCTCGGTCAGCCTGCGGGCGTCGAAGGCCGACTCGTGCGCCGAGAGCGCTTCGCCGAGCTCCTTCTGGTCGGCACCGGAGGGCAGCGCGAAACGGGGCAGGTCCGCACGGTCGCCGCGTAGCGCTACCGGCAGCTCGGTGACCGTCCGCAGCCACGACGAGCTCTTCTTGGCCGCCGGGAACACCCCCTCGACCAGGTGGGGGATGGCAACCACCTCCCATTCCAGGCCCTTGGCGGCGTGCACGGTGAGGACCTGGACCCGGTCGTGGGCGACCTCGACCTCACCCGGCGCGAGACCGTCCTCGGCTTCCTCGGCGGTGACCAGGTAGTCCAGTAACGCGGGCAAGCCGGCGAGGGGGCTAGCGGCCGCGAAGTCCGCGACCACGTCGGCGAAGGCGTCCAAGTGGGACCGGCCGGCCGGGCCGGGCCGGGCCATCGACTCGGTGTCCAGCAGCAGGGTCCGCTCAGCGTCGGCGACCAGGTCGGTCAGCGGCTGGGTGACCCGGCGCCGCAACGCCCGCAGCTCGGCGGCCAGCGCACCCAGCCGCTGGTAGCCCAGCGCGGAGTAGCGAGTCGGATCGCCGGGCGAATCCAGCGCGTCGACCAGTCCCGCCTGGTCGGCCTGTTCCCCAGGTAGCTCCCCAGGCAGCGCGGCCAGCACCTGCTCCGGGCCGGCCCCCTGGCGCAACGGGATCCGGTGATCCATCGCCAGCTCCCGGGCCCGCTGCCACAGCGCAGCCAGGTCGGCCGCACCGATCCGCCACCGCGCCCCGGTCAGCAACCGCACCGCGGCGGTGCCCGCCAGCGGGTCGACAAGCAACCGCAGCACGCTCACCAGGTCGCGGACCTCCGGGGTGTCCAGCAGCCCACCCAGACCCACCACCTCTACCGGCACCTCGCGGGCTCGCAGTGCAGCGGCGAGCATCGCCATGTCCGCGCGACGGCGCACCAGCACCGCGGCGGTCGGCGGGCCGCCTCGGTCGACCACCGCCGAGTGCCAGCGGTCGGCGATGGCGGCGGCAACCCAGCTCACCTCGGCACGGATGTCGGGCAGCAACGCGCAGCGGACCTCGCCGGGTCCGGCCCCGTCCCGGGAGCGCAGCTCACCGACCCGCACCGGCCCAGCACGCAACTCCCCGGAGACCGCGTTGGCGACTGCGAGCACCTCCGGGGGGTTACGGAAGCTGGTGAGCAACCCGCGGGTCACCGCTGGGGTTCCGTCTGCGCGGGGAAAGTCCGAGGTGAACTGCGGCAGGTTAGCCGCCGAGGCGCCGCGCCAGCCGTAGATCGACTGGCAGGGATCACCGACCGCGGTCACCGAGATCGGCCCCCCGGGCGGCGCACCCTCAGGCAGTGCGGCGCCCGGCAGGCAGACACCGCTGAACAACGACCGCAGCAGGACCCGCTGGGCATGCCCGGTGTCCTGGTACTCATCGAGCAGCACAGCGCCGAAGCGGGCCCGCTCGGCTGCGCGGACCTCCGGGTGGTCGCGGGCCGCAACGGCGGCGAGGCCCATCTGGTCGCCGAAGTCGAGTACCGCCTCGCGGCGCTTGAGCTCGGTGTAGCGCGCCACCAGCGGCAGCATCGCCATCCGGGACCGCTGGCTGGAGACCACCGGCTTGAGCTCAGCGCGCAGCGGGCCACGCTGGCGCGGGCTGGGGGAAGCTGTGACCAGCGCGGTGATCACTGCCTCGGTGGCTTCCCGCAGCTGCGCCGGTTCGCACAGGTGCTCGGCAAGCTGCCCGGCCAGGCCGAGTACCCAGCCGGTGACCGTGCGAGGCACCTTCCCGTCCAGGTCGAGATCGGGTTCCCAGCCGGCGGTGACCCGGTGCGCAAGCTGCCACGCGCCGGTCTCGGTGAGCAGCCGGGCCCCCGGGTCGGTGGGCAGCCGCAGCGCGTGCTCGGCAACCAGCCGACCGGCGTAGGCGTGGTAGGTCAACACAGTGGCCTCGCCAGCCAGCACCGCTGCCCGGCGAGCGCCGCTCGGGTCCAACCGATCCAGTACCCCCGAGCCGACGAGGCGGCGCAGCCTGGCCCGGACCCGCTCGGCGAGCTGCTGGGCGGCCTTGCGGGTGAAGGTCAGGCCGAGCACGCCCTCGGGAGTGACATACCCATTGGCGACCAGCCACACCACCCGAGCCGCCATCGTCTCGGTCTTGCCGGATCCAGCGCCGGCGATCACAAGGGTGGGAGCGTGGGGGTCGGCGGCGATGACATCGGCCTGCTCCGCGGTGGGTGGCGCGATGCCGAGTTCCGCAGCGAGTTCGACGGGCCCGATGGCGGCGGTGCCCACCGCCGTCATCCGGTCACCTGCCGGCCGGAGTCGTGCAGCGGGCACGCGATCCGCGAGGGGCACCGCTCACAGTCACCGTTGTCGATGGCGACGAACTCGGGCCCCGCGGTACGCCGGGCGGCCTCGCGCACGACGTCGCCCCAGCGCGCCAGGGCCGGGCCGTCCAACGGCTGCTGGTCGCGCTGCACCGCCGCTGCCGTACGCGCGGAGACCTGAACGATACGAGCCCCACCGGGTTCGGCCGCCAAGCCGTGGTCGGTGAAGGCACCGTGCGCGGCGGCAAGCTGGTAGGTGGCCAGCTGCGCGTGCTCCTGCGCGGCCTGCTTGCTGACCGGCGTCTTGCTGCTCTTCACGTCGACGATCACCGGGCGGCCCTGACGGTCGCACTCCAGCCGGTCCACCCGCCCGCGCAACAGCACGGCCGTGTCGTCAGCAGTGTCGTCAGCAGTGTCCTTAGCAGGGGGGAGCCGTACCTCGACCTCCTGCTCGCAGCCGACCTCGGTGAGCTCGCCCCGGCTGTCGCGCCACCAGTGGCGGAACATCGTCACCATCTGGCGCACCCGCTGCTGCTCGGCGCGGGAGTACCACGGGGCGCCCGCGTCGACGCTGGTCCAGGCCTCGGCCAGAGCCTGCTCCAGCTGCTCATCGGTGGCGCCGGCCGCCGCGGCCGCAACCAGCCCGTGCACCAAGGATCCGGTGATCGCGGGCAGGGCTGCGACATCCTCGCCACCGTGCCGGGTGAGCAGCCATCGCAGCGGGCAGCTCGACACCAGCTCCACCAGCGACGGCGACACCCGGGCCAGCTCGCCCTGCACCCGCAGCGGGGAATGAGTCGACAGCAACCCCAGCCCATACCAGGAACCGGGGTGCGCGCCGGGCACCCCAGCCTGCGCCAGCTGCGCTAGACCAGCCGCCGCGTCCTGCCGGCGTGCACCGTCCTCGGCCGGATCGCAGCACACCTGGCGCAGCTCGGCGACGAGCTCGGGCAAGCTCAGGCCGCGTTCCCGGGCAGTCACCGGTCGGTCGTCCGGCGAGGCGTCGGTGCCCTCCAGCTCGTCGAGGAACCGGGAGGGCTGCTCGTCCTCCCCATGCACCGCGGTGACCAGCAACCGGTGCCGGGCGCGGCTGGCCGCGACCAGCAACAACCGCCGCTCCTCGGCCAGCAGCGGCGCGGTACGCGAGACCGTGGCGGACTCGAGGCCCGCGGTGGTGTCGATCAGATGCTCCACGCCGAGCAGGGAGCCGCGTAGCCGCAGGTCCGGCCAGCTGCCTTCCTGTACACCAGACACCGCTACCAGGGACCATTCCCGACCGGCCGCAGCATGCGCTGTCAGCACCGCGACCGCCTCGCCCTGGGGGGAGCGCGGGGCCAGCGAGTCGCCGGGGATCTGCTGGGTGGTGACGTAGTCGCAGAAGCCGAGCACACCGGCTGGGCCACCGTCGGCACCGGGCAGCCGATCGGCATAACGGGCCGCGGCATCGAACAGCGCGACCACGGCGTCGAGGTCACGATCGGCCTGCGCACCGACCGGGCCGCCCCGTACCGCGGTGGCAGCCCAGCGGTGCGCGAGCCCACTGTCCTGCCATACCTGCCACAGCACCTCCTCGGCGCTGGCTGCGCGCCGGGCCACCCGAGCGGCGGTGGTCAGCAAACCGACCAGCTTCCTGGCGGGCCCAGCGGTCCGGTCGTCAAGCCCGTCGAGCTGACCCTCCAGCCGCAGTGCGTCGACCAGCAGTGCACCACTGGTCCGCGCACCGCCCGCGGTGAGCTCGCGGCGCCGCAGCTCCCGGCCCAGCCTGCGCAGCGCGAGCGGGTCGGCCCCGCCCAGCGGGGAGACGAGCAGCGCAGCCGCCATCTCCTCGTCCAGCGCGGCCGGCTGCACCGCGCAGCGCAGCACCCCCAGCAAGGGCAGCACTGCGCCGTGGCGGGCCACCGGCAGCTCCTCGCGCGGCACCGCCACCGGCACCCCCGCGGCGAGCAGCGCCCGGCGCAGCGCCGGCAGCGTGCGGGCCGTGGAGCGCACGATTACCGCCATGTCCGCCCAGGTCACACCGTCCAGCAGGTGAGCGCGGCGGAGCTGGTCGGCCACCCAGGACGCCTCGGCCGCCGCGGAGCCGAACACCCGGACGGTCACTTTCCCGCCGGGCTGCTCCCCTACCGGGCCGTGCAGGTGGGCACGCGGGCCGGGCAACCGGGCGGCGAGCCGGCACACCGCCGTCCGCACCGCCGGCGCCATCCGTTGGTCTGTGCCCAGCCGGACGACCGCCGACTCGCCGGTGGTGAGCAGGCCCGGGTCAGCGCCGCGAAAGGAGAAGGCGTTCTGGTCCGGGTCGCCCAGTAGCAGCAACTCGCTGGCGCTCGCGCCGAGTCTGGTCACCAAGGCGGCCTGCAACGGATCGAGGTGCTGGGCGTCATCGACGATCAGGTGGCGAACCCGGTCGGACTCCCTGCGCAGCACCTCCGCGTCGGTGTCGAGCACCAGCAGTGCTGCCGACACCAGCTCGGCGGCGTCCAGCGCCGGAGCGGTGGCCTGCGGGGCGACGGTGCCCACCGATCCGCGCAGCAACATCACCTGCTCGTAGCTGCGGAAGAAGCGTCCAGCGGCAACCCATTCCTCGCGCCCGCTGGTGCGGCCCAGCGCGATGAGGTCCTCCGGGCCCAAGCCACGTTCCGCGGCGCGCATCAGCAGATCTCGAAGTTCCGCGGCGAAGGGCGGTAACCCCAGTGCCGGCCGCAGCCGAGCCGGCCAGCTCCGCCCGCCGGTCTCGAGCTGACCCGCGAGCAGTTCCCGGACCACCACATCCTGCTCGGGGCCGGACAGCAACCGGGGCGGGGGCAGGTCCTGCAGGGATGCCTGCAGGCGCAGCACGGCGAAGGCGTAGGAGTGCACGGTGCGCACCAGTGGTTCCCGCACGGTGGGCATGACACCGTGCGCCGCGAGCCGCTCGATGATGCGTTCGCGCAGGTCGGCGGCAGCTCGGCGGCTGGCGGTGAGCACCAGCACCCGCTCGGGGTCCACCCCGCGATGCAGCACCCGGTCGGCGACGGTGTGCGCGACGAGCGTGGTCTTGCCGGTGCCCGGACCGCCCAGCACCCGCAGCGTCCCGCCGCTGTGCTCCAGCACCCGGCGGGCGTCCGGCCCCCAGGTGACGACACCGGGCTCAGCGGCTACGGAGCGAACCAGGATGGACACGCTGCGCATGCAACCACGCCGCTCCGACAGTCCGCGGCGCGGGAGGATGGCTGCCATGGATGGCGAGGATCTGGAGCGGGTGCGGGGCGTGGTTGCGGCAATCCCCGCAGGCTCAGTACTGGCATACGGAGAGGTCGCGGCCCGCGCCGGGCTGCCCGGTCGGGCTCGACTCGTGGGCCGGATCCTCGCCGAAGACAGCACTGATCTGCCATGGCACCGGGTGCTGCGCGCCGACGGCACGCCCGCGCCACACCTTGCCACCGAACAATTGGCCCGGTTGCGTACCGAGGGTGTGTTAGCCGAAGGCGGGCGAGTCCCGATGCGCCGCTACCGCGCCAGCCTCTAAACCGCGATCCGCACAGGAAGCGACTTGTTCATGGCTGCGAACTGCGGCTGGGTGTTCTGGTGCAGGCTGCCCGGAACCAATGCATTCCGACGCGCAATGCATAGATTCTTCTCGGTGGCATCGAAGCCGACTCCGAGTAGCCATGCACGAATTGGAAAATTCTTCGAATAATCCGAAATAGCGGCCGGATCCACATCCTCTCGCGCCCCGCCTCGCGATTGAGCAGCCGACTGAGCTGGATCGATCACCCGGCGTGAGGTAACTGGCGGGTTGCGGTTGTAAACCACCCGGAAACTGTGTGACACGTAGCTGTTAACCACACCTGACCCACGTCCTGACCTGATCATGAGGAGCCCGGTGACTGAGCGCGTTGTCGCAGCTAGAAGGGCTGACCGTGGAGAGTTCGACGGACCTGGGATATGAACGGCATGTTACATGCGCCGCACCATCACATCGGTGATGATGTGAGACCGGCGGACCTTCTTGAAGGGTACCAAAGCGCCGTATAAAGTAGGCGAGACCAGCCGCCCGTGAACGTCATTATCACCCGGAGGGGTGGCGTCAGTGAGCGATACCCCCGATAACAGCTCGAGTGTCGGAATGGACACCGGCTTCGCTGATTCCCTGCTGCGCATCGGCAGGCATTTCCAGCGCGGGGACGCCTCGGCCGATGGACGCACACTGCACCAGATCGGCGGCCGGTCGGCTGACGTCTTCTACCGGGACCGCTGGGCCTACGACAAGGTGGTGCGCTCGACCCACGGGGTGAACTGCACCGGTTCCTGCTCGTGGAAGATCTACGTCAAGGACGGGATCATCACCTGGGAGTCGCAACAGACCGACTACCCGTCGATCGGCCCGGACAAGCCCGAGTACGAGCCGCGCGGCTGCCCGCGCGGTGCGTCGTTCTCCTGGTACACCTACTCGCCGGCCAGGGTGCGCTACCCGTATGTGCGCGGCACGCTGCTGGAGCTGTACCGGGAGGCAAAGCAGCGACTCAAGGACCCGGTGCTGGCCTGGGCCGATCTGGTGGACGACCCCGAGAAAGCCCGCCGGTACAAGTCTGCGCGTGGCATGGGCGGGTTCGTGCGGGCCGAGTGGTGGGAGGCGGTCGAGATCGTCGCGGCCGCGCATGTGCACACGATCAAGCGCCACGGTCCGGACCGGGTCGCCGGCTTTTCGCCGATCCCGGCGATGTCGATGGTCAGCCACGCCGTCGGCGCCCGGTTCATCTCGTTGATCGGCGGCGCGATGCTGTCGTTCTACGACTGGTATGCCGACCTTCCGGTGGCCTCGCCCCAGGTGTTCGGTGACCAGACCGACGTGCCCGAGTCCGCCGACTGGTTCGACGCCGGCTACCTGATCATGTGGGGCTCCAATGTCCCCGTCACCCGCACCCCGGACGCGCACTACATGACCGAGGCCCGCTACCGGGGCCAGAAGGTGATCGTGGTGTCCCCGGACTACGGCGACCACACGAAATTCGCCGACGAGTGGCTGCCGGCCCGGCCAGGCACCGACGCCGCGCTGGCCATGGCCATGGGGCACGTGATCCTCAAGGAGTTCTTCGTCGACCGGCAGACGCCGCGGTTCACCGACTACGTCAAGCGCTACACCGACCTGCCGTTCCTGGTCACGTTGGAGAAGCGGGACGACGCTTACGTCGCCGGAAAGTTCCTCACCGCGGCAGATCTGGGTGACGCCAGCGAGGGTGCTGAGTCCAAGACCGTCCTACTGGACGGAGTCACCGGGCAGCCGGCAATTCCGAACGGTTCGCTGGGTCACCGGTTCACCCGCGCCGGGGAAGGTCACTGGAACCTCGACCTAGACGGCGTGGACCCGCTGCTGACCATGCACGGCAGCGACACCACAGAGATCAGCCTGCCGAGGTTCGACACCGCCGAGCCGGGCGTGCTGCGCCGCGGAGTACCGACCCGGACCGTCGCCGGCAAGCTGGTCACCACGGTGTTCGATCTACTGCTGGCGCAGTACGGGGTGCATCGCCCGGGTCTGCCCGGCACCTGGCCGACCGGCTACGAGGACGCCACCCAGCCGTGCACGCCGGCCTGGCAGGAGCCGATCACCGGAGTGCCGGCGGCCGCGGCGGAGCGGGTCGGCCGGGAATTCGCCGACAACGCCGAGCGCTCCGGCGGCCGGTCGATGATCCTGATGGGCGCGGGCACCAACCACTGGTTCCACTCCGATCAGACCTACCGGTCGTTCCTGGCGCTGGTGATGCTCACCGGGTGCCAGGGAGTCAACGGCGGTGGCTGGGCACACTACGTCGGTCAGGAGAAGTGCCGGCCGATCACCGGCTGGTCGACGCTGGCCTTCGGCCTGGACTGGCAGCGGCCGCCGCGGCAGATGCAGGGCACCGTGTACTGGTACCTGGCCACCGATCAGTGGCGCTACGACCCGTTCACCGCCGAGGCGATGGCCTCACCACTGGCGAAAGGACGCTTCGCGGGTCGCACCGCGGCCGACAACATCGCGCTGGCCAGCCGGCTGGGCTGGATGCCCAGCTACCCCACGTTCAACCGCAACCCGCTGGACCTGGCCGACGAGGCGCAACGCCTGGGCAAGGACGCCGCACAGCACGTCGTCGACGGGCTGTCCACCGGGCACCTGCGGTTCGCCTGCGAGGACCCAGACGCACCGGAGAACTTCCCACGATGCCTGACCGTGTGGCGGGCCAACCTGCTCGGCTCCTCAGCCAAGGGCAACGAGTACTTCCTGCGCCACCTGCTGGGCAGCGACTCCAACCTGCAGGCCACCGATAACGACGGGGTGCGCCCGGTGGAGGTCACCTGGCGCGACGAGGCGCCGGTCGGCAAGCTCGACCTGCTGCTGTCGCTGGACTTCCGGATGACCAGCACCACACTGTTCTCCGATGTGGTCCTGCCCGCCGCCACCTGGTACGAGAAGCACGACCTGTCCAGCACCGACATGCACCCCTACGTGCACGCCTTCTCCCCCGCGATCTCCCCGCCATGGGAGACCAAGACCGACTTCGAGGCCTTCCACCGGATCGCCCGCGGCTTCTCCTGGCTGGCCGAGAAACACCTCGGAGTGCGACAGGACATCGTGGCGGTACCGCTGCTGCACGACACCGCCGATGCCACCGCGCAGCCCGGCGGCCGGGTGCTGGACTGGAAAGCCGGCGAATGCGAGCCGATACCTGGCAAGACCATGCCGAGGCTGATCGTGGTGGAGCGCGACTACCCGGCGATCGGCGAGAAGATGGCCGCGCTCGGCCCGCTGGTGGAGCGCGTCGGCCTGACCACCAAGGGCGTCACCGTCCACCCCGACGCCGAGGTCGACTACCTCAGGGCGGCCAACGGCGCGGTCGTCTCCGGGCGCGCCGCCGGACGGCCGTCGCTGGCCAAGGACACCCACGCCGCCGAGGCCATCCTCGCGCTGTCCGGCACGACGAACGGCCGGCTGGCCGTCGAGGGCTTCCAGGCACTGGAGCGGCGCACCGGCACCAAGCTCGCCGACCTCGCCGCTGAGAACGAAGGCAAGCGGATCACCTTCGCTGATACCCAGTCCCGCCCGGTGCCGGTGATCACATCACCGGAGTGGTCGGGCAGCGAGGCCGGCGGCCGGCGCTACGCCCCGTTCACCATCAACACCGAGCGGCTCAAGCCCTGGCACACCCTGACCGGCCGGCAGCACTTCTATCTCGACCACGACTGGATGTCCGAGCTCGGTGAGCAGCTGCCGATCTTCCGGCCGCCGCTGGACATGACCGCTCTTTTCGGTGAGCCCAACGTTGGGGCGACTGGCCTTAACGGGCACCGGTCGGTCACCGTGCGGTATCTCACCCCGCACTCGAAGTGGTCCATCCACTCCGCCTACCAGGACAACCTGCACATGCTCACGCTGTCCCGCGGCGGGCAGGCCATCTGGATGTCCGATGTGGACGCCACCAAGATCGGCGTCGTAGACAACGAGTGGATCGAAGCGATCAACCGCAACGGCATCGTGGTCGCGCGGGTGATCGTCAGCCATCGGATGCCCGAGGGCACCGTGTTCATGTACCACGCCCAGGAGCGCACCGTGGGCGTGCCACGCATCGAGAAAACCGGCAAGCGCGGTGGCATCCACAACGCGCTCACCCGGCTGATGATCAAGCCGTCGCACCTGATCGGCGGCTACGCCCAGCAGTCGTTCGCGCTGAACTACCACGGACCCACCGGCAACCAGCGCGACGAAGTCACCACCATCCGCCGCCGAAGCCAGGAGGTGGTCTACTGATGAAGATCATGGCACAGCTGGCCATGGTGATGAACCTGGACAAGTGCATCGGCTGCCACACCTGCAGCGTCACCTGCAAACAGGCGTGGACCAACCGGGGCGGCGTCGAGTACGCGTGGTTCAACAATGTGGAGACCAGACCCGGCCAGGGGTATCCGCGGCAATACCAGGACCAGCAGCGGTGGAAGGGCGGCTGGACGCTGACCAAGCGCGGCCGGCTAACGTTGCGCTCGGGCTCGCGGTTCAAACGGCTGCTGAACATCTTCGCCAATCCCGACCTGCCGACGGTGGCCGACTACTACGAGCCGTGGACTTACGACTACGACAACCTGCTGTCCGCACCACCGTCGGACACCACCCCGACGGCCCGGCCCACCTCACTGATCACCGGCGAGGACACCAAGGTCACCTGGGGTGCCAACTGGGATGACGACCTGGGCGGCGGTCCCGAGCAGATCGGCCGTGACCCGCTGCTGGCCAAGGTGTCCGACAAGGTGAAGCTGGAGTTCCAGCAGACCTTCATGTTCTACCTGCCGCGGATTTGCGAGCACTGCCTCAACCCGTCGTGTGCGGCGTCCTGCCCGTCCGGCGCGATCTACAAGCGCAGCGAGGACGGCATCGTGCTGGTCGACCAGGATCGTTGCCGGGGGTGGCGGCAGTGCGTCACCGGGTGCCCGTACAAGAAGATCTACTTCAACCACAAGACCGGCAAAGCCGAGAAGTGCACGTTCTGCTACCCGCGGGTGGAGGTGGGCATCCCCACGGTCTGCGCGGAGACCTGCGTCGGGCGGCTGCGCTACATCGGCGTGGTGTTCTACGACGCCGACGCGGTGCTGGCCGCGGCTTCGGTGCCCAACGAGAAGGACCTCTACCCGGCGCAGCTGGGTGTGTTCCTCAACCCGCACGACCCGCGGGTGGTGGCCGAGGCCGAGCGGGCCGGCATCTCCCAGGAGTGGGTCGAGGCGGCGCAGGCGTCTCCGATCTACAAGTTGATCGTGGACTACCAGGTGGCGCTGCCGCTGCACCCGGAGTACCGGACCATGCCGATGGTCTGGTACATCCCGCCGCTGTCTCCCGTGGTGGACGTGCTGTCGAGCACGGGGCATGACGGCGAGGATCCCGGCAACCTGTTCGGCGCGATCGACGCGCTGCGCATCCCCGTGGAGTACCTGGCCGAGCTGTTCACCGCGGGCGATGTCGGGCCGGTGCGCGCTTCGCTGCAGCGGCTGGCCGCGATGCGCGCCCACATGCGCCGGGTCAACCTCGGCGAGCCGGTCGACCCGGAGATCGCGGAGTCGGTGCGCCTGACGCCGGCCGAGATCGAGGCGATGTACCGGCTGCTGGCCATCGCCAAGTACGAGCACCGCTATGTCATCCCCAGCGCGGCCGGCTCCGATGCCCACCGGCTGGATGCCCTGGCCACCGGGTGCAGCCTGGACTCCGACGGCGGACCGGGCATGACCGCCTTCGATGTCATGGACGACAAGTTCCACCTGACAGAGCAACCGGCCGACGCCAACGGTGCCGCAGCACCGGCGGACAAGGGACGCCGGATCAACCTGCTCAACTGGGACGGCAAGACCACCAACGGCCTGTTCGCCGCCACACCGCCCAACACCAACGGCGCTGCCACGCACACCGCGGAGCCCACCCGATGAGCCCGGCCTGGTTGGGCCGCCGGAAGGCCGAGGCGTCCACCGACGAGCAGAGCGAGCTGCAGCAGCGCGTGGTGTGGCGGATTGCCGCGCTGCTGCTGGACTACCCGACGCCGCAGACCCTGAACATGCTGGATGAGCTGCAGGCAGGAGCCGGATCGCTGCCCGCTCCGGCGGGACCCGCGCTGGTGTCGTTCGTGGACCACGCCCGCCGGACACCGTCGCTCGAGCTGGCCTCCTACTACGTCGAGACCTTCGACCTGCGCCGTCGCAATTGCCTGCACCTGAGCTACTACGCCTACGGTGACACGCGCAAACGCGGCATGGCGCTGCTGCGGTTCAAGCACGCCTACCGCGCGGCGGGCGTCACGCTGGGCGAGCATGAGTTGCCGGACCATCTGGCGGTGGTACTGGAGTTCGCCGCGACCGTCGACCCGGTGGCCGGCCGGCGGCTGCTCGTCGAGTACCGGCCGGTCGTGGAACTGCTCAGGCAATCCCTGCACGAGTGCGGGTCGCCCTATGCGGCGCTGCTCGACGCGGTGTGCGCCACCTTGCCGGAGCTCAACGTCGCTGACCGGCGCCGGGTCGCCGAGCTGGCCGCGCAGGGACCACCCGAGGAAGAGGTGGGCCTGGAGGCGTTCGCGATGGACCCGGCGCTGCAGGAGCACATGGGAGGACGGCGGTGACCACCCTGCTCTGGATGACCGTGCCCTACCTGGCGTTGATCTCGTTCGTGGTCGGCCACATCTGGCGATACCGGCACGACCAGTTCGGCTGGACCACCCGGTCCTCCCAGATGTATGAGAGCCGGCTGCTTCGGCTGGGCAGCCCGCTGTTCCACTTCGGGCTGCTGGCGGTGCTCTTCGGGCACGTACTCGGCATCCTCATCCCGGCGAGCTGGACCGCGGCACTCGGCGTGTCCGACCATGCCTACCACCTGCTGTCGGTGTCCTTCGGCACGCTGTCGGGCCTGGCGACGGTCGCCGGGCTGGCGATCCTGCTGTACCGGCGGGTCACCGTGGTCGCGGTGCGCAAGGCCACCACGGCCATCGACAAGATCATGTACCTGCTGCTGACCGCCGCGATCGTGACCGGGATGCTGAACACGGTTGGCAGCAATCTGATCGGCGGCGGGTACGACTACCGGGCGACGGTGTCGCCGTGGTTTCGCAGCCTGTTCACCCTGTCTCCGCAACCGGAGCTGATGGTAGGTGTCCCGATCACCTTCCAGGTCCACAACCTGGTCGTGCTCGCCCTGCTGGCCCTCTGGCCCTGCACCCGCCTGGTGCACGTGTTCAGCGCACCGCTGGGCTACCTGGTCCGCCCCTACGTCGTCTACCGCAGCCGCGATGTTGTCCCGGGCGCCCGCCGCTACGCCCGCGCCTGGGACCAGCCCGCCCCCACACCCACTTCCCCCCGCCGCTAGCCGCTCACGCAGTCTGGATGCAGAACGCGCTTATCGACGTCCCAATTACCGCGTTCTGCATCCAGACTGCGCTCGCTTGTCGGACGATGATCAGGACCTGCACCGCTTGGGCGTTCGCTGACACTGGGAGGCTGACCTGCATGCCCGCCACCGGATTGTCAGAGCTCGACGTCGCTCGTGTGCAGCGCTGGTGCGCCGGGCGCGTGCCCGAGCGGGCACGGCATCAGGTTCGGGTCGACCGCGACGTCGCGCTTCGGCACCTGACGATCGTCGAGTGCCGCGCCCCCTGGCGGCAGGACGACGACAACGAGTGGATCCGCTTCCCGATAGCACGACTGCGGTACACCAAGGTCAGCAAGACGTGGGAACTGTACTGGCGCGACCGCAACCTGCGCTTCCACACCTACAACCGCATCGGACCGTCGGCCAACATCGACGAGCTGCTCGCCGAGATCGACCGCGACCCGACCGGCATCTTTTGGGGCTGACACCACGCACCGTCCTCCGGTCCGGCTTCGCGACGCGAGCAGGTGGCCCGGCGCACGGTGCATCGCGTGAAGCGCGTTCGTGTCGAGGGTTTCTAGCCCGGATCCTGGACGATCTGGCCATAGGGAGGAACCGGCGGAGTGCGCTGGTAGGACTCATGGGGGTGCAGCGGGGCGCCTTGGAGCAGCGCCTGGTGCGTGAACAGCGCGTCGGAGCCGGCCTCCTGCTCCTGGCGATCTCGACGGCGGGCGCGCGCCTCCTGTCGCATCTTCGGAAACCGCTCCGCGGCCTTCTGGTATACCGATCTCATGATCTTATCGCCGACCTCGTGGTCGGTCGCGAAGATCATGTCGTAGAGCGGGCACCGTGGACGTTGGTCAAGCGCAGGGTGTGGGTGAAGCCGTAGCCCAGCGTCTTCTCCAGCCGCCAGCGCATGAGATTGGTCAGCTCGTCGCGCGTACGCTCGGCGTCGAGGGCACCCGACCGGCGCCCGTCGAGGATGGCCCACCACTCGGTTGATCCGAACAGACCGGTGACCTGTTGCTCGGCATGCTCTAGTACTACAGCGCTAGATCTTTCTTTGGCGGGTCATCGGTAGAGGTGAGCGCGTTCTTGGCGAGTTCGGCCGGCCGGACGCTGCTGACGGGTGCGCGGTGTGCGCCGGTCGGCGAGCCCGGCCTG
>JBOHGH010000107.1:0-14697 GCA_050699975.1 Pseudonocardiaceae bacterium | reverse complement strand
GCGGCTGGCTGGGTTGCCGCGTGGCCTGGAGCGCGGCCAGGTCGCGGCTGTGCTGGCCGGCCCGGACGCCTCCACGGCGGTCGGCTTGCGTGACCGCGCGGTGCTGATCGTCCTGGCCCGGCTCGGGCTGCGCGGAGCCGAGGCCGCCACGCTCGAGCTGGCCGATGTGGACTGGCGCCGCGGTGAGATCGTCGTGCGGGGCAAGGGATCCCGGGTAGAGCGGGTCCCACTGCCGGTCGAGGTCGGCGAGGCAGTGGCCGCCTATCTGACCGGCGGCCGGCCGGCATGCGCCTGTCGGGCGCTGTTCGTCACGGCGCGCGCGCCTTATCACGCGCTGTCGGGCACAGCGGTCCGGGCGATTATGGGGCGAGCCTGCCAGAACGCGAGTCTGCCCCGCCTGGGTGCGCATCGCCTGCGGCACTCTCTGGCCACCGAAGTGCTGCGGGCCGGTGCTGGGTTGGCCGAGGTCGGGCAGTTGCTTCGGCACCGCAGCCAGCTGTCCACCACCGTTTACGCCAAGGTCGACCACACCGCCCTGCGAACACTGGCACGCCCCTGGCCCCTTCCCGCACCACAGGGTGACCAGTCATGACCACGCTGAGGGAACGCGCCGAGCAGTACCTGGCCATGCGTCGTGCCCTGGGATTCAAGCTCACCACCTGGGGCCCGAAGCTGATGAGCTTCATCGCCTATCTCGAATCACTGGACCACACCGTCATCACCACCGACGACGCCGTCACCTGGGCAACATCAACACCTCGGGGTAGCTCCGACCCGGTGCACTGGGCCCGCCGCCTGGATGTGGTGCGAATCTTCGCCCGGCACCTGAAAACCCTGGATCCGGCGACCCAGATCCCACCGGAGGACGTCCTGTCGCGCCGCTACCGGCGGATCACCCCCTACCTCTACTCACCCAGCGAGATCATCGCGCTGCTGTTGGCCGCCAGCAGACTGTCTCCGCCACTGCGCGCGGCGACCTGGCAAACCACGCTGGGCCTCCTGGCAGTGACCGGGATACGGATCAGCGAGGCCTGCCGGCTCGACCGCGCCGATGTCGACCTGCGCCACAGTGTGCTCACGGTGCGGGACTCGAAGTTCGGCAAGTCGCGCGATGTCCCGATCCACCCCTCCACCACCGCCACGCTGGCCGGCTACACGCTCGTGCGAGACCAGTTCGGGCCCAAGCCGGCGGGCCCGGCATTCTTCGTGTCTACTCGCGGCACCCGCCTGGACGCCGCCAACATGTCCCATACCTTCACACAGCTGCTCACTGCCGCCCGGATTACCCCGGTCTCAGGCCGTCGCCGGCAACGGATCCATGACCTGCGGCATTCATTTACGGTGGCCACGCTGCTGGATTGGTACCGGGCCGGCGTCGATGTCCAGGCCCGGATGCCGCTGCTGGCCACCTACCTCGGCCATGTCGATCCCAAGTCGTCGTACTGGTATCTCAGCGGGTCGCCCGAACTGCTCGCCTTGGCGGCCGCGCGGCTGGAGCACGCCTTCACCACAGACAGCGAGGGCCAGCCATGATCGCACGCTCCGACACCAGCGACCTGGCGCCACTGCTGCAGAACTTCTTCACCGACAAGCTAATGCGACAACGGCAAGCCAGCCCGAACACCATCGCCTCCTACCGCGACGCGTTCACGCTCCTGCTCGGCTTCGCCAGCGCTCGCACCCGGCGTCAGCCCGCCCAGGTGGGCATGGCTGACCTGGACGCCCCAACGGTCGGTGCGTTCCTCCAGCACCTGGAGACCGAGCGGGGCAACACCGCCGCGACCCGCAACGCCCGGCTGGCCGCGATCCACTCATTCTTCCGCCACGCGCTACCGCGCGCGCCCGAACACGCCGCGCTCATCCAACGCGTGCTGGCTATCCCACCCAAACGTTTCGACCGCGCGATCGTCGACTACCTGACCCATACCGAGACCGACGCTCTGATCGCCGCCCCGGATCTATCAACCTGGATTGGGCGACGCGACCACGCGCTGCTGCTGGTCGCCATCCACACCGGACTACGCGTCACCGAGCTGGCCAATCTCCGCATCAGCGACGCCCATCTCGCCTCAGGAGCGCACCTGCGCTGTCATGGCAAAGGTCGCAAAGACCGGTGCACCCCACTGACCCGCCCTACCGCCAAAGCCCTGCGGACTTGGCTGAGCGAACGAGCCGGCGAACCCGACGACCCACTGTTTCCCAGCCGCCGGGGCACACCACTATCCCGCGACGCCATCGCCCGCCTCGTCACCAAACACACCAACACCGCCGCAGTCACCTGCCCCTCACTGACCAGCAAGAACGTCACACCACACACACTGCGACACTCCACCGCGATAGCCCTGCTGCACGCCGGGGTTGACATCTCCGTCATCGCGCTCTGGCTCGGCCACGAGGGAACCGACACCGCGCAGATCTACCTCCACGCCGACATGACGATCAAAGAACGCGCCCTCGCGCGCACCGACCCCAGCGGGGGCAAACTTCACCGCTACACCGCCCCGGACACCCTGCTGGCCTTCCTCCAGACACTCTGACCGCCCAGGATTATGCCGACCACACGATGCTGAAACCCCAACACACCAACACACTCCGCACCGCCGGTCGGCATAATCCGACGGTCCACATAAGCTGACGACTTCGTCGCGGGGTTTGAGTATGAGGACGATGCGCGGCAGTTCCTTATCGATCTTCGTGAGCGGTTCGCGAAGTTCGGGTTGGAGCTGCACCCCGACAAGACCCGGCTGCTGGAGTTCGGGTGGCACGCCGCCTGGCGACGGGCAGCACGGGGAGTTGGGAAACCGGAAACGTTCGACTTCCTCGGCTTCACGCACCTGTGCGGGAAGACCAAGACCGGGCGGTTCTGGTTGAGGCGCATCACAGTCTCGAAGCGGATGCGAGCGAAGCTACGCGAGGTCAACGACCAGCTCAAGCGACGTCGGCATCAACCCGTCCCGATGCAGGGGCACTGGCTGGCAGCCGTGGTGCGAGGGCATCTGGCCTACTACGCCGTGCCCGGCAACACCGACGCGGTGGCGGCCTTCCGCACGCAGGCGACGCGGCACTGGTACAAGGCGCTGCGGCGCCGCAGCCAGCGCACGCGCCTCACCTGGGAACGGATGAACCGCATCGCGAAACGATGGCTACCACCCGCCCGCGTGAAGCATCCCTTCCCGAACGTGCGCTTCGACGCCAGAACCCGAGGCAGGAGCCCAGTGCGTTAGCAGCGCACGCTGGGATCTGCGCGGGGGGCCGCTCGCAAGGGCGGTCCCTACCGCGATCGAACGATCGTGTCCGAATATCGATTCCTGCGCGAGCTCCAGGCACAGCAGCTCGCCACGTTAATCATTCGGGCGATCCTCAAGGCCGTTACAATGACAACTACCGCGATATGGCGATAACTACCGTGATATGTGGGTAACCTCGCTACCCGTAGCACGAGCGTCGGCAGGCGGCGAGTTGGAATGCATCCGATAAGTCTGTTGGTGCGGTGGCCAAGCTGGCTGTTGGGCCTGAGTGTTCTGGATTGCCGTCCGACCGACGGTCACCTGCGATTGGGACACCGGGAGTGCCGCGTGTACGACGCTTTGAGGCGAGAGAGGCGCCTACGTCCAAGATTAAGATCAACACCCCACTTTACCCCCCACATTGGGCTGTGGCACGGTGGCAAATGACAGGCACCATCAAGCGTTCGCGTCTGCTAACACCTCAGTTGGCGGGCAGTAGTGCGTAATATTCGTAACTTGCCAGTAGGTTCGAACCCGAATCGGAAGGTCGGCGGTTCGACCCCGCCCCTGGCCACAGGGCCCCGGCAAAGTCCTATCTCAGCTGGTCAGGAGTAGTTCTACGGGTCTGAGTGGATCCTATGCGTGATGTCGGAGGGCTTGGGCGATGTTGGTGGCGCCGGTGAGGCGGAGAAGGCTGATGGCGAGGTTGCGCAGGGTGGCCATGACGCGGGGTCCGTTGTGGGTGCGGACCTGGGAGCGGTCCTCGTCGAAGGTGACGTCGCGGACCCAGTGCAGGGGGTTTTCCACGCACCAGTGGCCGCGGATCCAGGCCGCGAGCTGGGTGTTGGTGGCCTGTGCGGCGCGGAGGCTGGTGACCGCGTAGACGACTTCGGTGTGCCATTTTTTCGTCTTGAGTTTGCGGGTGCGGCGGGTGATCTGGATGGCTTGGAGGGCGTGTGGGAACGGGATCCCGGCGGAGACGGTGACGACTTTGAGGGTGCGTTTCTCCACTCGGCCATGACCCCGGCTGTTGCTGGTGTGTCCGATGGGGACGTCTGTCCAGGGCAGGGCCTTGAGTTGGTTGCGCAGCGCTGGCTGGTTGCCCTTGACGGTCAGGACGTAGTGCGCCCGGCGCTGGAGCACGAGATAGTCGGCGTGGGCGGTCTGGCAGTGCATCGCATCCGCAGTCACCACTACGCCTTCCAGGTCGGTGATCTGATCACACAGCTGCGGGAACATCGGGATCTCGTTGGTCTTGCCCGGGACGTCGACCTGTCCGATTACCACCCCGGCGTGGTGATCGATCGCGGCCATCAAATGCCGCGCCGGGCCCTGCGCGCCGCGTGAGCCTCGCACGGTCTTCCCGTCCACCGCGACCGCCCGCCGCGCATCAGTCCGGCCGGTGGTGCAGGCGGCCCACCCGCCGAGCATGGCGTCGAGCTTCTCGCCCTCCAGACTCTGCAGAGTCCTGCGGACACAGGACTCACTCGGCGGGCAGCCAACAATGCCCAGGGCAGCCAGCACCTGCGGCGAGGCGTTGGCAGCCCACTCACCGATCGCGGCAAACGACCGCGCCCCGGCCAGCACCGCGCATAGCGCCACCACCAGGATCGTGGGCATCGGGTGGCGCACACCGCGGCGGGCCCGCGGGTCGGGCACCTCGGACAACACACTGAGCAGACCGCTGCCCAACACTCGATTGTCATCAGCGGCAGCGGCCAGGTGGGCAACGACAGGGTGGATCGGCGAAGATACAGAACTGGGCATGGTCCCTGGGGATGATCAGACGGCGTCAGGAACCTTCATGATCACCCGAGGGCCATGCCCGCTAGAACAACCCAGTCCCGGCGTGTCGCACACCATCACCGCAGGTCACAACAACTGATCTCCGACTTTGCCGGGGGCCCTGCCCCTGGCCACCACCGCTGACCAGCTCAGATGTCGATTTTAGACAATCTTCAATTGATCTTTGTCCAATTAATTGCCTCCTTCTGGCGGCTGCACTTGCCCGCAGTAAGCAGGATCCGCAGGGTTTGACCGGTAGCCGGCAGCGGGGGGCGCCTACCAGGTCCGAGTCTTCGACGCGCGATCCGGTGACGGCAAGCTGTGATGCTGAGCGATTCGGCGGAGGCCGAGGACGCGGCGACAAGCGCCGAGACAAAGTTCACCGACAGGTTGCGGTGGCGACCGCGGCGCGCATAGCGGGCTCCCGCTCGCCAGCGGTGGCCAGGTGCGCCTCTCGTCCGGGACAACGTCACCCAGTGCGCACCGCCGACGCGCCGACGGGGGCGGCCCTGATCTCGCGACGGGGCCTGCGCCCATCGCCGTCGGTGTCTGCCCGCAGGGGGTTCGTCCGGTGATGGAAGGGGAAGGAGCACCCGACCGAGGATGTCCAGGTCGGCCGATGAGCGGCCGACCTGGACATCGGGATCAGGCGAGGTCGAACCGATCGAGGTTCATGATCTTGTCCCACGCGGCCACGAAGTCACGCACGAACTTCTCCTTCGAGTCGTCGCACGCGTAGACCTCCGAGATGGCTCGGAGCTGGGAGTTCGCACCGAAGACGAGGTCGACGGCGGTGGCGGTCCACTTGACCTCGCCCTTGGCGCTATCCCGACCCTCGAACACGTTCTCAGCCGAGGCGGATGCCTTCCACTCCGTGCCCATGTCGAGCAGGATCACGAAGAAGTCGTTGGTCAACGTCTCGGGCCGGTCGGTGAAGACGCCGTGGTGGGATTGGCCGAAGTTGGCGTTCAGGGCCCGCATGCCGCCGATCAGAACCGTCATCTCCGGGGCGGTCAGCGTCAACAGGTTGGCCCGGTCCAGCAGCAGGGTCTCCGCCGGGAACTTCTCTCCGGCTCGGAGGTAGTTGCGGAACCCGTCGGCAGTCGGTTCGAGCACGGCGAACGACTCCACGTCGGTATGGTCCTGCGAGGCGTCCGTGCGCCCCGGCACGAACGGAACCGTGACGTTGTGCCCGGCGTTGCGCGCCGCTTGCTCGACGGCCGCGCACCCGCCCAGGACGATCAGGTCAGCGAGCGAGACCAACGTTGCGCCGGACTGTGAGAGGTTGAAGTCCTGCTGGATCTGCTCGAGGGTCCGCAGCACCTTGGCCAGTCCGGCCGGGTCGTTGACCTCCCAGTCCCTTTGCGGCGCAAGGCGAATCCGCGCCCCGTTGGCCCCGCCACGCATGTCGGTGCCGCGGAAGCTGGCCGCCGACGCCCACGCGGTGGAGACCAGATGGGAGACGGACAGCCCCGATGCGAGGATCTTGCCTTTGAGGGCAGCGATGTCCTCGTCCCCGATCAGTTCATGATCGACCTCGGGGACGGGATCCTGCCACGGCTGCGGCTCCGGAACCCACGGGCCGAGGTAGCGCGAGACGGGTCCCATGTCGCGGTGTAACAGCTTGTACCACGCCTTGGCGAACGCTTCTGCGAGCTGGTCCGGATTCTCGTGGAAGCGCCTCACGATCGGCTCGTAGATCGGATCCAATCTCAGCGCCAGGTCCGTCGTCAGCATCATGGGAGCGTGCCGCTTTGACGGATCATGAGCATCGGGCACGGTGCCCGGGGCCGAGGGATCCTTGGGAGTCCACTGCTTCGCCCCGGCGGGACTCGTCGTGAGCTCCCAGTCGTATTTGAACAGGTTGTCCAGGTACCCGTTGTCCCACTTCGTCGGATCGTTGGTCCATGCGCCCTCCAGCCCGCTGGTGAGCGTGTCGGCGCCCTTGCCGCTGCCGCAGGTGTTCCTCCAGCCGAGGCCCTGCTCCTCGAGGGGGGCACCCTCGGGTTCGGGACCGATGTACTGGGGGTCGACTGCACCATGGCACTTGCCGACCGTGTGGCCGCCGACGATGAGCGCAACCGTCTCCTCGTCATTCATCGCCATCCGACCGAAGGTCTCTCGAATGTCCCTGGCGGCAGCCAGCGGATCCGGGTTGCCGTTGGGCCCCTGCGGGTTCACGTAGATCAGGCCCATCTGCACGGCGCCGAAAGGACCGGCGAGTTCCCTGTCGCCGCTGTAGCGCTCATCTCCGAGCCACGTGTCCTCAGGCCCCCAGAAGATCTCGTCGGGCTCCCAGATGTCCTCTCGCCCGAAGCCGAAGCCGAACGTCTTGAACCCCATCGATTCATAGGCACAGTTGCCGGCGAAGATCAGGAGATCGGCCCAGGAGATCTTCCGACCGTACTTCTGCTTGATCGGCCAGAGCAACCGGCGTGCCTTGTCGAGGCTCGCGTTGTCGGGCCAGCTGTTGAGGGGGGCAAAGCGCTGAGCACCGGTGCCGCCACCGCCTCGGCCATCGGCGATGCGGTACGTGCCGGCGGCATGCCAACTCATCCGGATGAAGAGCGGCCCGTAGTGGCCGTAGTCGGCCGGCCACCAGTCCTGCGACGTCGTCATCACCTCGAAGATGTCCTGCTTCAGCGCGTCGAGGTCGAGGGTCTTGAACTCTGCTGCGTAGTTGAACTCCTCGCCCATCGGATTGGACCGGGGCGAGTGCTGGTGGAGAACCTGCAGGTTCAGCTGATTCGGCCACCAGTCCCGGTTCGTCCTGTGCCGAGTCGGCGTCGGAGTCGGGGAAGGGATTACTGGGTTCTCGCTTTCGCTGCCGTGGTCAGACACGTCGGTCCTTCTCCTGTCTTACTGTTTGCTTCTGATGGCTGGTTGCTCTTGACGTTGGTTGCTCTGGATCCGAGGCTGTGTTGCTCTGCTGATGTCGAGCGCTGGGTGTCCGCGATCAGCCGCCGGACGCGGCAGAAGTTGCCGCGACACACCCGGGACATCGGCCCCAGTAGATGACCTCGGCTTCGTCGATCTCGTAGCCCGAGTCGTCGGCGGCCGTCAGGCAAGGGGTGTAGCCGACCGCGCAGTCGGCATCGGCGATGGCACCGCACGACCGACAGACGACGTGGTGGTGGTTGTCCCCGACCCGCGCCTCGTAGCGCGCCACGGAGCCCGTCGGCTGGAAACGCCGCACCAGACCCACGGCAGTCAGCGCGCGCAGCACGTCGTAGACGGCCTGGTGGGACACCTCACCGAGATCCTCACGCACGACACCGATGATCGAGTCCGTGTCGGCGTGCGGATGGTCGTGCACCGCGGACAGCACCGCTAGCCGAGGGCGCGTCACACGTAGAGCAACCTCGCGCAACATGCGTTCGAAGTCCGAAGTCGTTGGCACGCTCCGAAGCGTGCCCCATTTTTTGGAATCAATCAAGAATCAGGCGTCGGCCCTCGACGAGCGCGGCCGGCGGTTGCGTCGCGGGCTGCCCCCGGCCGCCGCGCGGTCGCACTGGCGTCAGGTCGGCGGGATGGCTGGGTACCGCTGGGCGCAGCGCTGCGCCGAAGGAACCGGCGATCGTCTGACGTACCACCGTCCAACTGGCTGTCCGCTTCTCCTGCTTCCACTCGCCCGCATGGACGAAGCAGGCTCCGAAGGACCTGACCGGCATCCGGCAGCGGGAGGCCCGTGCCAGCTGCGGTGTTCGCGCCGCCGGCATGGGTGGTCGGCTGCCGGTGGCAGTTGGAAGGTTGGTGGACTAGAATTCTGGTCCATGAGCACGATTCCGTTGTCCGAAGCGAAGGCTCGACTCTCCGAGATCGCTGACGAGGTCGGACGCACTCACGAGCGCGTCCACATCACCCGCAACGGCCGTGAATACGTCGTGCTGCTCGCCGCAGAGGATCTCGAATCCATCGAGGCGACCCTAGAGTTGCTCGCCGACACAGAGGCCCAGGAGCGCATCGCCGCTGGCGAGGCCGACTTCGATCGGGGTGACGTGCTCGATGAGCAGCAGGTGCGAGCCCTGATCGACGAGCGACGCCGGACCCAACCCGAGTGACCTACCGGGTACAAGTGGCCCGCACCGCGGCACGCCAACTCACCGAACAACTGCCCGAGGCCGTCGCCGCGGCATGCGTGGAGTTCCTCTGTGGGCCACTGGCCGAGAACCCACATCGGGTGGGAGCTCCGCTGCGTAAGCCCTTCGAGGGCTACTGGCGCGCTCGGCGCGGGCAGTACCGAGTCCGGTACACCATCGATGACAGCACCCAGACCGTCCAGGTGCTGGACATCAGCCAGCGGCGGGATGCCTACCGTTGATCGCGAAGCCCTACGGCCGGTTTCGCCAGCGCGGTCTCTCGGCTCGTGGTCTCAGAAGCAATCAGAGCGGCCGCGTCAGGCCTGCCGATGATCTCTAGTGCCCGAGCCGCGTCCTCGGAGGCGATCTTGCGCCCGAGGTAGTAGTCCTGCGTCATCGATACCTGGGCCTGCCCAAGCTGGTCGGCTATCTTGCGGGCAGTCACCCCGGCATCGTCAGCTATCGGCTGTTCCGACGCGAAATGAACTCGCCAGTGCGCTAGGACGTCGCCCGCAAGATCGTACTCGTCCTCTCAATGGCTCACGATTGTCATCACGCATCCACCCGACCGAAAAGCTGGCCAAAGAACCTTTTCAGCGCAGTCATCGCAGCCTGCATGCCGATGCTGAAACCTTTCACTGGGGCAGCCTCGCGTTTCACGGCTGCCTCGCCACGGGAGGACCGCCCAATATCATCCGCGATGCACTTGGCGAAACTCTTCATGATCACGCTTGTGACGTCCTGAACCATGCCCCTGCCAAACTGGGCAGCAGCACCGGAAAGCTGGAGATCCTGAGCCACCTTCACACGCGTTCCACTTCCGGAACCCGCCATCGTCGACGTCACCTTCATGGTGGCCTGGCCCTTGCCCTTTTCCTCCGACCCAGATGCATCCATCACGATCCGCTTAGCGGACTCGTCCCGCTCGACGATCTTGGCCGTGCCCATGAATTGGAGTTTCACCGGCCCTAGCTTGGTCGTCACTCGCCCCTTGTACACATCGCCGTTGACATCGATGAGCTCGGCGCCCGGCAAGCAAGGCGCGATCCGCGGGACGTCTTGCATGTGCTTCCACACCTGCTCGAGCGGTGCAGCAACCTCGAACTCGTTTTCGATCAGCATCGACTACTCACCCTCCTGATATACGCGGGGTCCAGACGTGTTGCGCCGACGGGAGACTCTCCGCGGAACCGCCGTCGGGGTCGACGACACTGTTCGCCGGCCGTATCGCCTGGCCCATCTGTAGAGGGTTCCAACCATCAGTGATCGTTAAACCAGGACAAGCTGAGTCTTGGCCTGGACCTTTAACGGAGGTGACGCGCATCGTCTCTGAACTACAGTCTTGTAATTTTGATCATGAGTTCCTGTTCCAGGGCAGCGCCGGGATCCGATCGTCGCGTCGGTGGCGCCGGGTTCCACACGCCGAGCGGGGTTCCTTACGTGATCGCCGGGGTGGTGTGGTGGTGGTCAGATCGGCAGTGTTGCGTTCGCCGTGCGCGACCAGGGTTCAGGTGGTGGTGCTGTGATCAGATGGCACGCGCGAGTTCGGTGAAGGCCGCCGGAGCCGATGCCGCGGGTCAACATCGACGCCGAGTTTGTAGTGGCCGCGGCGCAGGTTCTGGACGAAGGCGTGTCCGGTACTGATCACGTGGGCCGAACGAAGCTGTTTCAGGCCGCGCATTGGCCGCAGCCGGGCTTTGAGCCGACTGTGATCGGATTCGACGGGACTATTGGCTCCGTGATGTGGCGGGCGGCGGGGAGAAGTTCGTCGAGCACGCGAGGGTAGGTCGGTGCCCGGTCCGTACTCATCTCGGCCGGATGTGGACCTTGCTCCAGCACGGGTGCAAGGGCGAGGACGCATCACTCAGCTAGCCGAGCTGGTGATCCATCGACTCGACAGTGCTATCACCTCCAGCAGACCGCGAGGCCTGCATCAGTTCCGCGACCAGCGCACGCAGCTTCTCTACCGCGATAGGGAAGGCTCGCAGCTGGACCGCTGCCGGACACCGCCACATGATCAGCATCAGCCAGCGAAGATCAAGTCTCACGCCACCCTGTGTGTGCGAGTGCGGCGGCGAATCCGGGTCGTTCCCGGGTCAGGATTGAGTCGCGGGGCTGACGAGGTGGAGCTTCTCGAGTGCGCGGAAAGTGTCGGAAACTCGCCAGGCGGGCGCTCCAGGTGCGAGTCGCCACTCGGTCAGTAGCGGCAGCAGCTGCCGCAGTGTCTCCTGGGCCTCCGCGCGAGACAGGGCAGCGCCGAGGCAGAAGTGCGGCCCTGCACCGAAAGAAAGGTGCGGAGCGGGAGTTCGGGTGATGTCGAAGCATTCGGGATCGCGGAACTGTCCCGGATCCCGGTTCACTGCGCCGAGCAGGACGAGCACCCGCTGGCCGGCGCGGATGGTGCGCCCGCCTAGTTGCCGGTCGATAAGGTTGGTACGGCCGACGATCTTAGCGGGGCACTCGAACCGGAGTATCTCCTCGATCGCTGGCTTGATCAGCGCGGGATCACGCCGGAGCAGGCGGAGCTGGTCGGGGTGTTCCATCAGGGTGAGGACGCCGTTGCCGATCACGTTGGCGGTGGTTTCGTGCCCGGCAGTGAGCAGCAGGATGCAGGTGGCGAGCACTTCGTCGAGTCCGAGTGCGTCGCCTTCGTCGTTGAGGCCATCGCCTCCGAGGCGCAGCAGCTGGCTGGCCAGATCCTCGCCGGGCCGGTGACGGCGGTCGCCGAGAATGGGCAGCAGATGAAGCGCGATGCTGGCGCCTGCCTCCTCGGCCGCAAGAACCGCCTCCTGGTCAGGGTCGAATTCGAGCATTCCCACCAGCTTGGGGGTCTCGGTACGCAGCAGCTGCGCGCCCTCGATGTCGACGTCGAGCAGCTCGCACATCACGGCGAGCGGGATCGGATAGCCGATGTCGGCGATGACGTCGACCTCATCCCCCTGGCCGAGGTCGGCAAGGGCGGACTTGACCACTGCGGTGATCCGGGGGTGCAGCGCGTCGATGGCCCGGGGGGCGAATGCCGGGGCGAGGAGCCGCCGGAGCCGGGTGTGCTCGGGCGGGTCCATCATCAGCAGGGTCGTGCGCAGCGCTTGGGTTCCGGGTTCGGCGCGATCCAACCGGGCGGCCAGTGCGGGGTTGCGGTTCGGGTCGCTGCTCCACCCCGGACCGCGCAGCACAGTGCTCGCCTCGGCGTAGGAGCTGACCAGGAACGCGTCCACGTCATTGTCCCAGCACACCGGGTGCTGTTCACGCAGCGCGCGGTAGGCCGGGTACGGATCAACGGTGGGGAACATCACGGCTCCACGGTCTTCAGTCCCCGCCGCGCCCAGTGTTCGACGTCGAGCTTGCCGATCTCGGTAGCGGGAGGCCCGTTGCAGTCCCATTCGCTGCGGATCGCCGCCCACGGACCGGTGGCTTGCAGTTCGGCCAGCAAGGCGGTGAGTCCGAGGTCGATCCGGGTGAGGAACACGTACTCGCGGGGGAGCTCGACGCGGCGCACCACCGACCCGGCCGCGCCCCGGCGTTCGAAGTAGCCCTGCACCACGGACGCAGCGAACGCCGGCGTGTAGGTGAATGGCTGCTCGGCGACCAGTGGTTGCAGCTTGTCGCGGTACCACTCGAGCAGTTCTGCCGGGCTCGGTGCGTCGGAGGCGGTCAGGAAGCCGATCTCGACGAAGGTGTCCCACAAGGCTGCGGCGTCATCGGCGATCGCGGCGGCGACGATCCGTCGCATCAGCGCGATCTGTTCTGCGGAGAACCGGTTGACGCAACCGAAATCCAAGAACGTCACTGTGCCGTCATCGTGGAACAGGTAGTTGCCCGGATGGGGGTCGGCGTGGAACATGCGCACCATTCGCAGGCTGCCCAGAGCGAACCGGTAGATCACCTCGCCCCACCGGTCCCGCAACTGTTGATCCGCCTGCACCGCCTGCGACCAGCGCATGCCGTCCACGAGATCCATGGTGAGCACCCGGCGGGTCGACAGCTCCGGTACCACCTCCGGGATGCGGATGGCCGGATGGTCTCGGTAGGCGTTGGCGAAGTCGGTCTGGTGGGCGGCCTCGATGCGGTAGTCGATCTCCTCACCGATCCGGGCCGCCACCTCCCGGGCCACCGCGCGCACATCGAGCCGATTGGAGCCGGGCACTATCGCGCCGACCAGCTGCAGGAAGGTGGCCAGCAGCTCGGTGTTGTCCAGATCCGCTCGGATGGCCTGATCGACCCCGGGATACTGCACCTTGACCGCCACCCGCCGCCCGTCGGCCAGCCGTGCCGCGTGAACCTGCCCGATCGACGCCGCCGCGAACGCATGCGGGTCGAACTCCGCGAAGATCTCCTCTGGGGGCGCGCCCAGCTCAGCCTCCACCACCGCCGTGGCCAGTTCGGGGGCCATCGGTGGGGCGTCAGCCTGTAGCCGGGCCATCGCCGCCTGGTAAACGCGCTGCCGCTCCGGGGGGACCAGCTTTCCCAGCGCGACGAAGGACAGCACCTGCCCGGCCTTCATCAGCACACCCTTCGAGTGGCCGAGCATGGCCGCGTAACGCTGACTCGTCCGCTCGTGGAACTCGGCGCTGTCCTCGCCGGTCAACCGCTTGCGCAGGGCGGCGATTACCGCCTCACCGGCGGTGCGGCCAGCCAGCCCGGCCAGGGGAACCGTGCGGCCCAGCCGACTTCGACCATGCGCGGTCATCGCCGCTCCTCAGTTGACGCTTGACGTGCCTAAGTAAATACTTTGGTGCTATGGGCGATCTGTCAACCGTGGCGACCCGGGATCGCATCATCGACGCGGCGATGGAGCTGTTCAGCGAGCACGGCTACCGCGGTACCAGCATCACCCAGATCGAACAAGCTGTCGGCCTCAGCCCCGGCGCCGGCGGCATCTACCACCACTTTCCGTCCAAGGAAGCACTCCTGACCGCCGGAGTCGAACGGCAGCTGAGCCGGCTTGCCGCCCTCCGCGACATTCGCCGGCTGTTCGCCGACCTCGGAGATCTGCACACCGAACTCACCATCGCCGCTCGATATGTGCTTGCCGAGCTCGACCAGGAAGCCCAACTACTGCGGCTGCTCGCCAGCGAGGCTCGGCACGGACCGAGAATCCTCACCAACGCCGTCGTCCAGGTCGTCGACCTGACCTACCGCGAGTTCGCTGAGTGGATCATCGACCGATCCGGATCGGAGGTCTCTGCCCAACAGGCTGATGCCATCGCGACGATCGGGCTCGGCGCCCTGATCTCTGCACGACTACTTCCCAACCTGCTGGGCACCGCGCACAGCAAGGTTGACGACAACGCCATTGTGGAAACCTGGGTAAGTGCGCTCGAGCACCTGCTGACAACGGCTAAACCCAACGTCAGCGCATGAACAGATACCCACCCTTGTCCGGACTTCGGCGCAGCGAGTGGCGGCGGTCTGCTGATCATGACCGCAGTCCCCCACGCGAGGTCGCCATTCGGAGCCGAAAGCGGTTCAGGGTCGCCCGTCGGTCGCCATTCGGAGCCAACTCCGTAGGCGCTGCGCGCCGCCCTGAGGGGTGAAATGCGGGCTGCTGCCGCGCGTGACAGCCCTGCGTGCGCCGAGTTCGACACCAGGGCTGCCCGCGCCGC
>JBOHGH010000106.1:0-15073 GCA_050699975.1 Pseudonocardiaceae bacterium | reverse complement strand
CACCAGGGCTGTCCGAAGCGGCGCGGGCAGCCCTGGTGTCGAACTCGGCGCACGCAGGGCTGTCGCGCGCGGCAGCAGCCCCCACTTCACACCTCAGGGCGGCGCGCAGCGCCTACGGAGTTGGCTCCGAATGGCGGCCCACCGCCTAGGCGGACTCGCTGGGTGGCCCAACATCGCGAGTGCTCGGGGGAGCGTTAGGTGCACAACGAGCCGCTGTCTGAGGACAAATCCGAAAATTTGCGTCAGGATCTGTGGACAATTCTCCCTCGTGGCGGCATATTCCCAGGCCAAGAATGTGGATAAGTCGTCGCGTCCTGTGGAGCGCACGAAAGATAGAGATACCACGGTGTGGTGTGGTGGGCTGGCAACGACGTGGCAAGGCGAGTTCGACGCTGACGTTCTGGTGGCGCCGGGCGGCAGGAGCGTGACTACGACATCCGTCAGGTGCTGATGGCCGGCGCGCGGCAGGGGGCGGTGCGGGCGATCGCGAGCGGCAGCAGGCCCGTTCCACCCTCCGCGGCAGCGCGTAGCGCCTACCGGATTGGTAAGCAATCCACTACGGACCCGAACCGACGCCCCATATACGCTGCGCCAGTGCTGATTCCGGGAGTCGAGCTGTCCCTCGTCCTGCCATGCCTGGACGAAGCGTGCGTGCGCAGGCTTAGCCTTGCCCGCATCGGTGAGGACTGACCGGCGCGGTGCACGACGGACTGGTCCTGCTGGTAGCGCTACTGGTCTGCTACCTGCCCGGGCTTGCGTTGATGGCGGCGTTGGGCGTGCGGTCCGGTGCGCTGCTGATGGGTCTGGCGCCGGCGGCCTCGGTGGGCGTGGCGGTGGGAACCGGCATCGGGACCGCGCTCCTGGGCGTGGCGTTCGGTGCCGCGCCGCTGGGGGTCGTCACAGCGGCGATGTTCGCGGTTGCTGCCGTTCTCGCGCTGCGCCGGCGTTCGATCCAGGGTCGCCAGGCCGGACGCCAGGAGGGAGTACGCCACAGCCCGGCCACCGGACGGGCGGTGCAGGCGGTCGGTGCGGTGCTGGTGGCCGCCGGCGCCGCTGCGGGCGCCGGCACCTGGCTGCGCGGGATGGGTCCGTTGTCGACCATCCCCCAGGAACACGACATGGTCGTCCATGGCGTGCTGGCCGCATACATCCAGCGCAGCGGTAACGCCGCCCCGTGGCAGCTGATACCGGCCGATGTCCTGACCGGCGCGCCGGTGGCGTTCTACCCGTCCGGGCTGCATCTGCTCGCCGCGGTGGCCGGCAGCCTCACCGGTGGCACGGTGCCGGCGCTCAACGCCGTGACCGTCGTCGTGCTGGCGGTGGCCCTGTCGCTGTCAGCGGCGGCCCTGACCATGGTGGCGGCCCGCCAGCTGAAGCTGGCCGACTCGACGGCCATGCTCGCGGCGGGTGTCGCAGCGCTGGTGGCGTCGGGGCTGTACCGGCCGACCTTCCATCTGATGCACGACGGCGGCATTCTGGGCGGCGGCGCCGCGCTGGCGCTGACGCCGGGCGTGGTTGCCGGGGTGCTGATGTTGCCCCGCCTGCCGCTCAGGTCCGCGGTCGCCGTCGGGGTGGCCTGCGCCGGCGTGGTGTCCGTGCACCCCAGCGCCGCGGTCTCGGTGGGATTGACGGTCGTCGCGTGGTGGGCGGGGCAGGCGATGACCCGTCAGGGGCGCCAGCAGCTGCGCGGGCAGCGGGGGAGCCACCTGGTCGGGTTGCTGATCACAGCCGGGACGGCAGTGGTGCTCTGTTCCGGAACGCTGGCCGGGGCGCTGTCGGCCAGCGAGCGAACCGGCGGGTGGCCGCCGGACACCCCGCCCGCCCCGTTCGGCGATGCGGTGGGCAGCACGCTGGCGCTGTCCTACGCTGGGCATCTCGACCCACAGCAGTCCCTGGGCCAGGTGTTCGCGGCCGCCCTCGTCGCGCTTGGGGTGCTCGCGGTGGTCGCGCTGCGGCGCGGGTTCGGCCCGGTGACCGCCTGGGCGGCCTGGAGCCTGGTGACGATCGGTGCGTTCCTGCACCCCGGCTCGGGGCTGACTTCCCTGGTCACCGGGTTCTTCTACAACGCGCAGCTGCGGGTGTGGTCGCATGTGTCGCTGCTGGTACCGGTACTCGCTGGGCTCGGCGTGGTGCTCACCGCGAGTTGGTGCGCCGTGTGGTTGCGCCGCCATTGCCCGGCCCCGGCCCGGCCGGCCGCGGCCCTGCTGGTGGTGCTGGCCTGGCTGGCCTACCTGATGGGCCCGGCCTGGCGGTATGCCGACACCAACACGACGGCGGTGGCGTCCCGCTACCTGACCCCCGACTTCGTCCGGGTGAACGCCGACGACCAGCGCGCCATCAGCTGGCTAGCGGAGCGCATCCGCCCTGGTCAGCGGGTTCTCAACTCGGCCAATGACGGTTCCACCTACCTGTACGTCGAGCGCGGCATCCCGGTGCTGAACGTGGGAACCCTGGGGATGGACGCCGTCCCCTACAGCTACCGGCTCCTGCAGTCGTTCCGCTCCTACCCGACCGACCAGCAGCTGCGTGACGTCCTGCTGCAGTACAACGTGGCCTGGGTGTATGTCGACTCCCAGGCGCCCACGATCGGCTCTGCCGGATCGCCCGAGGGCTGGGCCGGGAACGGTGGTTTCAGCCTCGCTCCCGGTCTTACCGATCTAGCCGGACTGCCCGGGCTGGTTCCCGTGTTCACCAGCGGCTCGGTCACCGTCTACTCTCTCGACCTCGGCGCGCTGCGGGCGCCATCAGGCCGCCCGGCTGGGGCTCGATAACGTGAGGCATGGTGCTCAGGCGTAGGTCGCCCTGCGGTGTCCTCTGCCCGGTCTGCGAAGATTGAGGCCGAGGGCGGGCCGACGTGGGAAGGGATCACGTGGCAACCACGGAAGCGGGCGGTCTGCCGGTGCAGGTGGCGGGCGAGCCCAACGATCAGATCGCGGTGCCGACCGCGATTGAGCGAGCCGCGCGCCGGGAAGCGGCGCGCAACAACGCAGCGGACAGCAAGCTGTCGGATGTCAGCTCACTGCAGGTCGGCCCAACCGATGGCGCGGTCTCCATGCAACGCGTCCTGCACCGGGTGGTGATGCCCCGGGCAGACGACCCCCCGGATGTGCGCCCGCTGTACCTCGATGAACCAGAGTCCTTGCACGGTCGCACCTCGGAAGTCGTCTCGCGCTCGACGGTGACCCTGCCGCCCTGGAGCCAGCTGTCCTTCGCTACCTACTTCAACGCCTTCCCGGCCAGCTACTGGAAGCGCTGGACCCGAGTGGAGGAGGTGGCCCTGCGGCTGACCGTGCGCGGTGCTGGGCGGGTGGACCTCTACCGCTCCAAGGCCAACGGCGAGGTCGTGCACCTGGAGGGCAAGCAACTCGACACCGGTCACGGTCCCGAAGACGGCGGAGTAGAGCTGGAGTTTCGCGAGTCACTCGCGCCGTTCGAGGACGGTGGCTGGGTCTGGTTCGACGTCGCCACCGTGCGCGAGTCACTGACCGTCTCCGACGCCGCGTGGATCATCGACGAGCCACTGCCGGCCCACCCGCTGGCGGTGGCGATCACGACCTTCAACCGGCCGGCGGACTGCGTCACCGCGCTGGAGGGGCTGGCCGAGGACCAGGCAGTGCTCGACGTCATCGCCAAGGTCTTCGTGGTCGATCAGGGCAGCGTCAAGGTACGCGACCACCAGCGGTTCGCCACCGTCGCAGCCCCGTTCGGTGACCGGCTGGTGGTGATCGACCAGGAGAACCTCGGCGGCTCGGGCGGGTTCGCCCGCGGCATGCTCGAGGCGCTGCGCACCGCCGGTGTCGAGCACGTGATGCTGATGGACGATGACGTCCGGTTGGAGCCGGACAGCGTGCTGCGCGCACACGCCTTCGCCAGCGCGACGTCATCGCCGGTGATCGTCGGGGCGCAGATGCTGAACCTGCAGGTGCGTAGCCAGCTGCACGCCATGGGCGAGATCGTGGATCTGCGGACCAGCTTCTGGCGTCCGGCACCCGGCTCGGTCTACCAGCACGACTTCGCCAAGCTGACGCTGCGCAAGCAACGCTTGCTGCACGCCCGCATCCACTCCACCTACAACGGCTGGTGGATGTGCCTGTTCCCCCGTGAGGTGCTCGAACGCACCGGCCTGCCGCTGCCCCTGTTCATCAAGTGGGACGACGCGGAGTACGCGCTGCGGGCCGCTGAGTGTGGTTTTCCGACCGTCACCCTGCCCGGCTCGGCGATCTGGCACATGCCCTGGACGGACAAGGACGACGCGACCGACTGGACGACGTATTTCCACCTGCGCAACCGGCTGATCACGCTGGCGTTGCACAGCCCCTATGACGTCCGGCGGGCGCTGGTCCAAGATGGTCTGCGCACCACCTTCAAGCACCTGATGGCGATGGAGTACTCGACCGTGGCGCTGCGCCACAAGTCGATCGAGGATTTCCTCGCCGGGCCGGAGGGTTTGTTCGATTCGCTGCGCGACGGCCTGCCCGCCGTGCGCAGGTTGCGCGAAGGCTACGACGACGCCCGGATCCTTCCGTCGGCCCAGCAACTTCCCATGCCGTTGTTCGATCCAGTTCGCATCGAGCGCCTGCTTAAGCCGCCGGTGCACCCGGCTGCCATCGCCAAACGGGCCCTGTCCACGATCTCCCATCACCTGCGCTCCCCGGCGCCGCAGACCCGGGTCCGCCCGCAGATCAACGTGCCGGCCCGCAACGCCCGGTGGTTCCTGCTCGGGATGGTCGACTCAGCCACGGTGTCCAACGCCGACGGCAGCGGGGTCGCCTTCCGCAAGCGGGACCCGCAGCAGTTCCGGGCCTTACTCGCCCGCACCGTCGCGCTCTACCGGCGGCTGGTCGCGGAGTGGGACCTCACGGCGGAGCGCTACCGCGCGGCAGTGCCCGAGCTCACCTCTGCCGACTCCTGGGAGCAGATGTTCACGGGCGGCGAACCGCCGCGGCGCCCTTGAGCGGGTTGGATCTCCAGGAGCGCGCACCGTGAGCACCGTCGATGTCATGCTGCCCTACTACGGGCCGGTGGGCCTGATGCAGGCGGCGGTGCGCAGTGTCGTTGCGCAGCAGGATCCGGACTGGCGGCTGACGGTGGTCGATGACGGCTACCCCGAGCCGGGCGTCCCGGAATGGTTCGCGTCGCTGGGCGACGAGCGGATCCGGTACCTGCGCAACGAGCAGAATCTGGGTGCCAACCGCAACTTCCAGCGCTGTGTGGACCTCGTCGAGCACGACCTCACCGTGATCATAGGGAGCGACGATCTGATGCTCCCGAACTACCTGAGCAGCGTCCGTGCGGCGTTCGCCCAGTTCCCCGAGGCCACCATGGTCCAGCCCGGGGTGCAGGTCATCGATGAGCACGGGGTCCCGGCCGGGGGGTTGGTCGACTCCGCGAAGCGGGTGCTGTACGCGCCGCGGGTCAGCGGGCGCACCGAGCTGAGCGGTGAACCGCTCGCGGCGAGCCTGCTGCGGGGTAACTGGCTGTACTTCCCGTCCATCGCCTGGCGCTCCGCGGCGGTCCGTGCGGTCGGGTTCCGCGAGGGACTCAACGTGGTGCAGGATCTCGCCCTGGTACTCGACCTGGTCGAGCGCGGGGCGCGGCTGGTGGTCGACCCCGAGGTGTGCTTCTGCTACCGGCGCCACCGGGCGAGCGACTCGTCGTGGCGGGCGCTGGATGGCAGCAGGTTCGTGGAGGAGCGCTCGTTCTTCCTCGATGAGGCGGCCCGGATGCAGTCCTGCGGCTGGCACCGGGCGGCCCGGATCGCGCGCCGGCACACCTCGTCGCGGCTCAACGCGCTGACCCTGCTGCCGAGTGCGGTACGCCAGCGGCACCGCAGCGGGATGCGGGTGCTGGCCCGGCACGCGTTCGGCCCGGCGCTACCTCGCTGAGCGGCTCAGCTCCTCACCTGCGGGCCAGGCTGGTACGCAGGGCGCGCGCCATGATCACGACGACCACGGCCGGTCCGGCGAGTTGCGCCGCCACCACGGCCACCAGCGGGGCAGTGGGGATGAACAGCAGCGCGCCGAAGATGACGGTGCCGACGATCCACGCCGACATCGCTGTCCGGTGCTCGCCCAGCGCCACCAGCGCGGGCTGCAGGATCTGCGCGATCATCATGATCACCGTGCTCACCCCGAGCAGGGCGGCGACCAGCCAGGGGAGCTCGAAGGGAGCGTTGAAGAAAACCCGAGCGGCCCAGGGGCCGGCGATCGCCGCGCCCACGACGCCGACCAGGCCGATCGCCCCCACCACGAGGAGCACGGTGCGGATCTGGCGCCGCACCCGCGCGATCTCGCCTCGTTCGGCGGCGGCGGTGAGCGACGGCAGCAGGAATGCCTGCACGGGTGAGAACAGGAACAGCGGGATCCTGGCGAGCACGAACAGCGAGACGAAACTGGCTGCGGTGCCGGGATCGTCGGTGAGCCGGGACGTCAGCACCACCGGCGCGATGTTGGCAAGCAACAGAGTCAGCGCCGAGGCACCCGCGAGCAACCCGACGCCACGGGCCATCGGTCGCAGGCCCAGCGGCGGTCCCAGCGATGGGCCCGGCGGGCCGGGGCGGACCCCGACGATCGTCGCCGCGACGGCCAGCAGCGCTCCGAGCGCGAACGCGAACCCGAAGGCCCCAGTAGCAGCCCCAGTAGCAGCGATGCCTGCCCAGACCAGCACCACCGACGGGATCAGCCGGGCCAGCCCCTCGGCCGCGAGACTGGCCCCGTACCAGCCGTACCGGCGCTGCCCGCTGAACAGACCCCGGGTGAGGTGCACCGACGCGGCCCCGGCGACGGCGACGAGTGCGGCGACCAGCAGCGACCACGCCCCACCGAACACGCGGTGCACCAGCAGCGGGGACAGCGCGAGCAGCAGGGCCATCATCGCGCCCGCGAGCACCGCGCTGATCACCGAGGCGGATCGCAGCACTGGCCGAGTTGGGCGGTCGGTGCAGATCCGGCTGCTGATCTCCCGGCTGGTCTCCTGCTCGACAGCCGCGAAGACGCCAGGTCCCACCACCGCGATGAGCAGGTACAGCGACGCCACCGCCGCGTACTCGCGAGGCGCCAGCGCGTGACCGGCGAGGCCGAGGAAGGCATACGCGGAGATACCGAGCAGGACCAGCCCGGCACCGACCGGTGCGACATCCGAGAGCCGCGCCCGCAGCTGAGCTGCCGTCCCTAACACGCCGCAACGGTACGGGATCTGACATCGAGGACCGCCCGCGCCGGTACCGCTAGCCTGAACGTCATGCGGGCAGTGGTGACCGGGGGCGCCGGCTTCATCGGTTCCCACCTCGTCGATGCGCTCGTCGATGCCGGTGCCGAGGTGCTTGTCGTCGATGATCTGAGCCGGGGCCTGCCGGCCAACCTCGAGCCCGCGCTGGGTCGCGGTGCACGCTTGGTCAAGCTGGATATCCGCGACGGTCTCGCCGTCGATGAGACCTTCCGATCCTTCCGGCCGGAGCTGGTATTCCACCTCGCGGCCCAGATCGACGTGCGGGTCTCGATGGACGAGCCGGCATACGACGCGGCGGTCAACGTGCTCGGGTCGGTGAACGTGTTCTCCGCAGCCGACGCCGCCGGCGCGCGCCGGGTGGTGAACACCTCAACCGGTGGTGCGATCTATGGTGCGTCCACGGTGGTGCCCACTTCGGAGGCTGTTGTCGCCGACCCCGTCTCGGCCTACGGTCTGAGCAAACTCACCGCCGAGCACTACGCTCGCTGGTTTCGCCAGATGCGCGGGCTGGACGTGGTGACGCTGCGGTACGGCAACGCTTACGGCCCCCGGCAGGATCCCCGCTGTGATGCCGGCGTCATCGCGATCTTCTGCGATCGAGTGCTCGCCGGGCGCAGGCCAACCGTCTACGGCGACGGACGGCAGACTCGCGATTACGTGTTCGTCGCCGACATTGTGGCGGCCAACCTGGCCATGGCCCGGGCTGTTGAGCCGGCGCACGGCGAGTACAACGTGGGAACCGGCACCGAGGTCACGGTGCTGGAGCTGGTCGGGGCGGTTGCGGCGACGGCGGGTGTCGACCCGGTGGATTTCGCGCCGGACTTCGCACCTGCCCGCCCCGGCGAACTTGTACGCAGTTGCCTCGACGTCACCCGTGCTCGGTGCGAGCTGGGCCTGCCGCCACCCACGTCGCTGTCCGAAGGGCTGGTTCGCACCTTGGATTGGGTCCGCTCAATGCGGGTGCGCTAGCATCCGCGCCTTCTGAGGGGAGCGCGCACGGTGAGCACTGTCGATGTCATGCTGCCCTATTACGGGCCGGTGGGCCTGATGCAGGCGGCGGTGCGCAGTGTCGTTGCGCAGCGGGATCCGGACTGGCGGCTGACGGTGGTCGATGACGGCTACCCCGAGCCGGGCGTCCCGGAATGGTTCGCCTCGCTGGGTGACGAGCGCATCCGGTACCTGCGCAACGAGCAGAATCTGGGTGTCAACCGCAACTTCCAGCGCTGTGTGGACCTCGTCGAGCACGATGTGACCGTGATCATGGGTTGCGACGATCTGATGTTCCCGAACTATCTGAGCGGTGTCCGTGCGGCGTTCGCGGAGTTTCCCGAGGTCACCATGGTCCAGCCCGGGGTGCAGGTCATCGACGAGCACGGGGCCCCGGCCGCGGGGGTGGTCGACTCCGCGAAGCGGGTGCTGTACGCGCCACGAGTCAGCGTGCGCACCGAGCTGGCTGGTGAACAGCTCGCGGCGAGCCTGCTGCGGGGTAACTGGCTGTATTTCCCGTCCATCGCCTGGCGTTCTACTGCGGTGCGTGCGGTCGGGTTCCGCGAGGGGCTCAACGTGGTGCAGGATCTCGCTTTGGTGCTTGACCTGGTCGAGCGTGGGGCGCGGCTGGTGGTTGACCCCGAGGTGTGCTTCTCCTACCGGCGCCACCGTGCGAGCTGCTCGTCGTGGCGGGCGCTGGATGGCAGCAGGTTCGTCGAGGAGCGCTCGTTCTTCCTCGACGAGGCGGCCCGGATGCAGGCCCGCGGTTGGCACCGGGCGGCCCGGATCGCACGCCGGCACACCTCGTCGCGGCTCAACGCGCTGACCCTGCTGCCGGCGGCGGTGCGCAAGCGCCACCGCAGCGGGATGCGGGCGCTGGCCCGGCACGCGTTCGGCCGCGGCGCTACCTCGCTGCGCGGCTCAGTCCCGCGACCCTGACGACTGAATCTGGGACGACTGGGAATCGGCGACCAGTCCGCGGTCGCGGTTGGCCAATTCCGCGTCCCGCAACGCCACAGTACGAGCCAGATCGGTCAGGTGGTTGCTGATCTCGCGCTGGCGAAGGTAGGTGTTCAGCATGCCGAAAACGAAGGCGACGACCAGCAGGTAGAGCACCAGGTCGGTGCCGCGCCCGACGCCGATCTGCTGCGCGATCCACGTCGTATCGCCCGGCCGCAGCACCGCGTAGACGTTCACCGCGATGAACGCGAAGAACGCGATCCGCTTGCTCGCGCGGATACGGACGTTGTGGGCCCGGCGTGCGAAGTAGACCAGAGCGCCGAGTGCCGCGAGGACGAGAATGATCTGCACGATCACGGTACGCTCACTTCTGGTCGCGCACGGCCAGGTCGAACAGGATGTTGATCCCGTTGATGACGGACTGGCCCTTGCTTCTTGAGTACTCGGTATAGCGGATCGTCACCGGGAGTTCCCGCACCGTCCATGACGACCGCGCCAGCAGTGAGACGATCTCCGACGCGTGGGCCATGCCGTTCATCCTGATGCGCAGCTGCCCCGCGACCGCGCGATTGAAGACCCGCAGCCCGTTGTGCGCATCGGTGAGGTGCATCTTGCGCGCCATCGGGCTCAGCGCCACCACCAGGCGCAGCACGACGCGCTTGAGCAGCGGCACCCGGCGTCGCCGGCCATCGGACGGACCGAGGAAACGGGAGCCCAGGACGACGTCGGCCAGACCGCTGCGGGCCGCGTCGACCATGCGGTCGGCATCGGCGACCTGATGCTGGCCGTCCGCGTCGAAGGTCACGAAGAACCGGCCGCCCGGACGGGCCAGCGCGTAGCACAACCCGGTCTGCAAGGCCGCACCCTGTCCCAGGTTGATCGGGTGCCGGACCAGGTGCGCGGCGGTGGTGGCGATCCGCGCCGCGGACCCATCGGTGCTGCCGTCGTCCACACAGACGATGTTGCGGAACGTCGCGTGCAGGTCGGCGACCACTTGGGCGATCACGGTGACCTCGTTGTACACCGGGATGATCACCCACGTGTCGTCATTAGCCATCTGACTCCTCCGACCGCCGGGCGAGGCGTCGTGGCGCAGGCTAGCAGCGTCGGTGCGGTCACCCAGGCCCGACGGGTGTCCAGACCTGGCGGGTGGGGTTACGTCTCGTCGTGCCCACTCAGCAGCTACCCTCGACGCCCGTGAGTAGCCCCCAGCACGACATGATCGTGGTCGGTTCCGGTTTCTTCGGTCTGACCGTGGCCGAGCGTGTCGCCAGGGTGCTGGATCGGCGGGTCCTCGTGCTGGACCGTCGCGATCACATCGGCGGCAACGCCTACTCGGAGACCGAACCCGAGACCGGGATCGAGGTGCACCGCTACGGCGCGCATCTGTTCCACACCTCGAACAAGCGGGTCTGGGACTACGTCAGCGCCTTCACCGACTTCACCGGCTACCAGCACCGGGTGTTCACCATCTACCAGGGCCGGGTCTACCCGATGCCGGTGAACCTGGCCACGATCTGCGAGTACTTCGGTGCGTACCTGACCCCGGACCAGGCCCGCGCGCTGGTCGCCGAGCAGGCTGGGGAGATCGAGGGCAAGGACGCGGTCAACTTCGAGGAGAAGGCGATCTCGCTGGTCGGGCGGCCGCTGTACGAGGCGTTCTTCAAGGGCTACACGGCCAAGCAGTGGCAGACCGACCCCACCGAGTTGCCCGCGGCGATCATCAGCCGGTTGCCGGTCCGCTACACGTTCAACAACCGGTACTTCAACGACACCTACGAGGGACTGCCGGTCAACGGGTACACCGCGTGGCTGAACCGGATGGCCGACCACCCGAACATCGACGTCCGGCTGGACACCGACTGGTTCGATGTGCGCGATGCCCTTCCCGGCAACGTGCCCGTGGTCTACACCGGACCGCTGGACCGCTACTTCGACTACGCCGAGGGTGAGCTGGGCTGGCGCACCCTGGATTTCGAGCAAGAGGTGCTGAACACGGGTGATTTCCAGGGCACGTCGGTGATGAACTACGCCGATCTGGACGTGCCCTACACCCGGATTCACGAGTTCCGGCATTTCCATCCGGAGCGGGACTACCGCACCGACAAGACCGTGATCTTCCGTGAGTACTCGCGGTTTGCCCAGCGCGGTGACGAGCCCTACTACCCGATCAACACCGCGGAGGACCGGGCGAAGCTGGAGCGCTACCGTGAGTTGGCCCGCAAGGAGACGGCCAACCACAACGTGCTCTTCGGCGGGCGTCTCGGTACCTACAAGTACCTGGACATGCATATGGCGATCGGTTCGGCGCTGTCGATGTACGACAACCGGATCGCGCCCTACTTCACCGAGGGCTGCGCACTCGACGGCGCGGCGTCTTTGGAGGACTGACGTTTGACGAGCACCACCGAGCTCCCTGCATCGCAGCACACCAGCGAGCACACCAGCGAGCACGTCAGGGAGCCTGTCGAGCCGCCCTCGACGCTGCTGCAGCGGGTGATCCTGCCGCGGCGGGCCGATCCGATGGCCGTTCGTGCGCTGTATGTCGACGAGCAGTCGGCCACCGCCCAGCGGGTGTGGCCCCCAGCCGGCGCCACCGGCACCCCCAACCCTCGTGACGTCGACCTCGAGGTCACCCTCGCCAACCCCAATGCCCGGCGGGTGCGCGCGCTATCCCGCACCAGCGTGCGGGTGCCCGAGCAGACCGAGGTGTCCTTCGCGGCGTACTTCAACGCGTTCCCGGCCAGCTACTGGCGGCGCTGGAGCGCGCTGCGCACGCTGCACCTGCGGCTGGACGTCGAGGGGGCGGGCCGGGTCGACGTCTACCGGTCCAAGGCCGACGGCACCCCGATCCACACCCACGGCGTACTCGTCAACGGTGCTCCGGGTCGCCGCCAACTCGATATCGAGCTGGACCTGACGCCGTTCGAGGACGGTGGGTGGTACTGGTTCGACATCAGCACCGAGGATTCGGAGCTGATCGTGCACTCCGGCGGCTGGCACGCGCCGGTCGAGGCGCCGGGTCGCGCCGCGGTGACCATCGGCATGCCCACGTTCAACCGTCCCACCGACTGCGTGGCGACGCTGCGCGCGATCGGCGAAGACGAGCTGGTCCGCTCCATCGTGACCGCGGTGGTGATCCCTGACCAGGGCGCCAACAAGGTTCGCGACCAGGACGGTTTCGCCCAGGCGCAGGCCGTGCTCGGCAACCGGCTGCGGATCATCGACCAGCCCAACATCGGCGGCTCCGGCGGCTACGCCCGGGTGATGTACGAGGCACTGGAGAACAGCGACTGCGAGCAGATCCTCTACATGGACGATGACATCGTCTTGGAGCCCGACTCGATCCTGCGCGCGGTGGCGTTCTCCCGCTTCGCGCGCCGCCCGATGCTGGTCGGCGGGCAGATGCTGCAGGCCCAGGCCCGCTCCCGGCTGCACGCCTGGGGCGAGATCGTCGACCGGCAACGGATGCGGTGGAACAAGGCGCCGGGCACCGAGTACGACCACGACTTCGCCCAGCACCCGCTGCGCCAGACCGCGTGGATGCATCGGCGCACCGACGTGGACTACAACGCGTGGTGGATGTGCCTGATCCCGCGCACCATCGCCGAGGACATCGGGCTGCCGCTGCCGCTGTTCATCAAGTGGGACGACGTCGAGTACGGGCTGCGCGCCCGCGATGCGGGCTACCCCACCGCGACCGTCCCCGGCGTGGCGATCTGGCATATGTCCTTTGCTGACAAGGACGACGCCACCGACTGGCAGGCCTACTTCCACCTGCGCAACCGGCTGGTCGGCGCTGCCCTGCACGGCACTGAGGCCCGGCCGACGGCGATGCTGGCCGACAGCCTCAAGCACGCCCTCAAGCACGCGCTGGCGATGGAGTACTCCACGCTGGCGCTGCAGGAGATGGCGATCCGGGACTTCATGGCCGGGCCGCAGGCGCTGTTCGAGAAGCTGCCCACGGCACTGGGCGAGGTCCGGGCCCGCTGCGCGGACTTCACCGACGGGCAGGTGCTGGACTCCCAGGAGCTGCCGCTGCCGGCCGGCGGGCAAGTCGAGGTGCAGCGCATGCTGACCCCGCCCACCAACCTGGTCACCATCGGGGCGACCCTGCTCAAGCGCCTGGCGCATCAGCTGCGGCCGATCGATGCCCGGGCCCACCACCGCCCGCAGCTGTCCCTGGCCCGCACCGATGCCCGGTGGTTCGTGCTGTCCGGGATGGACGGGGTGACCGTCTCCACCGCGGACGGCCGCGGTGTCACCTACCGCAAGCGCGACCCTCGGGCGTTCCGCTCGATGCTCACCCGCTCGATGGCGCTACACCGGGAACTGGCCCGGGAATTCCCCCGACTGCGCAAGCGATACCGTGACGCAGCCCCAGAGCTCACCGGCCGGGCCAGCTGGAAGCGGGTGTTCAACGCATGATGCTGCAACGACGATTCCCCACGGGGAACCTGGCATCGACTGATCACCAGGAGGTCGCCCTGGTTGCTGCTGTGCAGCGCCGGATCGCGGCCCCCCGGGTGGTGACCGCCGCCCGCGGGCTGTCCCATTTCGGCGAGCACGCTCTCGGCTGGCTGGCGCTGGGCGCGCTGGGCGCGCTGGTCGACCGGCGGCGGCGCCGGGATTGGCTGATCTCCACCGCAACGGTGGCCGCAGCGCACGGGGCGTCGATCGGCGTCAAGCGGGTAGTGCGCCGGCACCGCCCGACCGACCCGTCGGTTGCGGTGCTGGTGGGCACGCCGAGCCGGCTGTCCTTCCCGTCTTCGCACGCCGCCTCGACCACCGCAGCCGCCGTCCTCTATGGCGGTTTGCTGCGCCGCCCACTCACCGCTGTGCTGGTGCCGCCGATGCTGGTCAGCCGGCTGGTGCTGGGCGTGCACTACCCGACCGACGTGCTGGTGGGTTCCGCCCTGGGCGCCGCGATCGGTTCCGGAGTGCGCCGGCGACTGCGTTCAAGCCCCCAGAGAGGATGGCGATGACCGCCACCACCCAGCAGGATCGCGTCGTTGGGCGCGGTAACCCGGTCTCCGGGCTGGTCCGCACCATGCGGCCCCGGCAATGGCTGAAGAACGTCCTGGTGCTGGCCGCCCCGTTCGCCGGCGGTTACCTCTTCGAGCTGCACGTGCTCACCGCGGTCGGGATCGCCTTTGTCGCGTTCTCGCTCGCCGCGTCCGGTGTGTACCTCGTCAACGATGTCAATGACGTCGAGGCCGATCGGGCACACCCGATCAAGCGCAACCGTCCGATCGCCGCTGGGGTGGTGGCACCGCCGCTGGCGCTGGCCGTCGCGGTGCTGCTGTTCGCGGGCGCGATCGGGGTGTCCTTCCTGGCGTCGCCTGACCTTGCGCTGGTCACCGTGGTCTACATCGCGGTGCAGATCTCCTACTGCTTGTGGCTCAAGCACCAGCCGGTGGTGGACATCGCCATCGTCGCGTCGGGCTTCCTGTTGCGGGCCATCGCGGGTGGCGCCGCCGCGGAGATCGAGCTGTCCCAGTGGTTCCTGCTCGTCGCCGCGTTCGGGTCGCTGTTCATGGTGGCCGGTAAGCGCTACGCCGAGATCCGCCTCGCCGAGCGCACCGGCGCGAAGATCCGCAAGTCGCTGGAGCGCTACACCGCCTCCTACCTGCGTTTCGTATGGACGCTGTCGGCCACCGTGCTGATCATGACCTACGGTCTGTGGGCGTTCCAGCTCAGCCAGATCAACGCCTCGGTCTGGCCGATCATCTCCCTGGTGCCCTTCGTGGTGGCCGTGCTGCGCTACGCCGTGGACGTCGACGGCGGCAACGGCGGCGAGCCCGAAGAGATCGCCATCGGCGACCGCGTGCTCCAGGTCCTCGGCGCTTGTCTCGTGCTCACCCTCACCGCCGCCGTCTACCTCTAGCCCGCGCCGCCC
>JBOHGH010000105.1:0-15273 GCA_050699975.1 Pseudonocardiaceae bacterium | reverse complement strand
GCGCGACGCGCCCAGGCGGCCGATCGGGCACGTCGCGACGCGGAGGGGAGGGTGCAGCGCCTCATCGAGCAGCTCGACGAGCCCGGATGATGATCAGTCATTCTCCCGTGAGCCGCTCTCGGCGGGAGAGATCTGGGCTTGTATCGCATCGACGTACTCCTGCGGGTCCTTGTCGCTGGTATCCAGGTCCCGGGCGTCGGCATGGTCGGCCTTGAACTTCAGGAACCGGTGGCCCAAGTCCACGCGCACACTGAGCGCGGCGTTGCGCCGGAAATCGGGCAGGGCGTCGTCCTCCTCCTCGGCCATGTGCTCGCTGTTGGCCTCCCGGGTTTTCCGGACGGCGTCCCACCACTGCGGGTTGCCGATCGGGTGCCGCGCTGCCTCGTGTACCCCGTCGCGGATGTCGTTGTGGTCGCCGATCGCATCGACGGTCTCGTCCTCGGCGTCGTCGCCCCGGCGCAGCAGTTGCGGGTAGAAGATGGCCTCCTCAGCCACCGCGTGCACGTCGAGCAGCGCGGCGAGGGGTTCCCAGATGGCGCGTAGCTGCTCAGGCTCGCCGGCATCGTCGAGGGCGGCGAACTCCCGCCGAAACGTCTCGTGGTCATCCAGGATCAGCTGCGTGATGTCGGTCATTGCGCTCTGCTCCTCACATCCTCGGACTGCCGCAGCAACGTCGAGCGCCGCCACCGCGGTCTTGCTTCGACGAACTGCGGGAACGTCACACCGACCTGTGGGGTACCCGAATGTGTCCGTGTTACACGGGAGCTGTCCGTGACAGTGGTCGACAATGGAGCGCGGCGATGCGGACAGCCGAGTGTCGGCCGGCCCCACCGTCACCGGATCCACGATCAACGACAGGAGAGCCATGAGTAGCGCCGAACTGCCCGACGTCGACGCCATCGACCAGCAAACGCCGATCGACGATGTGGAGGACCGCGAGGACAATCTCAGAGAACTGGCTACTGATGTCGATCCCGCCGACGCGGTCGAACAGCACCGCAGCGTGGGCGGCGACGACGCCGAGGACTACCCACGGGGCTGAGCGGGCCCAATTCCCTTTGGCGCCAACGCAAGACCGCCTCTCACCAGCTGAACAGATACGGAGAACCACACCGTCATGGCCGCTGACCGCCCTGTCCCACCCGACCCCGAACCGCTACCGGTTCCTCCCCCTGACCCGCTACCGGTTCCGCCGCCGCCCGGACCGGTTCCGCCGCCGCCACCCGGACCGGAGCCGACGCCGCCTGGCCCAGTGCCGGTTCCACCCAGCATTTGATCATCGGGCGCTGAGCGGCCGAGGCTGATGACATCCGACCGTGAACATGGGGAGTCGCGCGGATGGCGCTCTGTCACCGAGGTACGTACCGCCCATACCGCCGACCTGGACGTCGCGACCCTCAAGGCGGCTCGAACCCTCCTTGACGACGTCTTCGACGACCTGACTGACCACGACTGGGAGCACGCTCTGGGCGGCGTTCATGCCCTGGTGTGGGAGGGGACCGAGCTGATCGGGCACGCATCCGTGGTCCAGCGGCGGCTGCTGTATGGCGGTCGGGCCCTGCGCGCGGGCTATGTGGAGGGCGTCGGGGTGCGCGCAGACCGGCGTAGGCGCGGGTACGGCGCAGCGATGATGGACGCCCTGGAGCGAGTGGTGCGCGGCGCGTACGACCTGGGTGCGCTCGGCGCCACTGATGAAGCTGCGGACCTCTACCTGGCGCGCGGCTGGAAGCTGTGGCAGGGTCCGACCTCGGCGCTCACCCCCACCGGCATCGAGCGCACCGAGGAGGAGGATGGCTGCATTTACGTCCTTCCACTGGCGGTTTCGCTGGATCTGTCCGGCGAGCTCACCTGCGACTGGCGCGACGGCGACGTCTGGTAGCACCCGCCTCCTCGAGGATCCGACGGTAGCTTCACCCAGCCAACGCAACACTGCCTCGACTACGTCGTAGGCTTCGAATAATGAAAGAGCGAGCCTGCTTGACGCCACTCGGCACGGTCGTGCGAGGCGCGGCGGCGGGTGCGGTCGGCACCGTTGCGATGGATCTGCTCTGGTTCTCCCGGTACCGCCGCAACGGCGGGGACGGCGGGTTCATCGATTGGGAGTTCTCGGCCGGCCTCAGCAGTTGGGACGAAGCTCCCGCCCCGGCTGAGTTCGGCAGACGTCTGATCCGGGGCCTTCTCCAGCGCGAGCTCCCACCCGAGCGGGCCCGCTTCGTGAACAACATCGTGCACTGGGCGACCGGAATAGGGTGGAGCACCGCGTTCGGCCTGGTGAGCGGCTCGTTCCCCGCTCGCCGCACGGGGCGCGGGTTGATCTTGGGATCAGGGGTTTGGGTGCAGTCCTATGTGGTGCTCGTACCAGCCAAGCTCTACAAGCCGATGTGGGAATACGACGCGGAGATACTGTGGAAGGACCTCAGCGCCCATCTCGTCTACGGCCTCGTGACGGCCACGGTGTTCCGCGTGCTTGCGGGACGCTGATCACCGAGGAGTTCGGCGGCCTCACCGTCGACACCGCCGTTTGCCGGTGCGCACGTCGCCTGGAAGCCTTCGTCTGTGGCCGAGTCGAAGACGGGGCGCTGGGACGAGGCCTTGTGCACCGAGGTCCCGCCACGGGTCAGCGACCTGCTGCGCCTGCCGACCGGCCCGGTGGACCTCAAGGCCATAGCCACGCGGGCGACCCCCGGCTTCACAGGCTCGGGCAAGACGGACGCCAAAACGGCGATGCGCCGCCTTGGGCCGCGCTTAGCGGACCTGCAAGAGCAGCTCTACGCCGAGGGACATACGGGTGGTCGGCGGAGCCTGCTGCTCGTGCTGCAGGGCATGGACACCGCCGGTAAGGGAGCCACGGTCGAGCATGTCCTCGGGCTGGTCAATCCGATGGGCGTGCGGTATCACGCGTTCAAGAAGCCGACGCCCGAGGAGCGTCAGCACCACTTCCTGTGGCGGGTCAGGCGGCGGCTGCCGCCGCCTGGCATCCTCGGCGTCTTCGACCGCTCCCACTATGAGGACGTGCTCGTGGTCCGGGTGCATGAGCTTGTGCCGCCCGAGATGTGGTCGTGCCGATACGGCGTCATCAACCGCTTCGAGGAGAAGCTGGTCGCCTCGGCCACGAGAATCGTGAAATGCTTCCTCCACATCTCAAGGAAGGAGCAGCGCAGGCGGCTGATCGCACGGCTCGACAACCCAACGAAACGCTGGAAGTACAACCCCGCCGACGTTGACGAGCGCGCCTATTGGGACGATTACCAGGAGGCGTACTCGGACGCGCTCAAGAAATGCAACACCGAGGCCGCGCCGTGGTATGTCGTACCGGCCGACCGCAGGTGGTATCGCAATTGGGCGATCACAAACATTCTCGCCGAGCAGCTCAAGGAGATGGCGCTCACATGGCCAACCCCGGAGGGTTGGGACCTCGATGAGCAACGTGCGCGGTTGGCGGCAGACCCGTGACCTGCGTCCAGCCTGATCGGTGGGTCGCCATTCGGAGCCGAATAGCGGTTCACGGCCGCCGTCGGGCGCCATTCGGAGCCGAATAGCGTCAATCCGGCCGGAGTACAACAGAAACCAGGACAGCATCGAGGTCATCGCCAGGCAGGCCGGCGCGGCACCTGTCCCGGCGCTCCCCGCTGGCGCTGATCGCCGGCGCAGTGGCCGGTCCGATCCCAGCGCTGGGTGGGCAGATCCCGGCTTTGGTTGAGTCGCTGCCGGCGGCGGCGCTTCCGCCTGATCTTGACCGACGCGGTCGCCTGCCGTGGGCCGCCGGTGATGGCCGACTCCTATCCTCGTCGTAGCTCGCGGCGTTCGCCCGGACCGAGTCCGACCCACACGCCATCGTTCTGGCTGTGGTGCTGGGACCCGCAACTCCCGAGGAATATCGAGATGCCCCACGTAGTTGAGCTGCCTGGACTCAATCTTTCGCAGGGGTGTGACAATCTTGACTGAGACTGTGAAGTTACCTGTCCTGCCGCTCGACGACCTCGTGGTGTTGCCGGGCATGGTGGTTCCGGTGCGGCTCGCCGACGCCGAGGTCCGGGCGGCCATCGAAGCCGCTCGTGCTGCTACCGATGCCGATTCGGGCAGCCAGCCGCAGGTGCTGCTCGTGCCCCGGCTTGATGGTAAGTACGCCTCGGTTGGTTCGTGGGGTGTGGTGGAACAGATCGGCCGGCTGCCCGGTGGGGAGCAGGCGGCGGTGGTGCGGGCGACGTCGCGGGTGCGGATTGGAACCGGCACGACGGGCCCGGGTGCCGCGTTGTGGGTGGAGGCCACCGTTTTGGATGAGACGGCGGCCGACGACCGGGCTCGGGAGCTGGCCCGGGATTATCGGGGTCTGGTGACCACGATCCTGCAGCGCCGGGGCGCCTGGCAGGTGATCGACTCGATGCGGCAGGTCGATGAGCCCGGCGCGCTGGCCGATCTTGCCGGGTATGCGTCCTACCTGACCAAGGAGCACAAGCTCTGGCTCTTGGAGACCCCGGACGTAGTCCAGCGGCTGGAGAAGCTCGTCGGCTGGAGTCAGGAGCACATCGCCGAGCTCGACGTTGCGGAGACGATCAACAACGACGTCAAGGAGGGTATGGAGCGCCAGCAGCGGGAGTTCCTGCTGCGCCAGCAGCTCGCCGCAATCCGTAAGGAGCTGGCTGAGCTGGATGGCAAGCCCGCCTCCGAGGAGCAGGACTACCGGGCCAGGGTGGAGACCGCGGAGCTGCCGGAGCACGTGCGCAAGGCGGCGCTGACCGAGGTCGACAAGTTGGAGCGGACCGCCGAAGCCTCACCTGAGGTCGGCTGGATCCGCACCTGGTTGGACACCGTCCTGGACATGCCGTGGAACTCCCGCACCGAGGACAACTTTGACATCGGCGGTGCCCGGGAGGTACTGGACGCCGACCACTTCGGTCTGCACGAGGTCAAGGACCGCATCGTCGAGTACCTGGCGGTGCGCCGCAGGCGGTCTGACCGCGGCCTGGGGGTCGTCGGTGGCAGGCGCAGCGGGGCGGTGCTCGCCCTCGTCGGCCCACCTGGGGTCGGCAAGACCTCGCTCGGTGAATCGGTGGCCCGGGCGATGGGCCGCAAGTTCGTTCGCGTCGCTCTGGGCGGCGTGCGCGATGAGGCGGAAATCAGGGGGCACCGCCGGACCTATGTCGGGGCGCTGCCGGGCCGGATCGTGCGGGCCATCACCGAGGCGGGCACGATGAACCCGGTGGTCCTGCTGGACGAGGTGGACAAGCTCGGTTCGGACTACCGGGGTGACCCGACCGCCGCGCTGCTCGAAGTGCTCGACCCGGCACAGAACCACACGTTCCGCGATCACTATCTCGAAGTCGAGCTCGACCTGTCCGACGTGGTGTTCCTGACGACGGCGAATGTCCTCGAGTTGATCCCCGCCCCGCTGCTCGACCGGATGGAACTGGTGACGCTCGACGGGTACACCGAGGACGAGAAGGTCGCGATCGCCCGCGACCACCTGCTGCGTCGCCAGCTCGACCGGGCCGGACTGAACCCGGAGGAGGTACGCGTCGACGACGCCGTGCTTCGCCGGCTTGCGGGGGAGTACACCCGCGAGGCCGGGGTGCGGCAGCTGGAGCGTTCGATAGCCCGGATCCTGCGCAAGGTGACCACGCGGTTGGCGCTGGGCCGCAGCGAGCTACCGGTCCACATTGGGCCCGACGACGTGCAGGACTACGTCGGTCGGCCGAAGCACACTCGGGAGTCTGCGGAGCGCACGGCCGTGCCGGGGGTGGCGACCGGGCTCGCGGTGACCGGCGCGGGCGGCGACGTGCTGTTCGTGGAGGCCTCGCTGGCCGACAGGGAGACCGGGTCGACGGACGTCACGCTCACCGGGCAACTCGGTGATGTGATGAAGGAATCCGCACAGATCGCGCTGTCCTACCTCCGCTCGCACGGGGCAGAGTTGGAGTTGCCGGTCGGTGACCTGGCCGAGCGGGGTGTGCACGTGCACGTGCCTGCCGGCGCGGTGCCCAAGGACGGACCCAGTGCCGGGATCACCATGACCACCGCGCTGGCCTCCTTGCTGTCCGGACGACCGGTGCGCGCCGACGTGGCGATGACCGGTGAGGTGTCGCTGACCGGACGGGTGCTGCCGATCGGTGGCGTGAAGCAGAAGCTGCTCGCCGCACATCGGGCCGGGATCACCACCGTGCTGCTGCCCCGGCGTAATGAGCCCGATCTGGACGACGTGCCAGAAGCGGTGCGCGATGAGCTCACCGTGCACTGGGTGGGTGATGTCCGCGAGGTGCTCGACTTCGCCCTCGAATCGGCGACCACCGCCGCAGCGGCCGCCTGACCCCGGGACTCCTGGTTTCCCCTGGGGACCGGCAGGGCGATGCCGTGGAGTGCGCGGCGAAGCCGGGTTGCGACGGCACCCGTGCGCGGTGACTGTGGCTCAGTTCGGCGAGCACCGGCTGGCCTTCGCGGTGCAGTCCGATCTTTGACAGTCGCGGTCGCCCGCCGTGATGCGCCGTGCATGGTCGACTTCCTCTCGTCGTCTCGCCCTTCCACCCTCCCCCGCGGTCCATTCAGCCGGCCCGATCCTGCGCGGTGGGGCCTCATCTCCGCCCCGGCCCGAGAGTGCCAACGCGACACCCCGACCGGCCTGGCGGAAGAGCCGGTCCGGTCCAGGCGTTGAACTACGTGGAGGTGGTCGACGGAGTGACTTGTATCGAGTGCGGCGACGAGATACTCGAAGAACGGGCGGAGCTCGGGTATCGGTACTGCACCAAGGTCGAGTGCCAGGCTGTGCACTATCGCGGGATTGCGATCACGGCGATTGGGGTCAACAAGAGCGCCGACAGCTTCATCGTCGCCGATGCGGATGAGATCAGGCGACGCGGCGAGGCGGGGGAATTCGCGAAGAAGGACACCGCTCTGGGATTGGGGTACCGCGCGCGTCCCGCTGCACCTTCCGCACCAGCTGGGGCCGGGGGTCTCGCCCGGGTCCCGGAACCGAGGCCAGCACGGCCCCGGCGGCCCTGGACTGCCGAGCAGGAGAAGATCGTCCGGCTCTACCACGGCATGGGGCTCAACCCGCGGCAGATCGCGGAGCGGGCCCGGGAGAACGTTCCGCGCCTGGGCATCACCGAGCGACTCGCCACCCAGATCATGTCCGCCCCTCCGCGGAGGTAGCGCCCGGATCAGAATTACCTATCATGCCCGCCCGTCTTCGCGACCGGATAGTGCTCGACTATCCGCGACTGTTCTCGGGTCTCATTGAGCGACTCCGGTCTGATGAGATGTACGAAGATGAGACCGATCGAGGCGATGAGGAAGTTCTGTAGCGCCGACTGCGTCCCGTTCCACTCCGAGGACTGCCACATCTGGAACCATTCTCCGCCGATGGTGAGGAAGCCGCCTCCGAACAGTATTACCTGCATGAGCCATCCAAGGGCCGATAACTGGCAAGCCGCCACGACTCCGCGCTTTATGGCGATCGCCCGCAGCCAACAAAGAAACGCGACTGTGAGGGCGATCGTGGTAAGGAACTCCCAGGCTATGATCGTAAGATACGTAGCGGTGATCAGCCGTTGGTCGGTGATGGCCCGCCACTTTGTGTTTGATGAGCCGAATGTTGTGTCCATGGTGAGCACGTGTTCAACGAACGCGCGGTTGGTGTCGAAATCGCTGATGTTACCCAGGGTGATCAGTCCCATATGGAGGGACGTTATAGCGGTGAGCACCGTCAGAACCATCCGGAGGCTACCAAACCAGGCCAGGATTTTCACGGTCAGACTGTAGCAAGCCGGTCGGGAGCTGCGGGAAGGTTCGAGGTCGATCTTCTATCGGCAGGGTGGTTCATAAGAGAGCTGGGGAATGTGTTGTTGCCATCGTTCGGGGGTCAGGACGCCGCGAGTGGCGGCGCAGATTCGCTGGATGGCATGTTCTCCGTTCAGGTCCCACAGACCCACGGTGTTACCACTCGCGCTGGTGAGGAACTGTCCGTCGCGACTGAACGCCACGAGGTGCCCGATGCTGGCGTACCTGGTGAGCGGCTCACCGAGAGGTGTCGCCTCGACCGGGGCGGCAACGTCCCACAAGCGGACCGTCTGGTCGGCGCTCCCGCTGGCGAGGGTGTGCCCATCGGGGGCGAACGCCACCGATAGCACGGGGGCGTTGTGCCCGCTGAGTGGTTGTCCGAGGGGTGTCGGGTTGCTCGGGTTGCTGACATCCCACAGCCGGACGGTCTTGTCGTTGCTTGCGCTGGCGAGGGTGCGCCCATCGGGCCCGAACACGGCCTGTCGCACGTCCCCGGTGTGACCGGTAAGGGGTTGTCCGAGCGCTGCGGCGTTTGCCGGGTCGGACACGTCCCACAGACGAATTGTCTGGTCGCTGCTTGCCGTCGCCAGCAGGCGCCCGTTCGGGCTGAACGCAGTGGAGTTCACATAGCCGCTGTGGCCGGTAAGGGGTTGTCCGAGGGCTAGGGGGTTTGCCGGGTCGGACACGTCCCACAGACGAACGGACTGGTCGTCGTGTGCCGTCGCCAGCACGTGCCCGTCGGGACTGAACGCCACCACAGCGGTGTACCGCGTGTCCAAGGTGATGGGCCGGCCAAGGGGCGTCGGATTCTTCGGATCGCGGACATCCCACAGCCGGACGGTCTTGTCCCCACCAGCACTGGCCAGCACATTCCCCCCGGGACCGAAGGCAACCGCCCACACGCCCGCGCTGTGTCCAGTGAGGGGTTGCCCGAGGGGCGCCGGGCTGGTCACGTTGGTGACATCCCACAGCCGAATGGTCCGGTCGTCGCTGCCTACGGCAAGTAGGCGCCCATCGGGGCTGAATGACGGAAGGGATACATCGGAATTCTGGTCGACCAGGACTGCGGTAGGGATCGACCAGAGCCGGGCATTTCCGTCCTCACTACCCGTGGCGAGCGTACGCCCGTCCGGACTGAATCCCACGGCGAATACAGTGCTGCTCCCTCCGGCGAGGGGCTGGCTGAAGGGCTCGACGCGGGATGGGTCGGCCACGTTCCAGAGTTTGGCTGTGCCGTCGGCGCTACCCGTTGCGAGTAGGCGTCCGTCCGGGCTGAACGCCACTGACCAGACGGGGGCGTCGTGCGCGGGGAGGGGTTGACCCAGGGCCACCGGCGCAGTCGCGTCACCAACGTCCCACAGGCGCACGGTGTTGTCCGAACTGCCGGTGGCGAGCAGGCGACCGTTCGGGCCGAACGCGACAGAGTGCACACCGTCGTCGTGCCCGGTCAGCGGTGAGCCGAGCGGCACCGGGTTGGCGGGATCAGTGACGTTCCACAAGCGGACGGTCTTGTCGTCGCCTGTCGTCGCCAGTGTCCGCCCGTCCGGGCTGTACGCGATCGACCGCACCGGTGCCTGGTGCCCGGCCAGCGGCTGTCCCAGCGGTGCCGGGTGGGTGGGATCACTCAGATCCCACAGCCGGGCCGTGTGGTCTTCGTTCGCGGTAGCGAGAACGCGCCCATCCGGGCTGAACGCCACGAGGTAGATCGTGCCGCTCTGGGGCGTGAGCGGTTCGCCGAGCGGCACTGGGTTGGCGGGATCGGTGACGTTCCACAGCCGGACAGTCTTGTCGTCGCCCGCGGTGGCCAGCGTTCGCCCATCGGAGCTGAACACCGCGGAGGTCACCCAACTCGTGTGTCCGGTCAGCGGCTGCCCCAGTGCCTTGGGGTTTGTCTTGTCGCGGGTGTCCCACAACCGGACGGTTCTGTCGTAACTGGCAGTGGCAAGGGTGTGTCCATCCGGGCTGAAAGAGGTCAGATACACGGCACCGTTGTGGCCGACGAGCGGCGTTGCGAGAGGACTGTTCTGCGTCGCGACCAACCTGGTGTAGACCTCGTTGTCGCCTGGGCGTATCTGGTGTGCGACCAGGTTGAGCTGCGCTGACAGGGATGGGTCGGTTACCTGCATGCGGTCGGCCTCGGCCACCACCTGTCTGAACACTGCTTCGTCTCGCTGCCGGTTAGCAACGAGCGCGGCCGACGCCGCGATCAGTGCGAACACCACCACTGTGGCGACGGCGGCTCGACGTGCCCAGATGCTGCGCCGCCATTGCCGCGTCGAGGCGATGAGGAAGTCTCGGGGTAGGCCGGTCGGGCCGGTCGGGCCGGTCGGGCCGGAAGAGTTCGCCGTCCGTGACAGGTGCCGGGCGTAGTCAAGGCGTGACCCCCGGTACAGCAGCGAGGGGTCGCGTCCTTCCCGGTCCCAGACGGCAGCGTCCTCGACCAGGCGTTGCCGAGCCAGGTGTCCGGCCCGGTCCTCATCGATCCAACCTCGCAGCCGCGGCCAGGCTTCCAACAACGCCTCGTGAGTGATCTCCACCGATCCGGCATCGAGAATCACCAACCGTGCCCTGGCCAGCACCTCCAACGCCTGCTGCGCCGCCGCGCCGCTGCCCACCTGTTCCAGCACATCCTCGCGGGTGACCCGCCTGCGGGTGTCCTTCGTGTCGTCCCCGAGCCGTACCAGCCGCAGCAACACCGCGCGCGCCGCGGCTTGCCCGGCTGTGTCCAGTTCGGCCCACGCCCGTTCAGCGGTCTCCGCGACGGCGCCCTGAATTCCACCAGCCGCCCGGTAACCGGCGATGGTGAGCGTGTCGCCCTCCCGGCGCTGCCACGTGGACAGGACAGCGTGGGACAGCAGCGGGAGCGCGCCCGCGTCGTAGGACCGCCGACCGACCCCGACCCGAGCGCGTCCGCTGGTGACTCCCAGGTCCCGCAGCATCAACTCCACCAGACCGGTCTCCACGTGCAGACCGACAGCCTTCGCCGGGCTGGTGACCGCCGCTCGCAACTCCACCGCCGTCATCGGGCCCAGAACCATCTGCCGATCTTGCAATGCGGTGGCGAGTTCCGGGTAGTTCAGGCAGCGTCGGTAGAAATCCGCCCGCGCACCCACCACCACCAATGCGGGAGCTGCCCTGCCCGGCGTGTCGGGGGTACTGGCTGCATCCAGGGTTTCCACGAACAGCCGACGCCGTTGTTCGCTCCCGCACAGGGTGAATGTTTCTTCGAACTGGTCGACGACAATTATCAACCTGCCATCCGACGGGCTGGTGGAAGTGTCCCCGACCGCGCGCTCCACGTGCGCGGCACACGCATTCCGGACATCGGACGCGAACTGGCTCACAGGTATCGAAACCGACCCCTCGACGGAATCCGCGTCCTGCTCTGTCTCGGCGGGATCCGTGTCGGTTTCAGTGATCTCCATTCTCGGTGTGTGCTGAGCTGTATCGAGGGTTTCGGTCAGCTCCGGAACGTGACGGGCCAACTCGTCGAGTGGATCGATCCCCGGGGTCATGATGACCACGGGCCAGTTTCCGGACCCCATCGTGAGGGCCCCTCGCGCCAGCGCCGGGACCAGGCCGGCGTTGATCAAGGAGGATTTCCCGGCGCCCGATGCTCCCACGAGCATGACGATTCCTCCGACGTCGAGCGCACCGCAAAGCTGCACCAACAGTGTTTCTGTGCTCCGCTCACGGCCGAAAAACCAATCGGAGTCCTTTTCGTCGAATGCCGAAAGTCCCTTGTAGGGGCACACGCCTGTTTCGTCGGGGGTTTCGTCAGGGTCGGCCTCCGGGCTGGCGACGGGATGGATTGAGGGCCGGCCTTCGGCCGGGGCTACCGGGCTGGCCAGGGCTTCCTCCCAGAGACCGCGCCAGGTACCCAAGTCGTACAAACCATCCAGACAGGGACACGGCCGAGACTTGCTGGCTTGCCCGATGAGCACCTGCAGCACCGCAGCCAACGTGGCAAACCGGGCAGGCACGCTCCGGCCGCGTCGCCAATCACTGATCCGCTGTACCGCCACCCGAATGCGTCGTCCCGATTCATCCATCTGGCGGGATCGCCCTACCGCCGTGGTTACTCGCCTCAACGGTGGATCACCCGCTTCGGCGTACAGCAACGCGAAGCGCTCCGCGAATACTTCACGTGGCCCCAGGTTTGCACCTGACTCGCCCATGGCGCTCCATCACTCCCGCAGACGTTCCGGCCCGGAATCCAAACCGGGACGGAACCTACCGCATCTGAGGCTCGCTTTACCCGCTCAATCGGCGGTTTAGACTCACACCCTGAGGATCGTCCGGAACGCCGACGCGACCTGCTCCCCAAGGGGTTGCCTCCCCTGCTCTGACCATGCGTGAGCCATGAACGGGTGCGTCGTGACGCCGATGCACCAGTCGACCCCGCGGCGGCCTCGGCTCAGGCTGAACAGCGTCGCGGCCAGGGACGTCTCAAGACAGGCGATCCGTCCGAATACGAAGAGCCGTGGGCGGCGGGTAGCGGCCCAGGCGGTGAGGGCCTCCCGGGTGTCGACCTCCCGCCGGCACTGGGCCTTGATCCGCAGAAGGGCCCGCTCTATGGCCCGCAGCGAGCAACACCGCAGGAGACCGAAGGCGACCGCCACGGCGACGGCGCCCCGGACCTTGTCGAACGACGACAACCCCGCCCGCTCGGCGTCCTCGAGAGCGAGATTGCGCCGTGCCGGCGTCGCGGTTGCAGGTGCCGGCTGCGACTGCGCTGCTGAGGAGAACGCGCGGGCACTGTGACCGTCGGCAGGTCCGGCCGGTACGACGAGGCCTTGTCGGTGGAGGGCCGCCAGAAAGCCGGCGAGCTCCCGACGAACGCGATCCACCGCCCTGGCCGGGTCCAGATCCCGAACGGCTGCCATCGGACCGGCGCCGGTTTCGAGCGACGCCAAGACCTGTGCCGCACCTCGGTTCACGAGATAAAACCTGCCGGTGCGGAGGTCAATGAGCACCGCCCCCTCGTCGAATGCGACCGAGCGCAATGCGGGGGAGAGCTTCCATGCCTGATCGAGAACGGCTTGATTAGTCACGACCGGGATACCTCCGTCAGCGGTTCTTCCTCTGGTGTCGAGGCGGCCGAACCAGCGGGGCCGGTGAGCAGGCACCGCAACCAGATCTCGGTTTCGATCGTCCAGACGAAGGCACGGAGACCGACCATGTGGCCCATCCCGATCCGGTTCAGGGTGCTCAGGAAGTGCCGATCGTCGATGAGGCCGAGACCGGACAGGGTCGATGGTGAGAACAGCTCACGGACGCGCCGGTCGAACCTCCCGACGTCGGCGCAGTAGTCGCGGGTGTAGGTGGATTTGGTGCGGCGGGCCAGCAGGTCTTCCGGTACGAGCCCCCGGAGCGCCTGCCGCAGGAGTGGCTTGTACTCGAAGGGATTGGCCCGAACTGCGATGTCGGTGTCGAGGCATGCGTCGAGCACGGGCCGGTCTAGGAAGGGAAATTCCAACTGCACACCGAACGGGCGGGCGAGCTCGGCAAGGCCGCGGGCGGTGCGGGCACAGGCCTGTATTGAGGCGAGGGCCGCGTGCTGGCCCGGTGCCTCGGCTCGGGGGACGGCCGACGTTGCATGTGCCCGCAGCTCGGATACGGCCAGGCGAACGGCTTCCGGGCTGGCCCAGCTACAGGTTTCGACCGGAGGGGCCCACACAATGCCGAAGTCCTGGACGTCAGGATGGTCGCCGACCCGATCGAGGACCTCGGCCTGCTGGGCGATCCAATCGCGGTAACGAGTGCGGCTCAGCCGGTACGTCTCCCGGGCCAGCCGGAACGGCGAGACGTCGCACTGACGGGCCAGCCGGTCCAGGTGGCGACCGAGTTCAGCGAGCCTCCCCATACGGGCCAAGTCGGCCAGATGCGCGCCTGGTGCCATGAGGACGGCGTCGCCGGCCTGACCGGAGAGGTGCAATGCCGAATCGGACGCCGCGACTGCCTGCATCCGGGCCTTGAACCCCGGATACATCGTGGTGCTCATGTTCGGCTCCATGGTCGGTGCCAAAGCAAGGATCTCCGGACCGTCGACACAGGTCATCTCGGTGTGTACCTGATGGGAGATGATGTTCGGGAAAGTCTGCGACGCACGTCTGGCGAAGTCACAGTCGTCCTTCGTCTGGGGATCGACGCCGACCATCGTCACGGCGACCAGGGGACGGTTCGGAATGGTCTTGGCCGCGAGCGCGACGAGCGAGGTCGAATCGAGTCCTCCGCTCAGATCGCCCGAGATACGCTCGTGAGGCTCGACTCTGCGCGTCACCGCTTCGACGAGGGTGTGGCGCAGCGACGCCGCGCTGTCGGCAAGATTGTTGCGCCCGGCCGGAACGGACCAGTACGGGCGGCACCGCACGACGGGCTCCTCGCCATGAAAGCGGGGAATGTGCACCGTGAGACAGTGGCCGGAGGGAACCTCGGCCACCTCAGCGAAGGGCGTCTGCTGCTCGGACAGGCTGGGTATCCGGGCCATCAGCCGGGTGGCCACCCAGGCTCGGTCCAGATCTCGGGAAGGATCGGCCAGGTCGAGGCTGGACCCGGCGAACCGCATCACCGGACCATGCCGGCGGTAGTAGACGCAACGGAGACCGACGGCGTCCGTGAAGAGATGAATACGGTCGCCACAGTGGACGACGAGCGCGAAGCTACCCGGCAAGGCAGCCAGTCCGGCGTAGTCCTCGTCGACCTGACAGCGGGCGAGGACGGAAAGCACCGCGGGCTCCGAACTCAGACACGTTCCGAAGACGGCGAGCTTGATACCGGACTGTTCAAAGCAGCGAACCTGGCGTCGGTGCCAACTCTGATCCGGTGCCCACAAGCTCGCTTGACCCGCCCAGAGCGCCACGCCACCGACAGGTGCCTCTGGCGCGGCCACGCTGTCGCCGAAGGTCACCTGTCCGACGAAACCATGCATCAAGGACGCTCTGCGCCGCGTGCTGTCTACATACCTTCGGACGGAACGTCCTTAAAGTCGCTCGGCCCGTCGAGGTTCGGGCCCATGCTGGGCCCGCGAGCGAGTTCGACGGCGCGGCCCACAGGGTCGATCCTCAGGAGGGGGGACTCGTCGGCCTCGGTTGTTTCGTCTGAGATACCGCTGCCCCTCCGGAACCAACGCATGTTTGACACGAGAGTTCCTCCCATACAAAGAGTCAACCATCTCGGAAAAGGGATGGAATGCCCACAGCACTATGCCTAGGAAGATCGTAACTGAACACGCTGAGGGGTGTCCATCACGGGTTGAGCCGTGATGTCACGCCGTGGCTGGTGTGGGGAGCCAGGGTTGCTGTGAGGGAGACGTCTACCGCCGACCAGGCTCGGGTCGACGCGATCCGCAGACCTGTGGCCTCGGGTCGCGCCCCCGGCAGGACTCGAACCTGCGGCCTAGCGATTAGAAGTCGCTTGCTCTATCCGGCTGAGCTACGGGGGCCGGAGCGCGAGTGAACGCCCGTGAGCAGGGTAGCGAGGGGCGGCCGCCCGATCGCATTC
>JBOHGH010000104.1:0-15279 GCA_050699975.1 Pseudonocardiaceae bacterium | reverse complement strand
GCGTAGCGGGCCAGGCGGTGCCACCGGCGAGCTGCGGCCAGCCGCCTGGCCAACCGCTCCTGGCTGGCCCGGCGTTGGTCATCGCGCATTCGATCCCGGGCGAGCGCTTCGTATAGCAACATGGTGTTCAGTCCTAAGCCAGGTGATCAATCGGATCTGGCGCAACCGCTCCGACCGGGAGGGTTGGCCGTCGTTGTATGCAGGCGTGACCCGGGTTGGGGGCTCTTGAAGAGCCCCCAACCTCACGCGGCGGTTCCCCGGCCGGCGCACTCACGCTCCGCGCGGTCCCGCTCGAGGGCGGCTTTGCTGGGCCGGCCACGCGGACGCTTACGCGGCACGACCACGCCACGGTCGAAGATCTCGCCACCCCACACGCCCCATGGCTCCTGTCTGGACAGCGCGCTGTCCAGACACGCGGCTCGGACCGGGCAACCGGTGCAGAGCTGCTTGGCCCGCTCCAGCTCTGCTGGAGCCTCGGCGAACCAGAGATCCGGGTCGTGCGAGCGGCAAGGCAGGGTGGCCAGCCCGGGCGACGCGGTATCGAGCAGGTGGGCCAGCTCTGCCCCACCCGGCTGGTCGGGCAACGCCCCACCATCCAGCGGGACGGTCGCGGTCAACACTTGTCTCTCCTCCTCGGTGGTGGTACCGGTGGAACTCGCCGGGTACGGTGCCGCCGCGAGATGAGGGCCTTGCAACAGACAAAGGCCGCGGATCCCGGTGCGGGGTCCGCGGCCTTTATGAGCCGGCTGCTGCTGGCTCGAGAATCAAGGCTCCGATGCGGACCTACGCATGCGGTCGGTACCCGGCAGATCAATGCCGATCGGGTTGGCGGGGGCGCCACGGAAGGCGCCGTGGGCAAGACGCCCAGCGCGCAGACGGCACACACCGGACGGCACTGTCAGCACCTGCTCGGACCAGAGCTCGCGAGGCGCAGCGTGGGGACCGATCTGCAGGAGGTAGCGGGTGCCGGTGGTCATGGTGATCTTCATCTCGGCACCTCCTCCTACTGGTTGGTCCATGCTCCGCGGTGTGGGCGGTCTTTCCTGGTCAGCCGCGTGCAACGACCGCCTCCATGAGATTAAGAGCAAGGCTAGAGCCCTGTTGATACACCGGCAACCGATTTTTGTTGCTTTTCTTCGTCAACCACCGACGGAGTCACCGCGCACCAGAGCAAGAACCGCCGCCCCGTAGCGGTCCAGCTTGGCTGCCCCGATCCCCGAGATGGCGGTCAGGCCGGCCGCGTCAGTGGGCCGCTGCTCGGCGATGGCGGTGAGCGTCGCATCGGTGAAGACCACGAAGGCGGGCACCTTCTGCTCCTTAGCGCAGCGGGTCCGCCAGTCCCACAACCGCTCCAGCAGCTGCGGATCGGCATCCGACGGGCACGCGGCACACCGGGATAGCTTCACCGCCACCGTGCCAGTGATCGGGGCACCGCAGATCCGGCACCGAGCCTTGGCAGGGCCTGTCTTGGACGCAACCCTCGACGCCGCAGTGGCCTCAGCGTTCGACCCAGGCAGCCGCATCGTCACATAATCCGGGGGCACCAGGCCGTAGAGAAAGCGGCTGCGACGCCGAGAACGCCAGCCGCCTGCGCGGCGCGACAGGGCCCACGACAACGCAAGCCAGCGGCGGGCGCGGGACACGCCGACGTAGAGCAACCGGCGCTCCTCCTCCAGCGCGGCCTGGTCACCGTCGGCGTACTGGATCGGCAGCGTCCCCTCGACGAGCCCGACCAGGAACACCGCATCCCATTCCAGGCCCTTCGCGGAGTGCAGGGAGGCCAGGGTCACGCCCTGCACCGCAGGTGGGTGCGCGGCGTCGGCGCGAGCGTCGAGCTCGGCCACGAGCCGGCCCAGGTCGGCGTCTGGCGTGCTGTCTGCGAGGTCAGTGGCCAGGTCGGCCAGCGCCCGCAGCGATTCCCAGCGTGACCGCGCGGCACTGCCCTGGGGGGGTTGGGCGGTGAGCCCGTGGGCGGTGAGTACTTCGCGGACCGTCGCGCCCAGGTCCCCCGCCGGACCCACCGCGCCTACCGTGGCCGCCGCCCGCAACGCTCGGATCGCGGCCCGGACCTCCGGACGCCGGAAGAACCGCTCTCCACCGCGGACCTGGAACGGTATCCCGCGGGCGTCCAGGGCCTGCTCGTAAGCCTCGGACTGGGCATTCACCCGGTACAGCACGGCGATCTCGGCGGTCGCTACCCCCTGGCCAAGCAGGTCCGCGATCGCGTCCGCCACCGCAGCGGCCTCCAAGGCCTCGTCGTCGTACTCGTCGAAGGACGGCTCCGGGCCGGGTGGCTGCTGGCCCTCCAGCTGCAGCCGGGCACCCGCCGGCCGGCCGCGCGCAGCAGAGATCACCCGGTTCGCCAGCGACACGACCTGCGGCGTGGAGCGGTAATCGCGGTGCAGCCGGACGGTCACCGCGTCGGGGAATCGGGTAGTGAATTCCAGCAGGAACCGGGGGGCCGCACCGGCGAAGGAGTAGATGGTCTGGTTCGCGTCACCGACGACGGTGAGGTCGTCACGGGCGCCTAGCCAGGCGTCCAGCACGCGCTGCTGCAGCGGCGTGACGTCCTGGTACTCATCGACGACGAAGCAGCGATAGCGATCCCGGAACTCCTGCGCAACGGCCGACTGCTCCTCGAGAGCGGCAGCGGTGTGCAGCAGCAGATCGTCGAAGTCGAGCACCCGGTTACGGTTCTTGAGCTCTTCGTACCCCGTGTAGATCGCCGCGACCTGCGCCGCCGGTACCGGACTGTCCCGGCGGGCGGCGGCCACCGCGGCGGGGTAGCCCTCGGGGGTGAGCAGGCTGGCCTTGGCCCACTCGATCTCGCCGGCGAAGTCGCGAAGGTCGTCAGCGCCGGTCCCCGCGCCGGCTCGCTGCGCGGCCTGGCCGACCAGCCGCAGCTTGTGCTCCAGCAGCGGCCACGGCTCGCCACCCACCACCCGGGGCCAGAAGTAGCGCAGTTGGCGCAGCGCGGCGGCATGGAAGGTGCGGGCCTGCACCCCGCCAACCCCCAGGTCGCGCAACCGGGTGCGCATCTCGCCCGCCGCACGGGTGGTGAACGTCACCGCAAGAACCTGCCCTGGGGCGACGTGGCCGGTGTGGACCAGCTGAGCGATCCGGCGGGTGATGGTGCGCGTCTTTCCGGTGCCCGCGCCTGCCAGCACGCAGACCGGCCCCCGCGGCGCGCGCACCGCCGCGCGCTGCTCCTCGTCGAGCCCGTCGAGGGCATCTCCCGCGCTAATCACAGTCGGCATCCTGGCAGAGCGACCCGACGCCTCAGGAACATCGCGCAGCGTCCCGGTGTTGATGCCGAGCGTGCGCGAGCTGACGATGTACTCGACTGTCTGGTGCGGCTACTGCCGACGACTCAAGGCACAGCTGGACCGTGCTGGCATCAGCTTCCGGGAAGTGGACATCGAGCACGACGCGGTAGCCGCCGCGTTCGTGGCCGGCGCCAACGGCGGCAATCAGACCGTGCCGACCGTGCTGCTACCGGATGGTTCAGTGCTGACCAACCCCACCATCGACCAGATCACCGAAGCCACCGCCGCCTAGGCGCGACGCAATCCTACCCGGACCGTGTGCGAAGGCCCTATGCTACGAAGCGTGCTTGGCCTGTATACGGTTCGTGGCGAGGAGGATGGGCCAGTGGAGATCACCGACCGGAAGCTCTGGGAACGAGAACTCACTGACCACCTGAGGTGGCACGCCGCCGACCTGCACGACTCACCTGTGGCCGGGACCAAGCCCGGGCTGTGGCTCAGCACCCCGAAACTTGCCCTGTGGACGATCATGGTGATGGTACTGACCAGCGCGGGATGGATCATCGGGCTGTACTTCATCTGAGTCTCAGCTGACGGAGTCCGGCCGGCCCTGGCATTCGGGAGCATTCGGGACCCCTGAATGGACACCAGCGAACTGGTCGAGGGTGGGACGTAATGCTCTGGTCCAACCTCTGGGACCTGAGGGAGCGGTGGCCTCACCTGACGGGGATGAGGCCACCGCCGACGACGTGGGGACTAGTAACCCCCGAGGACTAGTAGCCGCCGATACGGATGCTAATCAGTCCACCGCCACGGTGGCGCCTGCGGCCATAACGGCCCTTGCCGTGGCGGCCGTAGCTGTGACCCCTGCGGCCATAGCTGTGGCCACGATCCCCGCGGTCGTAGCCGGAGTGATGGCCAAGGTCGAAGATCTCCGCGATCCTCATACGTCCTCCCTCTATCGTTTCTCCCTGGAACCTCGTCTTTATTGGAAGAGCCAGGTATTTTCGCTCCGCTCGTGACATTTGATGGAGCAGCGAGGCGCCCAATTTCACTCCCGAAGCGGCCTTCCCTTTCGCGAAAGGAACCCAGTCGGCTCCGGGGTCAACCAGAAGATCGATCTGACTGGCCGGAGGCTGACTCCGTCAGTCTTACCTCAAATTTTCAACGGGCGTCAACAGGCATTACTTACGTGCCGCTGTGCTTGTTACCGTGAGCCCTGTTCGTCAGCCAAGACAGCAGCACAGTAGCTACGACCGAATGTCAAGTCTGCGTAAGTAATTCCGTGCGAATGTGATTCATTCACCTTGGGCCATCGGGGGTAGCTCGGGTCATGGCAGTTCCACGCCACCCAGTGCGGCGAGCGGCTTGGCCAGACGCTCGGCGTCGCCCACCAGCACACCGGTGAACCGGCTGGGGGCAAAGAACTCGGCGGCGACCTCGGCGACCTGCTCGGTGGTGACAGCCTGCAGCCGGCTAGGGTGGGCGAGCAGCCAGTCGAGGTCCAAACCGAGCGTCGCCAGCGCGATGAGCTGACCCGCTAAGCCACGCTGCGACGAGGTGGCGATGGTCAGCAACCCGATGGCATATTGCCTCGCGTTGTCCACTTCCGACTCCTCGGGTGGCACCAGGGTGATCCGGCCCAACTCGTAGCGGGTCTCCAGTAGTGCGGCCGCGGTCACGTTGCTCGCAGTGTCCGCCTCGGCGACCAGCGTGGCCCCGTGCGGGTTGAACTCCAGTCCGCAGTGCGCGCCGTAGGTGTAGCCCTTGTCCTCCCGGATGTTTTCCACCCAGCGAGAGGAGAAGTACCCTCCGAAACACAGATTCGCCAACTGCAGCGCCGGGTATCGCTCATCGGTGCGCGACACCGCCTGCGCGGACAACCGCAGCTGCGACTGCACCGCACCCTCGCGGTGCACCAACTGCAGGTCAGCACCGGTCAGCTCAGGCAGCACAGCCAGCTCGGCGGCCGGCTGATCGGACTGCCAGCCCGCCAAGGCGGACGCCACCTCTTCCACCGCACGGACCGGGACGATATCGCCCACCAGCAGGAGCACTGCGCCGCCGGGTACCACCGAGCGGCGGTGCAGCGCGCGCACCGCCGTCGGCGTCACGGCGGCTACATCGTCAGCTTCCGGCCACTCCCGGGTGGCCGGGTGGTTGCCGTAGCGGCGCCGCTGCAGCGCCTCTCTGGCGATCACCCGCGGCGTGGAGCGGCTCACCGTGATCCGCTCCACCAGACGAGACCGCTCTCGGGCCACTTCGGTGGCGGCGTACGAGGCCGAGCGCAGTACGTCCCCGAGCACGTCGAGCAGCACGTCCAGTCCGCTTGCCAGCGCAGATCCGCGCACCGACAAGTGTTCGGGGTTCACCCCGGCTGCCAGGTCACCGCCGACAGCTCCCAGCTCCCGGTCGACGGCGAACCGGTCCCGTCGCGGCGTGCCGCACAGCAGGGTGGCGGCCAGCAACTCGGCGCGGGCCGGATGGGTGCGATGCGTTCCTCCGAACGGGACCTCCAGGCGCAGCTCCACCATCGGCACCGCGGGGCGCCGTACCGCGATCACCCGCAGCCCCCTGTCCAGCACGGTGTCCACAGCCGACGGTGCGCTGGGAGCGCGCGGCAAGCCCAGCGGTGGCAGCGGACGCGGCCCCACCTCGGTCCTGCCGATCTGCTCGGCACTGCGGTGCAGCATCACGCCTCCTGTCCCGACACCTGGCCGTTTGCGGGTTCGAGGGTTAAGACCGCACGGGAGTCCGGCCGCAGCCTGGCGGCCGCGCTCGCGATCTGCTCAGGGCCCATCGCGGCCACCAAGGCCGGCAGCTCAGTGATCAGCTCGGCGCGCCCGTGCAACAGCTCGAAGGCACCGATAGCGAGCGTCCGGGACACCAGTCGGTCGTGGTCACGGAACAGCGTGGCGGCCCACCGGGCGGCGATCCGGGTCAACTCATCGGGGTCCGGACCGTCCGCGGCAAGCCGGGCAAGCTCCTCATCGGTTGCCGCGAGTACCCGGTTGACGTCCACCGTGGACGGATGGATCGCGGTGACAGTGAAGGTATCCGGATCGCGGGCGTCCAGCGGCGTACCGAACAGCCCGCATCCGACGCTGATATCGGTCACCAGCTCGTCGGTGTGTACCAGGCGCTGCTCCAGGCGGGAGGAGTCACCGTCGGAGAGCACCGCGGCGAGCACCTCGTAAGCGACGTAGCCACCGAGGTCCACGGTCGGGTCGGGCATCCGGTAGCCGATGGCCAACGCGGGCAGCGGAGCGAGCGGATCGGGCTGGCAGTGCCGCCGTTCCCGATCCGGTGGTGGCTCGGCGAACGACGGCCGGAGCGGAACCGGACGGGGCGGAACATCACCGAAATGCCGATGCACCAGCTTGACGGCATCGTCGGTGTCGATGTCCCCGGCCACCGTGAGCACCGCGTTGCCCGGCGCGTAGTAGACGTCGAAGAACGCCGCACAATCGTCTACGGTGGCCGCTTCGAGTTCGGAGAAGTCACCGTAGCCGTTGTGCGCGTTGGGGAAGGTGTCATAGAGCACCGGCGGCAGCGTGATCCACGGAAACCCGCCATAGGGCCGGTTCAGCACGTTGAGCCGGATCTCCTCTTTGACCACATCGACCTGGTTGCGCAGGTTGTCTGCGGTGATCCGCGGCGCCCGCATCCGGTCCGCCTCGATGAACAGCGCGCGCTCCAGCGCCGCCGAAGGCACCACCTCGTAATAGTCGGTGTAGTCGGGATGTGTGGAGCCGTTGAACGTCCCGCCGGAGGACTGCACGTGGCGGAAGTGCGCGAGTTTCTCCAGGCTCTCGCTGCCCTGGAACATCAGGTGCTCGAAGAGGTGCGCGAAGCCGGTACGGCCTTCCGGCTCGGAGCGGAACCCGACGTCGTAGTGCACACTGACGGCGACCACCGGGGCGGACCGGTCCGGGGTCAGCACCACCCGTAACCCGTTAGGCAGTATTTCGCGGTGCAGCTCGACCGTTGGCGACGGGATACGGGGCATGGATCCACCCTACGGGTGGCTCAGCTGCGGCGGCTGCGCAGCCGCCAGGACAGTAGCGCACCGGCGATCCCGGCGACCGCAACGCCGACGGCCCCGATGCGCTGGGCGTCCGCCGTCGCGGCGGGCACCCCGGTCCCCGGCAGCCGGGCGACCACCTCCCCCGCAGGCAACGGATCGGACACCTCGACGGTCAGCACCTCACCCAGGTGGTGACCGCAGCCGTCCAGCCGGGCCGGTATCGCGCGGCCGTCGAGCAGCTCTACCCGCACCCGGTCCTGCGCGCCGGATGTACCACAGTCCACTGCGTGCACCACAGTGCCGCGGGCCATCCGGACCTCGCCGCCGCCGCCCTCCGGCCACAGCAGCCACCCCAACCCCAGCACCACCGCGAGGGTCACCGCTCCCACTCCAACGGTGCCCCTGCGTACCATCCGGGCATCCTAACCAGCGGCCTTCAGTAGATCTTCAGCCGCAGCGGCGCAGGCCGACCTCGACAGCTCCGGCCTCGAGCGCGTCCAGCCCGAAAGCCTCCGCGGGACCTAGCGCTCCCGGTCCGGACACTCCGTGGTCGGCGGCCCGCTGCGCGCCCCAGGCGAGCAGGTCTGCGGTGAGCTGGTAAGGCTCGCCGGACACCAAGTGCACCTCAGCCAGTGCGGTCCCGGACGCGTCATAAGCGGTGCCGATGAAGTGCGGGACAACCCGTGCCAGGGCGGCCGGATCCGGCTCCTCAGCGACCCACCGCACCGCGAACTCCCCGATCTTGCGCACCAGCAACCGGACTCCGGGCAGCCGCAATAGCGCCGGAGTGACCCGGGAGGACAGCCGCAGCGCGCGGGTCGCGGACCCGAACCAGCCCAGGTAGACGTCCACCTCGGGCAGGCCCCGCCGACCAGCGAGCCGCGGCAGCGCGTAGTGCTCAGTGGAACCGATGGTCAGTGCTGGGCGGTCCCGTCCGTCCAGGAAATATGTCCGCATTCGAGACCCGGTGGGTTCCACCCGGATCCCGTCCCGCCAGGTGAAGGCCTGCTCGGTGGCTACCCCGGCAAGCGACGCGAAAGTACCCCGGCTGAACACCTGAGCCCGGCCGACACCAGTGATCAGGTAGCCGACCTCAATCCGGTGCACCGTGCCACCCGCCAACCGCAGTGCCAGCGCGCCTGCCAGGTTCCCGGGCAGGTAGTCGTGGCCGAAGGCGGTGACCAGGCTCGCTCCGGTCTGTTCGGCGAGCGGGCCGAACTCCTCGAACACCCGGCGAATGAACGGGGGCTCGCCAGTCGAATCAAGGTAGATCGCCGCCGCGTCGGTCGCCGCCCTCAGCGCGGGCTCGCCGAGCCGCGCGAACGGACCGACGGTACTGACCAGCACATCACCCCGGTCGATCAGCGCCCGTACGGATGCGGTGTCGCCGACGTCGGCAGTCGCCACGTCGAGCTCCCCGAGCCGCTCTGCCAACGAGGCGAGCCTGACGGCACTGCGCCCGGCAAGCACCGGCCGCAAGCCACGGCGAACCATCGCCTCCGCGGTACGGCGGCCGGTGTAGCCGGTCGCGCCGAACAGCACGATCCTCGCCGTCATGATCGTGAGGCTAGACCTCCACGGGGAACTAGTCGGTCCGCAGCGCCCGGGCTAGCTCGGCGCGGCTGCTGATGCCGAGCTTGGCGTAGGCGTTTGCCAGGTGAGCCTCGACAGTCCGTACCGACAGCACCAGCCGCTCGGCGATGGCCTGGTTCTTCATCCCCTGCACAACCAGGCTTGCGACCTCGTCCTCGCGGGTGGTCAGGGGTCGCGGTGCCAGCTGCTCCAGGGCAGGTGTGCGGATCATCTCGCACCCCCGGGCCAGGCCTGCGGCCCGAGCCGTGGAGGCGGCCGCTCGACGCCGGTCGCCGGCCCGCTGGTGGGCCGCGGCAGCGTGCGCCGCAGCGTCGGTGGCCAGCAGCCGGGCGCCCATCGCCTCGAACTCCGCGGCGACATCGTCAAGCGACCCACCGGCACCAGCGGCCGCGGCCTCGGCGTGCGCGCTGAAGGCTGCCACCAGCGAACCATCGATCTGGTCGGCCAACTGGCGCAAACGCCCGGTCACCTGCCCGGCGCGTCCCATGCGGACCGCGGTGTGCAAGGCCTGCGCCTCCATGGCCCGCTGACCCATGCCGGCCGCCACCGACGCCGCCTTCAGAGCCCGATCGGTCGCCTGGGAGATGCGGTCGTCAGCGGCCGCCTGCCAGGCTTCGGCCAGCAGGAACTCGGGCTCGAACACCGCACAGTGGCGACCAGCAGGGTGGCGGCCGGCAGAGTGGCGGCCAGCAGATCCGTTCCCAGCAGAACCATTTCCAGCGGAACCATTTCCAGCGGAACCATTTCCAGCGGAACCATTGCCGGAAGAACCGTTCCCCGCACCGCTACCGTCCAGAAGACGCCTGGCGGCGGCGGGATCGCCGAGCTGAGCGTACGTTTGGGCAAGTAGTGCGATACACAGCTGCTCGAAGCCACCCGGGTCACGTTCACCCAGGCCGGCCACGGCCTCGGCCAGCCAACGGATGGCGGTGCGTGGATGCCCGGCGGCCAGCGCCGCCCACCCGACATGCGCGGCGGCCACGGCATCCCCCGCCCACTGCGGCTGACTCATACACCACTGGTGCAGCTCAACGGCCCGGGCCTGGGCATCGTCAATGCGCCCTGCCAGCAACAGTGCCGACAGCTCACCGTGGGCGAGAGTCTGCCTGCACAGCGCCATCTCCGGCTCGGTCGTGCAGCGTTTGAGAGCCTCCCAACCGGCCGCCACGGCTGACAACGCTTCGCCGGTACGGCCGCGCGCGGCCAACCCCGCCCCGGCAGCACTGGACGCCCAGACCACCGCCTCCGCGCTGGTCGGCTCCGACGCCAGGATCTCGCCGCCGGACTCGGCGGCCTGCTGCGGCCGTCCCGCGAAGAACGCCAGCACGCCGTGTACTGCGCTGGTGCGCCGGCAGGTCTCGTTATCGGCAGCATCGGCCGCCGCCTTGTGCAACATGCCCTCGGCCTTCGCCACCTGACCAAGACCGAAGAACAGGTTCAGGGACCGCACCACGGCCAGCCGAGACCGGTCCTCGGCTGAGGTGGCAAATGGCGCGGTAGCGGCCGCCACCTGCTCGGCCTCGTCGGGCTGGCCCTGCCAGCGGACCGCCTCCAGCAACGCCAGGTGCGCCCGCACACCGTCCCGGCCGTCGCTGCCATCGATCGCCGCCTGCGCCATACGTGCGGCGATGTCGTGATCAAGTAATGCGTTGGCGTGCACCGCGGCATCGGCCAGCAGGCTGGCATGCGCACCCGGCTGGTCACTGTCCAGCAGCAGCGTGCCAGCGCGCAGCAGGTCATCCTGGCGCTTCCAGGGCAAGTGGGCGTTGGCCAGCCGGCGGCGCAGCCTGCAGGCCTCGGCCTCAGGCAACTGGTCGCGCACCACCGAGGCATAGATCGGGTGGGCCAACCACACCTCGGCCCGCCAGCCACTGTTCACCACGGTCACCAGGCCGCGGCGCTCCAGTACCGCGACCACCTCGGGATTGATCAGGCTAGCCACCCGGCCCAGACCCAGGGGCTCGTCGGTGGCCAGCAACTCCAGTGCGGTTCTCTCATCGTCACCGAGCCCGCCCAGCTGGGCCTGGACGATCTGACGTAGGCGCGGCGTAGGCTCCATGCGCCCCTCCCACCGCCACACCCCGTCGCGCATCCGCAGCCGGCCCGTCTCACACCCACCCTCGACGAGCTCACGAAGGAACAGGACGTTGCCGCGGGTGGCCCGCCACAGCCGCTCGATGGTCCGGCTGTCCACCACACCGCCAAGCACACCGGTCACCAGCCGATCCAGCTCAACCCGCGGCAGCTGCTGCAGCTCCAGGCGATCGGCCAGCCCGTTCTTCCACAGCGTTACCACCGGATCCGGAGCAGGTTCCCCGGTCCGCACGGTCAGCACCAGACACGCGGTGCGGGTCAGGGCGAGCTGATGCACCAGGGTCACCGACAGCTCATCAAGCAGATGCGCATCGTCGATCCCCACGATCAACCGATGCCCCTTGCCTTGGTCGGCGATCGCGGCGCCCGCGCGCTGCAGCAACGTAAACGGGTCAGACGCGGTACCCAAAGCCGGAAGCAGATGGGCTACCGCTCCCAACGGGATCGCCGCCGCCGCGCTCGTCCCCGCCGCCCAGCGAGTCGAACGACCACTGCGCTTGGCCGCCCCCAACGCCTCCCGAGCAAGCCGCGTCTTACCGACCCCAGCAGGCCCTGCAATGACCACACTGCGTTGTTCCAGACCAGTCATACGCTCAGCGATGAACTGCAACTCTGAGTCACGGCCCATCAGCGTCCAAGAATCCGCCCTCATAGCTGACCCGAACAACGCGCTCGGCATCCCGCGCTGGTCCGGGGCGCAGCTGATGGCTCGGCACAAACAGCCGACGACCCATCCCCCCTGTGACACATTGGCTACGCCCCCCCGCGTCGCGCCAATAGCTGACGAGCTACCCCTGGCGATCAGCATATGCTAGCTGTGACGAGATCGCCACGGTCGATATGTCCGAGATGATGTGATACTCGTGAGCTCGGCATGTGCGATCTCTGCGCCGTAACAGCGCGTATTCAAGTGGTGACATTCCGCTCGGCTTCTTCGGGTATCGGTGGATTCGGACCGATCACGAGGAATGGTCGAGCACTTACTTACGGTGAATCTCGGACGATCGATGAGACCCCGGAGGTCTGCTGGCGAGTGATGTTCGGAGTGCCCCGGTAACGCAGCACCGACGCGCCTGCGGCCTGGGCGGCCAGGGTGTCGCTGACCGTCACGGTGGCATGACTGGTCCCGGACAGCACGACATCGAGGTTCCGAACGGTCAGGTCGGCCAGCCGTAGCCGGCTGGTGCCCGCCCCGCTGAGGTGGAGCTCTCTGGCCTGTCCGGACAGCAGCAAAGTGGTGGCGCCGGACGCATTGGCCTGCAACCGATCGACCCGGATAGGGCCAGTGACCTCGCTGGTCCCGGTGGCGACCAGGTGCAGTGCCGGACCCGCGGGCGCCGAGACCAGATTGACTCTGCTGACACCGCTGGTGGTAAGCCGATCCAGGTGGCCCACGGTGACCTCGGCGGTCAGGGTGGCGTTGCGGACGGGGACGCCCGGGGTGAGCCCCAGCCGGAGTTCGTCACCGGTCACCGTAGCCTGCACCCGATCGGCGAGGTTGTCATCCATCGTGATCGTCGCCTGCTCGGTCGCGTCGATGCCCAGATGAACCACGAAACCGGCCCCGACGACCACCGAATTGACACCGGACAAGCCGATCAGTCGGCTGGTCAGACGTCCGGAACCAACTACCGAAGCGGTACCGGAATAACTGCCGCCCGGGCCACCATCAACCCCATCGGCACCATTAATACCGGGAGCACCATCGGCACCGGGAGCACCATCACCACCGTCTGCGCTGCCCCCATTACCTCCGTAGCCATTGCCGCCCCGGCCGCCATAGCCGTCACCGCCATCGCCCCCGGTGCCACCAGCACCACCGGGGCCGCCTTGACCGCCGTCTGCGCTACCACCCTGACCGCCATACCCGTTACCACCGCTATCCCCGGTGCCGGGCGTGCCGCCGGTACCGGTGCCACCGCTGGTGCCGGTGCCCAGGCAGCCGGCCAGCAGCACCACCGCGGCCAGCACCGTCGCCGTCCGCAGGGCCACGCCAGCCACTCGCAACACACCCACTCGCATCACACCAGGGACTGGGACGGCTGGGGCGGCAGCAGGCACTAGGACCTCCTCGCGCGCAACCGCGCCGGTCCCCAGCGGGCCAACGCCCACCGCAGCGGACCGTGCAGGATCATGCCCAGCAGCAACAACCCACCCAGCCAGGGCAGCAACAACAGAATCATCTGGATCACACCCAAGGTGGCCTCCGCCACGCTGCCGGACGCCGCCGCCGCGCCGGTCAACGACCCCAGCTCCAACAGCCGATCCCACACCACCGGCATCACCTGCGGCACGACGATCAAAAACCCGATCACCCAGTACAAAATCGCGGGTACCACGATCACCACCCACCCGGTGATCGTCCGGCGAACCCACGGCTTGAGTTCCAACACCCGGGGATGCGTGGGCCGTCCGGGGATCATGCTCTTGAGCACCGGCCCCAGCCGGCTGAACAGGTCCGGCACCCCGATCAGATCACTGAGGATGTAATACCCATCCATGCGGATCACCGGCAAGAACTGCGTCGCCGTCTCGATGTGCAACAACACGATCGCCACCAACACCCACGGCGACCCCGTATAAAGGTAGGCCACGCTCATCCCGGCGATGAACACCGCGTTGAAATACACCCCGCCCAGGTCGGTGCGAAGCCGACCACGACGGGACAGCCGGTAGGAGTCGGTCACCGTGCTATACAGCGCCGGCCACACCAGATATAACCCGAACCCCATCTTCCCGGGCCGAGCACCCCCATACCGGCACGCGCTGACATGCCCGCACTCATGAAACGCCGCCGACACCAAAACCACCGCCAACACCAGCAGCGTCAACGCCGGCTGATACACCAACGCCAACGCGCTGGGCACAATCCGGCCCAGACCACCCTCGGCGATGATCGCCACGTCCAAAACCACGAACGCCGCCAACCCGGCCAGGATCACCGGCGGCCAGAACATTGGTCCGAAGACCCCCGCGATGCGCCACACCGCCCGCTCGGGCACCACCCCCACCCGGAACTTCAACGCCAGCAGCGGATCAGACTTCATCTTCATCGTCGGCGCCACCCCAGCGTCCGCGCCGGGATCGACCGCCATGATCCCCACCGGCCGCAACCGATTCTCAATCAGATACGACACCTGCTCCCCCGACACCACCCGACCGAACTCGGCAGTCAGCAGCGCCGCCACCTGACCAAGATCACGCCGACCATCCAAAGCCGACGCCAGCAGATACAACAACCGAGGCAACTGAATAACCTGGCCATCAACCCGACGAAGAATATACCGAGGCTCCTGAAAACCAGATCCCTGATACTCCCCGATCAGCTCGGTCCCCTCCGCCAACCGCGGCACCACACCCACCACAGCATCGGCATCACTGCCCGACCCCACCACACGCTCGGTATCGATGACGCCCTCCCCGACTCGAAACCCCACTCTGCCGCGAAAGCCGCAGCCGAATCGATAACCGCACCGAAAGACATCGCGAGTGGCATTGCCCAACGCCGCGCCACTACATGCTACCGACGCCCAACGCCACGCGGCACGGCTCGTCGCTACCTAGTTCTCCAACTCCACTGCGTAAGGTCATGCCCTCCACCACGAGGTTGCGGGAGGGGTGGCCCACGCTCGGCCACCCGTCCCCGTCACAGCACGCGATCGTGCGATCGCCCAGCGGCGTCGGCCTGACTCAGCTGTAGGCAGCGCCGCCGGCGCCGCCAAGACCGCCGCCGCCTGCGCCGCCCACGCCGGAACCGGCAAAGTTCTTCTGGTCGCCGAACAGGTTGATGTTGATAAGGTTGGCTCCGAGGCCGCCCCTGCCGACACCACCGGGGCCACCCAGGCCACCGTTGCCACCACGGCCGCCGCCGGGACCGGCGCTGAACAGCGACAGGACGGTACGGGCCGGCAGCAGCTCCACGTGCTGCCCATCGAGCTCGGCGAAGCTCAGCGCGTCAGACATAAAATCCCCCTAGGAAAGGTGGTCCCGGTGTTCCCCGGGACTGCAACGCCGCATCGGTGGCAGTACCGACCCGGCACCACCTACCCTGCCCACAGTGACGCCCTGTAGGCAATCAGTAGCGGTACTTAACTCTTCTAGGTGGACTACTTAGTTCTGAGAGCACCCCCGAATACTCTGAGTACCTGTCTTGATCCTCCACGTCCACGTCAGCGCCCTACGGTGCCACTCGATCCGCGCTCTCGCTGATGAACACCCTGGCGCTGATGAACACCCTGGCGCTGATGAACAACCCTGGCGCTGATGAACAACCCTGGTAACCGCGGGGAGGGGCGGCCC
>JBOHGH010000103.1:0-15371 GCA_050699975.1 Pseudonocardiaceae bacterium | reverse complement strand
CCAGAGCAGCCCACAGGACGTGATCAGCGCGATCGAGGAACTCGGCTACCGCGCCTCACCGATGCCGTGACGGTGTCAGCAAGCCGGACGAGCTGTCCCCCTCGCCAGGTCAGCTAGGCCGTCGCGGGGACCCGCCGGGCGCCGGGTGTGGCTGCGCCCGGCGGCGACTTGAGGTCACCGAGGTCATGCCGCAGTCATTCGACGCATCCTGTTGCGCGAAACCAGACCCGTGGCCGTAGAGCGATACATCGAGAGCTGGGCTACGATGTCCGACCATTCACCTGCACGAAGACACTGTTCAGGTCCGCTCCCAGCGGAGACCCGGCGCTCGCAAGGATACCGTCAACGTGCTGCCCGGACGGTCCCTTGAGGTCGACTTCGAGGCGGACAACCCCGGCTAGTGGCCCACCCACTGCCACAAAGTGGTCGCGCATCGAGGCATGTTGCGCTGACGGGCTAGCTGCGTAGGGCGGACTTGGCGACCAGGCATCCCAGGTGATGACCCAGTCGTAGTAGTCGCCGTCCCTCGGGCCCCAGCTGTTGGGACGAGCCGGTGATCTCGACGGGGTCTCCGGGCAGCACCGCGTCGAACACCGCCTTCGCATGTGACGGGGAGAGGTTGATGCAGCCCTGCAAGACGTTCGTCTTGCCCTGCTGGGCTACCGACCACGGAGCCGAGTGGGTGAACTCGCCGTTGTTGGAGATCCGCACCGCCCAGCGCGCTTCGACGTTCTGATAATCGTATTTCGGGGTGGTTCTTACCGTGGGCGATGGCCTTCCCCAACGGCATGGTGCCGACCACCGTGCCGGTGCATCCCACGCCGCTCTACGAGGCGATCGCCGCGTTCGCGGTCGCCGGGCTGCTGTGGAGCGTACGGCGCCGGTGGCGACCCTCGACGGTCGTCGGCAGTTACGCGGTCCCGACCGGAACCGCTCGGTTCTTGGCCGAGTTCGTCCGCGTCAACGACGAAGCAGTGCTCGGCCTGACCCAGCCGCAGCTGTGGTCGCTCGCCCTGGTGGCCGCGGGCGCGGTATTGCTCGCCCTCTCCGCTCGCGCTCGTCCGACCTCCGACCCCGGAGGGGCCATGCCCACACCGGAGGACGCCGACCCTGAGGAACGTGCCTCGCGGAGCCGACGTAGAGTGCCTGCAATACGTCCTCCGTACGTAGATAGTAGAATCGGCGCCGTTGGCGATCGAACCGACCACCCGTCGTGGAGGAATGATGAATTCTCTGCTGTTAGGCCTCGCCTTACTGGCCTGCCCGGTCGGAATGGGCCTGATGATGTGGATGATGGGGCGCGGCCAGGGCAAGGGCACCGACAACGGCGAGCCGCAGCAGCGCCAGCAGGTCGGGCAGCTGCGCGCCGAGATCGACCAGCTCAAGTCCGAGCGGGCCGCGCGCCGAACCGAGGGCACCCGCTGATGCCCACCTGGGTCGCCGCGCTCATCGCGGTCGCCGCGATCACCGCGGTGTACTTCTTCTGCATCCGGCCGATGCGCAACGGCAGCTGCGCGATGAGCGGCGCCCATGAGCACGACGCCGAGCTGGACCGGCAGATCGCCGAGCTGCGGGAAGAGCTCCGAGTGCTGCGCGCGGAGGATGCCCTCGAGCCCGGTCGGGTAGCCACCGATCGGCCGGCACCTCCTGCCGACGCGTGATGCCGCGGGTCTCCCTTGCTCGGGCGGGACAGTCCGGGGATCCGCGCCTCGCCGTGCTGGCTTGCCCGATCGTGATGGGCGTGATGATAGTGATGATGGCCCGGGGGAAGCGTTCGGACAGCGCGGATTCCCCGGCCGATGCCAGCGCCCAGCAGGAGCTGAGCCGACTGCGTGCCGAGGTCGGGCAGCTCAAGGCGGAGCGGGCGCACCGTGGGTGAGCTGCTGTTCTCCACGACGCTGCTGGCCTCGTTCCTCGGTGGCGTGGTGGCCTTGTTGGCACCGTGCTGCGTGTCGGTGATGCTGCCCGCCTACCTGGCCACCGGGTTCCGGCACCGCGGCGGTGTGGTGCCGGCGACCCTGGTGTTCGGGGCTGGGGTGGGCACGGTGATCCTGCCGATCGGGTTGGGCGCGACGGCGTTGAGCAGCCTGCTGGTCAGCCAGCACCTGTGGGTGTTCTCCCTCGGTGGCGTGTTGATGATCGCCGGTGGGGTCGCGGTGCTGGTCGGGTGGAAGCCCAACCTGCCGATGCCCGGCGCTCGTGCGGTGCGCGAGGGCAGCTTCGGATCCGCCTACGTGCTGGGCGCGTTCTCGGGTGCGGCCAGCGCCTGCTGCGCCCCGGTGCTGATCGGAATCGCGGTGCTCTCGGGTGCCGCCGCCTCCTTCCTGGTCGCGCTGGCGATCGGTGCGTCCTATGTGGCGGGGATGGTGGCCCCGCTCGCGCTGGCCGCGCTGGCCTGGGACCGCCGCCGGGAACGCACCGCCCGCCTGCTCACCGACCGGACGGTGGGGCTGCGGCTGGGCCCGTGGCAGCGCCGGATGGCCTTGGGTAGCGCGCTCAGCGGGCTGTTGATGATCGCCATGGGCGTGCTGGCGGTGGTATTGGCGTTCACCGGACCGGGCATGCCCAGCGGGGGCTGGCAGACCGAGTTGAGCGCGTGGCTGCAGCACGTAAGCAGCCTCGCGCTGGGCGCCCTGTCGTGGATTCCGGGCTGGCTGATCGCTGCGGTGCTGTTGCTTGGCCTCGCCTTGCTGATCCGCCGTGCCGTCCGCACCGGAAGGACTCCCACCGAACCCGTCGAGAGCACTGACTCGGGTGCGGGCGAGGACGAGACCGAGCCGGAACCGATTCGGGTGACCGTCCAGGAGGACCGACGTGACCAAGGCCAACGGTAAGACCGACACGAAGCGGTCCCCGACCGGCAAGCGCGGCCGCGACACTCAGGCCCGAAGCCGGCAACGAGCCGCCCGTGAGATTGCGCGTGCGCGCGGCACGTCGGGCGACCGTCGACGGTGGACGACGCTCGGTGTAGCGGCCGTCGTGGTCTTGGCCGTGATGGTGCTGTATGCCGTCTATCAGAACTCCCCAGGCAAGCGGGACACCACCGCGGGTGGCAGCGGGTACCCGCACGTGGCCGGCCAACCGGGCGCCGACGCTATGGCGCCCGCGTTCACCCTGACTTCCAACACCGGTGGCCAGGTCAGCCTCGCGGATTTCCGCGGCAAGACGGTGTTGCTGTACTTCCAGGAAGGCCTGGGCTGCCAGCCGTGCTGGGACCAGATCCGTGACCTGGAAAACAACCAGACGCAGGTGAAGAACGCAGGCGTGGACACGGTCGTCTCGATCACCACCGACCCGGCCGACCTGATCGCCCGGAAGGTGACCGACGAGAAGCTGACCACCCCGGTGCTGTCCGACCCGACCCTGCAGGTCTCCCGGGCCTACAACGCCAACCAGTACGGGATGATGGGCGACATGCGGGATGGCCACAGCTTCATCCTGGTCGGCCCGGACGGGGTGATCCGGTGGCGGGCGGACTACGGCGGCGCACCTGACTACACCATGTTCCTGCCCACCGGCAAGATGCTCATCGACCTGACCACGGAACGGAAGCCGTGACCGAGCCGGTCGAGATCACCCTGCTCACCCAGACCGACTGCGGCCTCTGCGATCACGCCAAACAGGTGTTGGGCCGGGTCGGGCAGGACTACCCGCTGCAGGTCACCGAGATCGACCTGGCCAGCGAGCAAGGCCACCAGCTCGCGGCCAGGGCCGGGGTGGTGTTCGCGCCGGGTGTCCTGCTGGATGGTGAGCCGTTCTCGTTCGGGCGGCTGTCCGAACGCAAACTGCGCCGCACGCTCGACAAACGCGCCACAGCGCTGCCTCCCTCCTCGACCGCGCATGATCGCTGATGCACCACCCCGGCGTCGGGCGCTGGCTCGCGTCACCGTCCTGCTGATCGTTGCGCTGGCCGCGATGATGGGCGGCGCGGTGCCAGTGAGTGCGCATCCGACGTTGTTGTTCACCGATCCAGCCGCCGACACCGCGGTACCCGACTCGCCGACGCTGGTCACCTTGGTGTTCAACGAGGCCGTCACGGCCGGCGCGCGGGCGGTCACCGTGGCCGACAGCGACGGTCGGCAGGTGCCCCTCGGCGCGACGACCACGGCCCAGGACGGACGTGTCGTCACGGCCCACCCCACAGGCACCCTCCAACCCGGCACCTACCTGGTGCGGTGGCAGGCGACCGGATCAGACGGCGATCTGGTCGACGGCGAGTTCCGCTTCGCCGTCGGCACCGTGATCTCTGGTGCCGGCACGGCCAGCGGCGGCCAGCCGATCTCCTGGGCCGCCGCGGCGTTGCGCTGGTTACTGTTCGCGGGCCTCGCCGTGGCGCTGGGCGGTGTGGTGGGCGAGCGGTTCACCACCTCGGCGCGGGCGGAGAAGCCCGCCCTCCCTGGGCTGAGGTCCTGGGTCGTGCCCGGCGCGCTCGCCGGCCTGGCCGGTGTCGTCGGGCTGGCCGCCGTGCTGGCCACCGACATTGGTACCGCGAGCACCCTGTGGCAGAGCCGGTCCGGGCAACTCCTGCTCGTCGAAGCTGCCGGTCTGACGGTCGCGCTCGGGCTGGCCGCGATCCGACGGCGCCCGTGGGCGGCGGTGCCGCTGCTGGTGGTGGCCGCCGCGGAGGGCCTGCGCTCGCACGCGAACGTCGCCGCACCCGGGTGGGGAGCGCTGCTCACCGGCGTGCACCTGGCCGCTGTCGCGATCTGGGTGGGTGCCTTGGTGCACGTGGCGCGCGCCGGGTTCGCCTGGCGCCAGGAGCGTCCGGCGGTGCGGTGGGTGCTGTCCGGCTACCTGCGGCTCGCCGCATGGGTGTTCATCCTCGTCGTTGGCACCGGCACGATCACCGCGCTGCTGCTGGTCCCGCTCTCGGCGCTGTTCACTACCACCTACGGTCAGGTCCTGCTGGTCAAGCTCGGCCTCGTCGCCCTCGCGTGCGGGCTGGCGCTGACCGCCCGCCTGGCAATGCGCCACCGCGACCGACTTGACCGGGTGCGCGCCCTGGCCCGAGTCGAGAGCAGCGTGCTGGTCGGGGTGCTGGTCGTGAGCGCGGTGCTGGTCTCGACTCCCGCCGCGGGCAGCCAGCCGCCGACCCCTCCGCCACCGCGCGGCCCTGTCGTGCCACTGGGGACCCTGGCCGGACAGGTCGGCGTGAGCGCCGCCGCCAGTGAGGGCCAGCTGGTGGTGCTGCTGTCCACACCCCGACGCGGCGACTACTACGCACCCCAGCCGCAACAGGACTACACGCTGTCCGGCCAACTCGCCGCCAACCGAGAAGACACCGGCGCGCTGACCTTCCGCGGGTGCGGTGAGGGCTGCTTCGTGGCCCCGGCGGACTGGCGGGACGGCGACAACGTGCTCACGCTGCGGGCCGAGGCGTCCAGCTGGCGGGGCGGCACGGTGAGCCTGCTCGTCCCGTGGCCTACCACACCCGGCGCTGGCGACCTCACGCGGACCGTCCAGGCGTTGCGCGCAACCGACCGCGTCAGCGTCTACGAAGCCGTCACCAGCGACACCACCACCGCAGCGCCCAACCCCCGACAGCTCGATCTCGCCGGAGCGTGGTTCGTCTCCCAGGAACCCTATGCCTCGGGCACCGCCCCGATCGCCGTCCGGATCTCCCGCAACGATCAGCCGGTCCGGCTCGCCCTTGGATACCCCGCCGCGTCAATCAACGTCGCACTCACCCTCGACAAGGACGGGCGGATCACCGAGGAAACTCTCACCAACGACACCCACCTCATCCACCGCCGGTTCGTCTACCCCGACCACGACTAAGCGGTATCGCGGTCACCCACACATCCGCCCCACCTGCGCCATCATCTGGCCCATCGCGTGCGCGATCACGGGCCCGGCGAGGGCGAGCAGCGCACCGGCACCGGCTCCACGCATCGGCGCGGCCGCGAGGCTGGCGTTCCTGTTCTCCATCATTGAAGGCCTCGAGGAGTACTCCCTGGCGCGCACCTATGGCCCCGGCGGGTCCTCCATACGCCGCAGCACCCAACCCGAGCCTCTCCGTAGGCTTGAACATTCGGAGACGATCGCTGAACATCGGAGCCCTCCCGCGGATGGCGCAGAGGCCAGCACACCACTCCCGGACGGAGCGAATGGCTGATCATGTCGTGGTCGGTGGCGGGCACAACGGTTTGGTCGCCGCTTGTTACCTGGCCCGCGCGGGCCTGAAGGTGCTGGTTCTGGAGCAGTCGGCCAAGCTGGGTGGTGGCTCGCGCACCGATGAGCTGGTGCCCGGCTACCGGTTCAACACGCACTCGGCGGCGCACAACATCATCAACGCCACCGGCATTGTCGAGGAGCTCGGGCTGCGTGCGGTCGGGTTGGAGTACCGGGAGATGGACCCGTTCTCCGTCGCGGTCCACCGCGACGGCGCGATCGTGCGTTTTCACCGCAACGTAGACCAGACCGTCGAATCGATCCGCGAGGTCGCCCCGGCGGACGCTTGCCGGTATCGGGCCTGGATGGCAGACACCATGCCGATCATCACCACGATGCGTGCCGGGCTCGATGCTGGGACGGGGCGCGCCGGCCGGTGGCACCGGCTGCCGGTTACGGTATGGGCAGCCGGGCAGGCCCTGGCCCGCAACGGTGGCCCGTTGGGGTTGGCGCAGCTGCTGTTGTCGCCCTATGGGCGGGTGCTTCAGCAGCGCCTGACCTGTGACCGGGTCCGTGCTCCCATCTCGGCATTCGCCGCACATGCGTCCGCGTCGCCCACAGCGCCGGGCAGCGCGATCTACGGGTTGTGGCAGGCCTTCTACCACCAGGTCGGGCAGTGGCATGCCGTCGGCGGTTCACAGGGCCTCACCGACGCGCTGGCCTGCCGGCTGGAGTCTTACGGTGGTCAGTGGCGTACCGATGCGGCGGTGGCCCGAGTGACCCGCAGCCGACAGCGGGTCACGGGAGTCGAGCTGGAATCCGGCGAGCACATCTCCGCCTCCTGCGTGGTCACCGCGATCGATCCTCAAACCGCGCTGCTGGATCTGCTCGACCCGCCGCTGTCCGGGATTCGCGGCGCGGAGCTACGGGCCACCCACCGCAGCAACGCCGTGCAGATGCTGGTGCTGCTGGCGACGACGGCCCTGCCCGGGTATGCCCATGGTCGGCCGGGAGATTGGAACGGGTTGCAGTCCTACGTGGACACCCTCGGCTCGCTGGCCGACGGTTTCGCGCAAGCCGAGGCACGGCGGCTGCCTGATGACCCGATACCGACCTACGCCTTCACGCCCAGCGCGCTTGATGACTCCCTGGCGCCACCTGACCACCACACCAGCTACCTCGCGTGCCCGACTGCGCCGTTCCGGGTGCGTGGTGGCTGGAACGCGGCCAAGGAGGAGTTCGCCGAGCGGATGATCGACACTGTGGAGGCACGGGCGCCAGGCTTTCGCTCCACCATTGTGGGGCGAGTCGTCCGCACCCCCCAGGACATGGCTGACGAGCTGCGCTGGCCGGGGGCGCACCCGATGTCCCTGGACGTCAGCCTCGACCAGCTGGGCTGGATGCGTCCCACCCGAGCGCTGTCGGGGCACGCCACGCCCGTGCCTGGCTTGTTCATCACCGGGGCTGGGACCGCACCGGTCGGGGGCATTGCCGGTTCCCCCGGCCGTGCCGCGGCCAAGGCGGTGCTGTCCTGGCGCCGCCGAGGCGGGCGCTGACGACCACGGCCTTGACGGAGGTCCGGCCCGGCAGCGCTGTGTGCCTGACTGGCGACGGTCTCCAAGGCGCTGAGCTGGAGGTGACAACCTCGGGAACGCGTCAGCAGCTGATCAGGATCGTCGCCGATGGCGCGACCATGCGCAGCGCGAATGTCGAGCCTGACTCAGGTTCCTGCAGGTCGAGGCCGACACGCCCGACGAGGCCCTCCAACAGGTCAAGACCCGCGCCGACGAGCGCTGCCCCGGCGAGTCCTGGAGCGACAAACCCCACCCCCTGACCACCAACCTGGACACCTGGTAGCAGCGGGCCGAACGCCGGTTTGCGGTCGCACTGACCTTCCGGCATGGAGAGCAGGAACCGCGACTCTTACGACACAACCGTGCCGGCGTAGCCGGACGGGGCGATCTGCTTGCCCGGCTCCAGCAGATCTTGCATCTCTGCCCGTGCCGCAGGCGGTGAGGGTGAGCGCAGCGGTGACGACGAGACCGGCCCAGGAACTCGCTGTACGTGTCATTGCTCGCTCCTCACTCGACAATCCCCACTACACATCTACTGTTGGGATTAGTAGATGGCGGAGCCTGGGTGGATCCGGTGTCATAGTGAGCTGGAAAGGAGACCGATGACCGATCTCTCGACGTTCCAACATCCCCGGCTTTGCCCGGATGTACGAGCGGATGAGTCCCGAGGCCGAACGGCGTGGCACCGCGCGGAGCATCGAGATCGGGTGCTGGCGGGGCTGTCCGGGGGGTGATCGAGGTGGAGCCGGAAGACCGGCTGCGCGCCCTCGTCGAACGGCGGCCCCGCTGGCCCCGGTGCCGGTGCGGGTGGTTGCCGGGAACGCGGATGCGTTGCCCGCCCAGGACGCGACCTTCGAGGCCGCGGTGGCCACCCTCGTGTTGTGCTCGGTGCCTGATGCGCGCAGTGCGCTGACTGTTCCGCCGCGTCCTTCGAGTCGGTGGTGAGCTGCGCTTGTTCGAGCTGAGGCACCGCTGGTCAGAGGAAGCCCAGTTAGAGGGAAGCAGGGCCGCAGAACGACATGCCGCTGGCGGCCAGGAGTCCGGCGAGCACCGGACCGGCGATAAGCAGGACGGTGATCGCGCTGAGCAGCAGACGCACCCGCCACCGCAGGGCCGGTCGGGGTGGTGCGGCAAGACGCTCGGCCCGGGCAAGTACCCCGACGCCGGTCGCGCCGAGCGCACCGGTGGGAATCGGGGCCACACCGGACAGGGTGAGCAACGCCCCGAGCAGGGCCCGGGAGCCGTGGGTGCGCACCGCAGCGTCGTCGGCGCACATCTCCAGCAACCGAGACACCTCGGCCGCGCCGGTGGTGAACAGCCCCATCCTGGGCAGGATCGTCGCCAGCCCTCGGGTAAGCGCCAGCAGCACGTGGTGCCGTCCGGCCAGGTGCGCACGCTCATGGGACAACACCGCCCCCAGCTGGCCGGCGTCGAGCACGTCCAGCGCGGCGCTGGTGACCACGATGGTGTGCGGCCGGCCGGCCACGCAGTAGGCGAGGCGCTCGGGAGCATCCAGCACCACCGCCTCCAGCCCCGTCACCTGCCGTCCAGCGAGCCGGGCCATCCGCGCGTGATCATGAGTGTTGGCTCGAGCCCGCACCAGTGACCGGGCCAGGGTCCAGCCCAGCACCGCCAGGGCCAGCGCGGCGAACGTGGTGAGCACCAGCAACCCGATCTGCCCGAGCACGCCGTGGCTGCCCACGGCGGCCGAGCGCAGCGCGGCGAAGCAGGTGCTGAGGATCCGTCCGGGCTGGTTCCAGTCCCGAACCAGCTCGCCGACCAGGAACCCCCCTGCGGCGGCCCAGGACAGCACAACACTGCCGATCGCGGCGAGCCACGCGGCGGCACCCAGACGCGGGGCCACTCCGGCGCGGGTCAACCGGACCAGCAGGCGGGGTCCCAGCACCGCCACGGCGAAGCTGTAGAGCAGCAAGCAGGCCGCGACGCTCATCGCGGTCTCTGGCCCGAGGCCCACTGCCGCAGCACCACCTGCAGCCGGGTGGACTCCTCGGCGGTCATCTGCTCCAGGAAACGGGTCAGCACGAGGTCGGGGTTCCCGCCGCTGTCCAGGGCGTCGCGCATCAGGCGCGCGCTGTACTCCTCCCGGGTGAGCGTGGGCCAGTAGCGGTAGGCCTTGCCGTTGCGTTCCCTGGCCAACCAGCCCTTGCGGTGCAGGTTGTCCATGGTGGACATCACCGTGGTGTAGGCGATCTCCCGTTGCTGCCGCAGGTCCTCGAACACCTCTCGCACCGCGGTCGTGCCCTCACGGCTCCACAAGCGGTCCATCACGACCGCTTCCAGCTCACCGAACCCGCGCACGTGTCCTCCCGGCGTTCTCGAGCCTCCAAGGTACGTGGCGGGCTCTGACCGATCTCCGCTAGTTACGGCACGCGCCGATGGACCGCACGTGACCTGACCCCACAAGCTACTACGTATGTACGGAAAACGTAGATGAGGCCACCGGGTTCCGGCACCAGGGCGGGCGTCCGCATGTTCGAGGCTGGGGTGACCACGGTGATCCTTCCGCCCGGCTGCCCCTTGCCGCGGCGGATCAGGGCCCGGTTGACCGGCACGGTGACCACGAACGCGACAGCCAGCGCGACGGCAAGCGCGCCCCAGAACAGCAATGAGTTCAGGCCGGCATCCATCGCCCCCGGGACGACCAACATGATCGCGTTGTCGACGATCTCCATGACGGTGATGGAGACGGTGTCCGCGGCCAGGGCCACCCCGATCGCGGCGCCCAGCGTGAGGCCGGAGCGCAGTACCGGGACGATGGTGAACGCGTAGCCGAACACGAACGCCAGCGCGACCGCCAGGACGATTGTCGCGCCGTTTCCCCAGCCCAGGGCGGTGCCGATGACCAGGCCCAGGATCTCGCCGATGGCGCAGCCGGTGAGGCAGTGCGCGGTCGCGATCACCGCCAGCCGGTTCAACTCGCGCCGGCCCTGAGCTGTGTCCGGGGCGGCACCGTGCCCGGCGTGCTGATGTAGGTCGTGACCGATCGCGTGATCGGGCATGGCCAGACCTCCTCGATTTGTTCCCGTCGTTCGTGCAGGGAGGATCATCGGTGGGTAGCGACCCTCTCCGGGGCGTGCCGGGTCCCGCTCGGTGTCTGGGCGGCGGCGTGCTGCTGGTCGGCCTGCGGGGCGAAGCTTCGCAGCCGCAGGCTGTTGGCCACCACGAACACCGAGCTGAACGCCATGGCGGCCCCGGCGAGCATCGGGTTGAGCAGCCCGGCTGCGGCGAGCGGCAAGGCGGCGATGTTGTAGGCGAACGCCCAGAACAGGTTGCCCTTGATCGTACCCAGCGTCCGGCGGGACAGCCGGATCGCGTCGGCGACCGCGCGAAGGTCGCCGCGCACCAGCGTGATGTCGCCGGCTTCGATGGCGACGTCGGTGCCGGTGCCCATGGCGAGCCCGAGGTCGGCCTGGGCGAGGGCGGCGGCGTCGTTGATTCCGTCGCCGACCATCGCCACCACCTTGCCCTCGGCCTGCAGCCGCTTCACGATGTCGACCTTGCCGGCCGGGAGCACCTCGGCGATCACCTCCTCGATACCGACCTCGGCGGCGACGGACCGCGCGGAAGCGGTGTTGTCGCCGGTCAGCAGGACCGGGGTCAGGCCGAGACCGCGCAGCTGCGCGACGGCCTGCGCCGAGGTGGGCTTGACGGTGTCGGCGACGGTCAGCACGGCGCGGGCCGCGCCGTCCCACGCCACCGCGATCGCGGTGCGGCCATCCGCTTCAACGGCTGCCTGGGCTGCGGCGAGCTCGGACGTGAGCGGAAGGCTCCACTGCTCCAGCAACGCCGCACGCCCGACGACCACCGCGTGCCCGTCAACCACCCCGTGCACCCCGAGCCCGGCGAGGTGGGCGAAGTCCTCGACGTCGGGCAGCGTGCCGAGCCGTTCGCGCGCTCCGCGGGCGACCGCAGCCGCGATCGGGTGCTCGGAGGCGCATTCCAGCGCTCCGGCCAGCCGGAGCACCTCGGCCTAGTTGATCCCCTCGGCGACGTGGACGTTCCCGAGCGACATCTGCCCGGTGGTCACCGTGCCGGTCTTGTCCAGCACCACGGTGTCGATCCGCCGGGTGGACTCCAGCACCTCCGGACCCTTGATCAGGATGCCTAGCTGGGCGCCCCGGCCGTTGCCGACCAGCAACGCGGTAGGGGTGGCCAGGCCCAGGGCACACGGGCAGGCGATGATCAGCACCGCGACCGCCGCGGTGAACGCCACCGCAGCGCCGGCACCCGTGCCCAGCCAGAACCCGAGGCTGGCCGCGGCAAGGGCGATGACGATCGGCACGAACACCCCGGAGATCCGGTCGGCCAGCCGCTGCACGGCGGCCTTACCGTTCTGGGCGTCCTCCACCAGTGTGGCCATCTGGGCCAACTGGGGCGGCGCCGACCCGGGTGGCGCGCACGACCAGCCGGCCGCCGGCGTTGACGGTCGCGCCGACGACCGCGTCGCCCGGCCCGACCTCGACCGGTACCGACTCGCCGGTGAGCATCGAGGTGTCCACCGCGGACGAGCCGTCCTCGCCCACGCCGTCGGTGGCGATCTTCTCGCCGGGCCGGACAACGAACCGGTCGCCCACGGCGAGCTGGCCGGTCGGGATGCGCACCTCGGCGCCGTTGCGGAGCACGGCGACGTCCTTCGCGCCGAGCTCGAGCAGCGCCCGCAGTGCCGCGCCCGCGCGGCGCTTGGAGCGGGCTTCGAAGTAGCGCCCGGCAAGGATGAACGTCGTGACGCCGGCTGCGACCTCCAGGTAGATGTTGCCGGCGCCGTGGCGCAGGTTGGCCCACGCCGCGCGGTGGAACGGCCAGGCCGCCCACACGATCACTGGCCCGGCGAGCGCCAGAGAGATCCACTGCCAGTAGGTGAACTGCAGTGCCGGCACCATCGCCATCACGATCACCGGCACCGCGAGCACGATGCTGGTGACCAACCGGTCGCGCAGCGGCCGCGTCGGGTCCGGCCCGTCCGCCGCCTCGTCCGGGACCGCGGTCGGGGCCGTGATTGCGGGCCGGGGCAGCTCCACGGTGTAGCCGGTGTCCTCGACCTGGGCGACGAGGACCGCCGGGTCGACACCGGCCGGGGAGCTGACCCGGGCCTTCTCGGTGGCGTAGTTGACCATCGCGGTGACGCCGTCGAGCTCGTTGAGCTTGCGCTCGATCCGGTTGGCACAGGAGGCGCAGGTCATGCCCCCGATGGACAGTTCGATGTCGGTGACAGGGACGCCGGACGGCTTTGCTGTGGTGCTCATGCGCCGGGGCCTCTCGTGGTCACGGTGAACTCTGCGGTGCGCACGACCCCTGGTGCTGGAAGTCCAGGAACAGCCGGTAGCTGCCCGCGCTGGGCACCTCGGCGACGAACTCGATCGCCGGTCCGGCCGGCGTGCGACCGTCGCCCGGTGACCCCTCGGGGTGGACGTGCAGGTAGCCCAGGTCGCCCTCGCGCAGCGCGACCAGGTGCCCGTAGGCCGCGAGGTAGGGCTGCAGATCGGTGACCGGGCGCCCCTCCTTGTTGACGGTCAGGGTCAGCGGTGAGGCCTGGCCGGGCACGAGGTCACCGGCGAGTTCGACGGTGTACCCGTCGGTCGGGGCGGTTCGGCTCGGGGCGTGGGCGACCGGCTCGAACGTGCCGGGCGCGGCCAGGTCGACGCCCAGCGTGGTGCCCTCGCTCCCGGTGGGGGTGAAGTCGGCGAAGGCGCGGTAGGAGCCGGCCGCGGGCAGGGTCAGCGGGACCCGCCAGGTGCCGTCGGGCGCCATCTCGGGATGTACGTGCTGGAAGCCGGTGGTGTCACGGCGCACGACGATCAGGTGCATCCGCTTGTCGTGCTCGACGTCGAACGCTGTCACCGGCGCGCCGTCCGGTCCAGTGATGCGGAAGGTGAAGTCCCCGGTGGTCGCCGGGGTGAGCGTCGGGTCGGTGGGCGTGAGGGTGTAGCCGCCGCTGCTCGATGACAGCCCGCCGGGCTGGTCACCCGCGGTCTCCGGAACGGTGCCGCCGTGGGTGGCCCCGTGCCCGGCGTCTTCGGCGCCGGACACCTCACTGTGCCCGCCTGAGGCGGTGGAGAGTGAACCGATAGCGGTTCCGGCGGCATACCCGCCCCCGACGAGCAGGGCGAGCGCCGCACCGTAGGCGGAAAGCTTCGCAGCGGTGTTCATGTCGCCACATCCCCTTTCTGTGTCGGGGCGGTGTCAGGACTTGACCAGGCGCGCGATGGCCGCGCTCGCCTCAGCGATCTTGGCGTCGGCGATCGGCCCGCCCTCGGCGGCGGCCTGGGTGACGCAGTGCTTGAGGTGCTCATGGAGCAGCCCCAGTGCCACCGCCTCGAGGGCCTTGGTGGCGGCGGAGACCTGGGTGAGTACGTCGATGCAGTACTCGTCGTTCTCGATCATCTTCGCGATGCCGCGCACCTGGCCCTCGATGCGGCGCATCCGTTTGAGGTAGGCGTCCTTGTCCTGGGCGTAGCCGTTCACGCGGGTCCCCTTCTGGTCAGCTATCAACATACCATAGGGGGGTACCGTACAAGCTGGCATTCGGGCGACCCGGAGTCGTTGGTCACCACCGGAGGACTGATCGCAAGCGGCGCCAGCGGCGGGCAAAGGTTCTGATCTGGGAGCGAACGTGTGTCGATCACCACTCACCTGTTTGGCGATGCCGGTGGCCACGGTTGGTCGGCCAGGCGCCACTGGAGCATCCCGTCGGCGAGGCGACGATGATGACTGGAACGGTGTGCGCATATCCGCCCAACCCATCGCTAGCGGGGCAGCTTGATGGCTAACGGCTCACCGCACTCGCGCCGTGCCCAGCACGTGCGGGCTGGCCGGTTGGGTGAAGCGGTTATCCGGGAACCGCAGCCGCCGACAGGTGGTGATCTCGAACCCTGCGCCGGTGATCGCAGCGACCGGGTCGGTGGCGGTGTGACAGCCCCCGGCCAGCAGCGGCCACACGGTGGCGTCGGCAACCCGCTGCACCACCCGCAATCCGGGGGAGTCAGCGATGGTGTGCTCCAGGAACCGCAACGTCCCGCCAGGACGCAGGACTCGGCGGAGTTCGGCCAGCGCGGCCGGCCGGTCCTCGAGCGAGCACATCACCAGGCACAGCACGGCGGCGTCGATGTCGGCATCGGGCAGTGGCAGCCGGTCCGCGGTGCCGGCCTGCACGATCACCGGCACCGACGCCGTCTTGGCCGCCCGGGTGGCCAGGGCGCGCAGGTAGGGCTCGGGCTCGACCGCGACGACGTGCGTGACCGTGGTTGGGTAGTGGGCGAAGTTCATGCCGTTACCGGCGCCGACCTCGACCACCTCGCCGGCCAGGTCGGCGAGCAGCTCCTGCCGGAGCGGGGTCATTCCCTCGGCTTCCATGCGTTTGCTGATCCGGGCGTAGAAGCGGCTGAACACCGGGTGCGGGCGATCAGCCGAGGTGGGTAACGGGTGGGTCATCAGGTCGCTTCCCAGGTCAGTCGTGCGGGTCACCAGGTGACGAGCAGTGCGGCGAGATCGCCGGTGAGCAGGTCGGCCGGTGCGGGCGCCAGCTGCTCGTGGGGCCTACCGCGGGTGTGCTCGGACCTGGGCCCGGGGCTGGTGCGTCGTGAACTCGACGTTACCGACATTTCCGCTGCAAACGTCGATGGTGCCGAGTTCACGACGCGCGCAATCGTTGCGCAGGCTGGCTTACCC
>JBOHGH010000102.1:0-15405 GCA_050699975.1 Pseudonocardiaceae bacterium | reverse complement strand
GCGCAGCCTTGACCTCGCCCCGCTGGCCGCGGCAGTCTCGGACGGCCACCGGGTGGCCACCGGCGAACGGGTACCCGCCGCCGAGGTGCTGGCCGCGCTGCCCGAGTTGCCGGTGCTGCACGAGGTTGCCACTCGGCTGGGCGCCGCTCCCGACGGCCCGCCCGGCCCGATCGCCGCCGCCGTCGAGCTCGCGCTGGAGTCGCTGTACCTCACCCGCAAGCTCGGCAAGGACGTCGAGGACGGCCGCGCGGTGTACGGATCCAGGCAATGACCTCGGCAAGACGGTACAGCTACGGGCCGTGGCACGGCGGTCCGGACCCGCTGGCGGCCCCCGCGGACCTGTCCGCGGCACTGGACGAGATCGGCCGCGAGGTGATGGACGGGGCCTCGCCCCGGGCGGCGCTGCGGGAACTGCTGCGCCGCGGAATGCCCGGTACCCGGGGAATGGACGAGTTGGCCCGCCGGGTCTGGCAACGCCGCGCCGAGATCACCCGCCGCCACCGCCTCGACGGCACCCTGCAGCAGGTCCGCGAGCTGCTGGAGCGGGCCCTGGCCGCGGAGCGACGGGAACTGTTCCCCGACCCCGACGACGACGCCCGATTCCGCGAAGCCCGGCTCGACGCGCTACCCCCGGACACCGCCCGCGCCGTCACCGAGCTTGCCGACTACGACTGGCGATCCGCCGAGGCCGCGCAGGCCTACCAGGACATCCGCGACCTGATAGGCCAGCAGCTGCTCGAGCAGCGCTTCGAAGGGGTCAAGCAGGCGCTGCAGTCCACCTCACCTGAGGACGTCGAGCGAATACGGCAGATGCTGTCGGATCTGAACGATCTGCTCGCTGCGCACGCCCGCGGGGACCGTGACACCCCGCAGCGCTTCGAGGAGTTCATGCGCAAGCACGGGGACTTCTTCCCGGAGCGTCCACGCAACGTCGAGGAGCTGATCGACGCGCTGGCGGCCCGGGCCGCCGCGGCACAGCGGATGCTCAACTCGATGAGCGCGCAGCAGCGCGCCGAGCTGGCCCAGCTTGCCCAGCAGGCCTTCGGTGACCCGCGGCTGGCCCAACAGCTCGCCGCACTGGACGCGCAGCTGCAGGCGCTGCGGCCCGGCGAGGACTGGCAGGGCGCCGAGCGGTTCCGCGGTCAGGACCCGCTGGGCCTGGGCGAGGGCGCCCAGGCGATGGCCGACCTCGCTGAACTGGACGCACTGGCCGAGCAACTTGCGCAGTCCTATGCCGGGGCCCGCGCCGAGGACGTCGACCTCGACGCGCTGACCCGCCAGCTGGGCGACGACGCCGGCATCGACGCCCGCCGGCTCGCCGAGCTGGAACGTGAGCTGGAGCGCCACGGCTTCTTCGAGCGCGCCCCGGACGGGTCGCTGCGGCTGTCGCCCAAGGCGCTGCGCAGGCTTGGTTCGCAGGCGCTGGCCGATGTGGCCGATGCGCTGCGCGGACGGCGCGGGGAGCGCGAGCTGCGCCGGGCGGGCGCTGCCGGGGAGCCCACCGGGGGCACCCGACCCTGGGAGTTCGGCGACTCCGAGCCGTGGGACGTCCCCCGCACCGTGCGCAACGCCGTGTTGCGCCGCGCGAGTCAGCGCAGGGCGCCGCCGCTGCTGACCGTCGAGGACGTCGAGGTGACCGACACCGAGCAGCGGGCTCGGGCCGCGGTGGCGTTGTGCGTGGACACCTCGTGGTCGATGGTGCAGGACGGGCGCTGGGTGCCGATGAAGCGCACTGCGCTGGCGCTGCACCACCTGGTCCGGACCCGGTACCGATCCGACGCGCTGGAGCTGATCACCTTCGGGCGCCACGCGCAGCGGGTGGACATCGCAGCGCTCACCGGGCTGGCCGGGGTGTGGGAGCAGGGCACCAACCTGCACCATGCGCTGCTGCTGGCCGGGCGGCATCTGCGCCGCCACCCCGACGCCGCGCAAGTCCTGCTGGTGGTCACCGACGGGGAGCCCACCGCGCACCTGGAAGCCGACGGAGAGGCGATCTTCAGCTACCCGCCGCTGCCCCAGACGCTGGCCCTGACCGTGCGCGAGATGGACGGCCTGGCCCATAACGGTGTCGCGGTGAGCATCGTGATGCTGGGACAGGATCCCCGGCTCGCCGGGTTCGTGCACGCGCTGGCCCGGCGCTGCGGCGGGCGGGTGCTCGATCCCGGGGTAGACGGGCTGGGCGCCGCCGTGGTGGGCGACTACCTCCGCCACCGCCGTCGCCGCTAACCCCAACCCCCCGGCGTGTCCGTCTCGCGTGCACGGTGTGTCCGCGCACTGTGCCCGGTGCCACGAACGGCCGGGCAGCCTGCTGCGGTCACGTAGGGTCGAAAGCATGCAGCCCTGGACGTCGACGCAGATCCCGCCGCTCCCCGGCCAGGGCCCACCGCTGCGGCTGCACGACACCGCGACCGGCGCGGTGCGGCCGACCGCGCCCGGGCACACCGCGCGGATGTATGTCTGCGGGATCACCCCCTATGACGCCACCCACCTCGGGCATGCGGCCACCTACCTGGCCTTCGACCTGATCCACCGGTACTGGCGCGACGCCGGCCACGAGGTGCACTACGTCCAGAACGTCACCGATGTCGACGACCCGCTGCTGGCTCGGGCCGAGCGTGACCTGGACGACTGGGTGGTGCTCGGGATGCGCGAAACCGCACTGTTCCGGGAGGACATGGAGTCGCTGCGGGTGCTGGCTCCGCGGGACTTCGTCGGTGCCGTAGAGGCGATCGGCGAGATCGTCGAAGTGGTCGGCAAGCTGCTCGCCTCCGGCGCGGCCTACCGGGTCGCCGACCGAAGACACCCAGACATCTACTTCGACCACCAGGCTGCGGAACACTTCGGATACGAGTCGGGTTACGACGCCGACACCATGGCCCGGCTGTCCGCCGAGCGCGGCGGGGACCCCGAGCGCCCCGGCAAACAGCACCCGCTGGACGCCCTGCTGTGGCGAACAGAACGCGAGGGCGAGCCGTCCTGGGACTCCGAGCTGGGTCCCGGGCGTCCTGGCTGGCATGTGGAGTGCTGCGCGATCGCGCTCAATCGCCTGGGCACCGGCTTCGACGTGCAGGGCGGTGGCTCCGACCTGATCTTTCCGCACCACGAGTTCTCCGCCGCCCACGCCGAGGCGCTCACCGGCGCGCACCCGATAGCCCAGCACTACGTCCACACCGGGATGATCGGCCTCGACGGCGAGAAGATGTCCAAGTCCAAGGGCAACCTGGTCTTCGTCTCCCGGCTGCGCGCCGACGGGGTGGACCCGATGGCGCTGCGCCTGGCGTTGCTGTCCGGGCACTACCGCACCGACCGATCCTGGACCGACGGGCTGCTCGACGAGGCGACCACCCGGCTGGCCCGGTGGCGGGAGGCCGTCGCACTACCCGCCGGCGCACCCGCGACCGATGCCCTCAGCCGGCTACGAGCCCATCTGTCCGACGATCTGGATACCCCCCGAGCGCTGGCTGCACTGGACGACTGGGCCGCCCAGACCCTGACCCGGCGAGGCCCCGACAGCACAGCGCCGCCCCTCGTGCGCACCGCCGTCGACGCCCTGCTCGGCATCGTCTTGTGACGCCCCGATCAGCGGTTGTCGCGGGGGCCCCGGGGGCCTGGGGTACCGCCTGGGCCGCGGCGGCGCAGGTAGCGCTCGAAGTCCGCGGCGATGGCGTCCCCACTGGCCTCGTGCAAGGTGAGATCGGTGTCGCCGCGCTCCTCCAGCGCACGCACGTAGCTGGCGACCTCCTCGTCCTCCTCAGCCATCTCGCTGACCGTCGCCTCCCACTCCTCGGACTCCTCCGGTAGCGCGCCGAGCGGGACCTCGAGGTCGAGCACCTCCTCCACCCGGTGCAGCAGCGCCAGGGTGGCCTTGGGCGACGGCGGGGCCGAGACGTAGTGCGGCACCGCGGCCCAGAACGAGATGGCCGGCACCCCGGCCTGCACGCAGGCGTCCTGGAAGACCCCCACGATCCCGGTCGGTCCCTCGTACTTGGACCGTTCCAACTTGAACCGGGCAGCCGAGGCAGCGTCATAGGAGGTGCCGGTGACCGGGACCGGCCGGGTGTGCGGGGTGTCGGCGAGCAGTGCGCCCAAGGTCACCACAGTGGTAATCCCCAGGTCCTGGACGTAGCTCAGCAGCTCGTCGCAGAACGACCGCCAGCGCATGTTCGGCTCGATACCGTGCACCAGCACCACGTCGTAGTCCGCCCCGGGCGGGTGGCACACCGACAGCCGGGTGGTGGGCCACTCGACCAACCGGGTGATCCCGTCGACCAGTTTGGTGGTGGGCCTGGTGACCTGGAAGTCGTAGTAGTCCTCAGGGTCGAGCTCGGCCAGCGGCGTCGCGTCCCAGCTCAGCTGCAGGTGCTCGATCGCAGTACTGGCGGCGTCCCCGGCGTCGTTCCAGCCCTGGAACGCGGCCACCAGTACCGGGGAGCGCAGCTGCGATCCGCGGGCGGCCGGGCCGTTGCCGGAGCTGTCGGGATGGGTCACTGCGCCAGCCTACGACCCCTGAGCCGTGATGGCCCTCACGCGCTACCCGGCCAGCCCGATATCCCTGCTCTACCCTGAATCCCATGTCTGTGTCGCCGCTGCTCGACGTCCTGGCGCACCGTGTCCTGGTCGCGGATGGCGCGATGGGCACGATGCTGCAGTCCATCCCGCTGAGTCTGGACGACTTCGCCGGGCTGGAGGGCTGCAACGAGATCCTCAACGTCACTCGCCCGGACGTCGTCCGTGCCGTGCACCGGGGCTACCTGGAGGCGGGTGCCGACGCGGTGGAGTCCAACACCTTCGGCGCCAATCTGGCCAACCTCGCCGAATATGACATCGCCGATCGGATCTGGGAGCTCTCCGAATTGGGCGCCCGGCTGGCCCGCGAGGTAGCCGACGAGTTCGCCGAACCGGACCGGTCCCGGTTCGTGCTCGGCTCGGTCGGACCCGGCACCAAGCTGCCCACCCTGGGCCACGTCTCCTTCGCCGTGCTGCGCGACGCCTACGTCGAGCAGGTCCGCGGCCTGCTCGCCGGCGGAGTCGACGCAGTGTTGGTGGAGACCAGCCAGGATCTTTTGCAGTGCAAGGCCGCGGTCATCGCCGCGCAACGCGCGATGGTCGCCGAGGGGCGGCAAGTTCCGATCATCACCCAGGTCACCCTGGAGACCACCGGGACAATGCTGCTGGGCACGGAGATCGGCGCAGCGCTCACCGCGCTGGAACCCCTGGGCGTCGACCTGATCGGGCTGAACTGCGCCACCGGCCCGGCCGAGATGAGTGAGCACCTGCGGCAGCTGTCCAAGCATTCCCGGATCCCACTGTCCGTCATGCCCAACGCCGGCCTACCCCAGCTCGGCAAGGACGGGGCGGTGTACCCGCTGACCCCCGACGAGCTGGCCACCGCGCTGGCCGGCTTCGTCACCGAGTTCGGCGTCCGGCTGGTTGGTGGGTGCTGCGGCACGACCGGGCAGCACATCGCGGCGGTGGCCGAGGCGGTGGCCGACCTGCGACCCCGCAACCGGCGGCCGCGTCCCGAGCCGGGAGTGTCCTCGCTCTACGCCGCGGTGCCGTTTCAGCAGGACGCCAGTGTGCTGATGGTCGGTGAACGCACCAACGCCAACGGGTCCAAAGCGTTCCGCGAGGCCATCCTGGACGATCGCCTCGACGACTGCGTGGAGATCGCTCGCGCGCAGACCCGCGACGGAGCGCACCTGATCGACCTCAACGTGGACTACGTCGGCCGCGACGGCGCCGCCGACATGGCGGAGCTGGCCGGGCGGCTGGCCACCGCGTCGACGTTGCCGGTGATGCTGGACTCCACCGAGCCCGAAGTGCTCCAGGCCGGCCTGGAGCGCCTCGGCGGCCGGTGCGTGATCAACTCGGTGAACTACGAGGACGGCGACGGGACCGGCTCGCGCTACCAGCGCGCCATGAAGCTGGTCCGCGAGCACGGTGCCGCCGTGGTGGCGCTGTGCATCGACGAGCAGGGCCAAGCCCGCACCGCGGAGTGGAAGGTCCGAGTGGCGTCGCGGCTGATCGATGATCTGACCGCCAACTGGGGCATGCGCACCTGCGACATCATCGTCGACTGCCTCACCTTCCCGATCTCCACCGGTCAGGAGGAGGTGCGTCGCGACGCACTGGAGACCATCGAGGCGATCCGAGAACTCAAGCGTCGCTACCCAGAGGCGCACACCACGCTCGGGATCTCCAACGTGTCCTTCGGTCTCAACCCCGCCGCCCGGCAAGTACTCAACTCGGTGTTCCTGCACGAGTGCGTGCAGGCCGGTCTGGACACCGCGATCGTGCACGCGTCGAAGATCGTCCCGATGGCCCGGATCCCGGACGAGCAGCGTGCCGTGGCGCTGGATCTGGTCTACGACCGCCGCCGGCCGGCGTCCGAGGGAGATCCCGAGGGAGACTACGACCCGCTGCAGGCACTGATGGCGCTCTTCGAGGGCGTCTCGACCTCGTCGTCGCGGGAGTCCCGGGCGGCCGAACTGGCTGCACTGCCGCTGTTCGAGCGGCTGGAACGGCGGATCGTCGACGGGGACCGCAACGGGCTGGCCGAGGATCTGGACACCGCGCTGGAGCAGCGACCGGCACTGCAGATCATCAACGACACCCTGCTGTCCGGGATGAAGACCGTCGGTGACCTGTTCGGTTCGGGCCAGATGCAGCTGCCGTTCGTGCTGCAGTCGGCCGAGGTGATGAAGGCGTCGGTCGCGCACCTCGAACCGCATATGGAGCGGTCCGAAGACGACACCGGGAAGGGCCGGCTGGTGCTGGCCACCGTCAAGGGCGACGTGCACGACATCGGCAAGAACCTGGTGGACATCATCCTGTCCAACAATGGCTACGACGTGGTCAACCTCGGCATCAAGCAACCCATCAGCGCGATCCTGGAGGCCGCAACGGAGCACCGCGCGGACGCCGTCGGGATGTCGGGACTGCTCGTCAAGTCGACGGTGATCATGAAGGATAATCTCGAGGAGATGAACTCCCGGGGTCTGGCCGACTCGTTACCGGTGTTGCTCGGTGGAGCGGCACTGACCCGCGCCTACGTGGAGAACGATCTCGCCGAGCTGTACTCCGGGGAGGTCCGCTACGCGCGGGACGCCTTCGAGGGCCTGCGACTGATGGATTCGATCATGACCAAGAAGCGGGGCGGCACGGTGCACGCCGACCCGGGGGAAGAGGCCAAGGCAGCCGAGCGCAAAGCGCGCCGGGAACGGTCATTGCGCATCGCCCAGGCGCGCCGGGCCCGGGACAGCGACACCGAGGGGCCGGCACCGGCACGCTCCGACGTCGCCATCGACGTGCCGATCCCGACCCCGCCGTTCTGGGGCTCCCGGGTCGTGAAGGGCATTCCGGCGGCCGACTTCACCGGGATGCTCGACGAGCGGGCCACCTTTCTGGGGCAGTGGGGGCTGCGCGGCTCCCGGAACAAGGACGGCCCCTCCTACCAGGAGCTGGTGGAGACCGAGGGGCGGCCCCGGCTGCGGTACTGGCTGGACCGGTTGACCACCGAAGGGGTGCTCGCGCATGCTGCGGTGGTCTATGGGTACTTCCCGGCAGTCGCGGATTCCGACGCGCTGGTCGTGCTCGCGAAACCCCGGCCCGACGCACCCGAGCGGTTCCGCTTCAGCTTCCCCCGCCAGCGCCGGGACCGGCGGCTGTGCCTGGCCGACTTCTACCGGCCGCGAGATGCTGCGGTGGCCGCGGGGGAGGTCGACGTACTGCCGGTGCACCTGGTGACGATGGGGCAGGCGATCGCCGACTACGCCGCCGAGCTGTTCGCCAAGGACGCCTACCGCGACTACCTCGAGGTGCACGGCCTGGGGGTGCAGCTCACCGAAGCCTTGGCCGAATACTGGCACCGGCGGATCCGGGAGGAACTGCATTTCGCCTCCGGGGCGGCGGTCGCCGAGGAGGACCCGGCCGACGTGGAGGCGTTCTTCAAGCTCGGGTACCGGGGTGCCCGATACTCGCTGGGCTACGGAGCCTGCCCGGAACTTGAGGACCGTGCGAAGATCGTCACGCTGCTGCAGCCAGACCGGATTGGGGTCACGCTGTCCGAGGAGTTCCAGCTGCACCCGGAACAGTCCACCGACGCCCTCGTCGCGCACCACCCCGAAGCCAAGTACTTCAATGCGTGAAGGGTCGTGAGTGCGTAACAGCACCTGATGTCCCCTGTGGGGACGCGCGTTCCGCGGTGAAAATGGGGGTTTGCTGCTGTTTGGTGGGTGGCTGGTCGTGGTCTGGGCCTTCCGAGGGCAGGGGTGATGGAGCAGGATCGCTGCTGGTTGCCCGCTGACGCCGGTTCACTGTGATCGTGTGAGGTCGTGTAACAGCAGGGTGCTGAGGGCTGCGCTGTGGGTGCTTCAGTGTCGCTTCGAGCACGCGGATCAGATTCGCTTGTCCCCTTGCGGTCCTCGCGGGCCACCGCTGGTGGTGTGAGTCCGAGGTGAGGAGGTCGCGGTGCTTGTGGAGGATGAACAGACCGAGGAGATCATCGCGCGGGTCGCTGCGCTGGATATCGGCAAGGCGGAGGTGATGTGTTGTGCTCGGGTTCCGGGCGAGGGCAGCTCTGGGCGACGGTTGCAGGAGGTGCGGCCCTATTCCACGATGACGCGGTCGCTGCTGGTGATGGCCCAGCGGCTGGCTGAGCTGGGGGTGACTCGGGTGGTGATGGAGGCCACGTCGGATTATTGGAAGCCCGTTTACTACTTGCTGGAGGCGCACGGGTTTGAGCACCGCACTGACCTGGTCGAGGCTCGTACCGCGGAGCAGCAACGGGTGGAGAAGTTGCTGGAGGACGCCCAGATCAAGCTGTCGGTGGTGGCCAGCGACAGCTTCGGGGTCTCGGGCCGGGACATGATGGCGGCGTTGGTCAGCGGAGTGCGCGACCCGAAGGTGTTGGCGCGGATGGCGCGGGGCCGGTTGCGCGCCAAGATCACTCAGCTGGAAGAGGCGTTCACCGGGTACTTCACCGACCACCACGCCTTGCTGCTGACCAAGATGCTGGCCCGGATCGACGGACTGGGCACAGACATCGCCGAGCTCGAGTCCACGATCGAGGAGATGGTCGCCCCTTTCGCCCAGGTGCTGGACCGCCTCGATGAGATCCCCGGGATCGGGACCACCGGCGCGCGGGTCATCATCGCTGAGATCGGGTTGGACATGAGCCGGTTCCCCACCGCCGCTCACCTATGCTCCTGGGCCAAGTTCACCCCGAGGATCAAGGAATCCGCCGGGAAGAAAAAGGGCCGCAGCGGCACCGGGCACGGCAACCGCTACCTGGCCAAAGTCCTGGGCGAGGCCGCCGCCGCTGCCGGCAAGACCGATACCTTCCTCGGGGAACGCTACCGGCGCATCGCCAAACGCCGCGGCAACAAGAGAGCCATCGTCGCCGTCGGCCGTTCCATCCTGATCATCATCTGGCACCTGCTGTCTGACCCCGAGGCCCGCTTCATCGACCTCGGTTCGGACTTCCACGACAAGCACACCAACCCCGAACGCAAGAAACGTAACCACATCCGCCAACTCGAAGCCCTCGGCTACAAGGTCACCCTCGACCTCGCCGTCTGACCCCAGCACAACAGCTCCACCCCAACCCGACTCCGCTACGCTGCGTCGGGTCTAACCCCTGCCCGTCCCCGACGCTATTTTCGGGTCAGTGTTCCGGCGCTCAACGCCACTCACAAGCAGCCGTAGGCTGCAACCCGTGAAGACGTTCGACGAGCTGTTCGCCGAGCTCACCGAGCGTGCCCGCACCCGTCCATCGGGCTCGGGCACGGTGGCCGCACTGGACAACGGGGTGCACGCCCAGGGCAAGAAGGTGCTAGAGGAGGCCGGCGAGGTGTGGATCGCCGCCGAGCATGAGTCCGACGAGCGCCTGGCGCAGGAGATCTCCCAGCTGCTTTACCGGGTTCAGGTGCTCATGCTCGGCCGGGGGATCAGCACCAGCGACGTCTACCGCTACCTGTGAGGTGCCGATGAACGGGGCCGTACCGATGGATGGGAATGGCCAGCTACTGCGGGTCGCCGTGCCCAACAAAGGCACGCTGGCCGAACCCGCCTCAGAAATGCTGGTCGAGGCGGGTTACCGGCAACGGCACGACGCCAAGGATCTGACGGTCATCGACCCCGTCAACGAGGTGGAGTTCTTCTTCCTCCGACCCAAGGACATCACCGTCTACGTCGGCTCCGGCGACCTGGACCTCGGGATCACCGGCCGGGACCTGACGCTGGACTCCGAGGCGCCCGTTTCCGAGCTGCTCGCACTCGGCTTCGGTGGGTCCACCTTCCGCTACGCCGCCCCGCTGGGCCGGGACTGGAAGGTCGACGACCTGGAGGGTCTGCGGGTCGCCACTGCCTACCCCCGGTTGGTCAGGGCAGACCTGGCCAGGCACGGTGTCCACGTCGACGTGATCCGGCTGGACGGCGCGGTGGAGATCTCGGTGCAGCTGGGCGTCGCCGACGCGATCGCCGACGTGGTCGGGTCCGGCCGTACCCTGCGCCAGCACGGCCTGGCGGCCTTCGGCGACCCGATCTGCACCTCGGAGGCGGTGCTCGTGGAGCGGGCCAACGCCGCACCATCGCCAGAGAAGGCACAGTTCGCAGCGCGCCTGCAAGGCGTTGTGGTGGCCCAGCAGTACCTGATTCTCGACTACGACTGCCCGCGCACCCTGCTGGATGAGGCAGTCGTCATCACACCCGGGCTGGAGTCGCCGACGGTGGCCCCGCTGGCCGACCCGGACTGGGTCGCAGTACGCGCGATGGTGCCACGCAAGGACGCCAACCGGATCATGGACGAGCTCTCCGCTCGCGGCGCCAAGGCCATCCTGGCCAGCGACATCCGCTCCTGCCGGTTCTGAGGCCTACTCCGCCCGGTCGCGTGCGGTCTCGGTGCCCGCGCCAGCCGGGTCCGGCCAGCCCGGGTAGGGGGGTGGAGTGCCACCGAACGCTGGGCAGCGCGGCTTGTGATCGCACCAGTCACACATCCGGCTGGGGTTGGGCCGGAAGTCACCGTGTTGGGCAGCCCGCAGGATCGCCGACCAGATCGCCGCAAGGGTGCGCTCGAAGCGAACCAGCTCGGCTTCATCCGGGGTGTAACTCAACGCCTGCCGGTCAGCCAGGTACAGCAGCCTGAGCTGGCGCGGCACCACCCCGCGGATCCGCAGCAGAACCAGGGCATAGAACTTCATCTGGAACAGCGCCTTGGCCTCGAAGACTTCCCGCGGCGCGGCGCCGGACTTGTAGTCCACCACTCGGATCTCGCCGGTAGGGGCGACGTCGAGCCGGTCGATGTACCCCCGCAGCAGCAGGGGCTCCCCATTGCCGGTGTCGCTCGCGGCCAATTCGGTCTCCACCAGCACCTCACAGGCCTCGGGTGTCACCAGCCGCGGGTCCTCCAGCGCGAAGTAGGCCTCGACCAGCGCACGTGCCGACTCGAGCCACTCGGAGAGCTCCGGATCCCCGGGGCCGGCGAACAGCTCAGCCAGCTCGGGGCTGCCCCCCAGCACGTCGCGCCACACCGGGTCAACCAGCCCGCGCCCCGCCTCGGGTTCACGCTGGTCCGGGGCCAGCGTGAACAGCCGCTCCAGCGCGGCGTGCACCACGGTGCCACGGACCTGCACCCGGCTGGGTGTCTCGGGCAGCCGATCGACGGCTCGGAACCGGTACAGCAGCGGGCACTGTTTGAAATCGGCGGCCCGCGACGGTGACAGTGCCGGGCGCCTGCGCGCTGGGGTACCGGCTGGGGGGCTGGTGATGGGGCTGGTGTCGGGCACCGCTGCCGCCGGACCGCTCGCCAGGATCTCCGTCATGGCTTCGCAGGGTAGGCCAGCACCCCGACAGCCCGGTGCACCGACAGCTGTGGTCACCGCGATCTGCCACCATGACCGCTCGTGACCCGACCCAGCGGACCCTTCCAACCCGGGGATCGGGTGCAGCTCACCGACCCCAAGGGACGCCGCCACACCGTAGAGCTGGAACCCGGCGCGCAGTTCCACACGCATCGCGGTGCGCTGGCCCACGACGATCTGATCGGGCTGCCCGAGGGCAGCGTCGTCACCTCCGGCGCGGGGACGCAGTACCTCGCGCTGCGCCCGCTGCTGCCCGACTACGTATTGTCGATGCCGCGCGGGGCCCAGGTGGTCTATCCCAAGGACGCCGCGCAGATCCTGATGTGGGGTGACATCTTCCCCGGTGCGCGGGTGCTCGAGGCCGGTGCCGGTTCGGGGGCGTTGACCTGCTCGCTGCTGCGGGCGGTGGGCGAGCGCGGCACCGTGACCTCCTACGAGGCGCGCCCGGACCACGCCGAGCATGCCGCGCACAACGTCGAGCGGTTCTTCGGGGCCCCACCGCCGAACTGGCAGCTACGAGTGGCCGATCTGGCCACCCACCCCGCCGATCAGCCGGTGGACCGCGCGGTGCTGGACATGGTCCGCCCATGGGAGCTGCTGCCCACGGTGTCGGCCGCGCTGGTCCCCGGTGGGGTGCTCACCGTCTACGTGGCCGCCACCACCCAGCTCTCCCGAACCACCGAGGCGCTGCGCGAGGCCGGCTGCTACACCGAACCGCAAGCCTGGGAGACCCTGCTGAGGCCCTGGCACGTGGTCGGGCTGGCGGTGCGCCCTGAGCACCGGATGGTCGCCCACACCGCGTTTCTGCTCACTGCCCGGCGGCTGGCCGAAGGCGTCGTGCCGCCCACCCCGCAGCGCAGGCCCAGCCGATCCAACCAGCGCCTGTAAACCGGGTGGGAGACCGGCTCGAGGACCGATCGCCGGCGGACGTGACGTTGTTCACCCCCCGATCCGGCAGCCGTCGCATCACCGTTACCTCACGGTCTGGCGCTTCGTCCCGTACCGTTAGCGGTCTGAGACCCATGCGGGAGGTGACTCGTGCAGCACGATCATCCCAGCGACCGGAACGCCGAGGGTCGGGACCGCATCGACCCCACTCTGGTTGCCCAGATCAGAGTCCTCGAGGACGAGGTGACGCTGTTGCGTCGCCGCCTGACCGAATCCCCCCGGCACGTCCGGTTGCTTGAGGAGCGCCTCGCCGAGGCCTCCGCGTCGGTCGCACAGCTGACCGAGCGAAACACCAAGCTGGTCGAGACACTGCGGGAGGCTCGCGGCCAGCTCCTCGCGCTGCGTGAGGAGGTCGACCGGCTGGCCCAGCCGCCCAGCGGCTATGGCGTGTTCCTCGGTGGTTACGACGACGGCACCGTGGACGTGTTCACCTCCGGTCGCCGGATGCGGGTGGCGGTGTCACCCGCGGTCGAGGTCCCGCAGCTGCGCCGGGGGCTCAGTGTGCGGCTCAATGAGGCACTGACCGTCGTGGAGGCCGGCACGTTCGAAGCGACCGGTGAGGTCTGCGCACTGCGCGAAGTGCTCGACGGTGACCAACGGGCACTGGTCATCGGGCACGCCGACGAAGAACGCGTGGTGTGGCTGGCTGACCCGCTGATCCCGGGTCCGGACAACCCTGATGCCGTACCACTCAAGCCGGGTGACTCGCTGCTGGTGGACACCAAGGCTGCCTACGCCTATGAACGGGTACCCAAGGCCGAGGTCGAGGATCTCGTGCTGGAAGAAGTCCCGGACGTCGGGTACGAGGATATCGGCGGTCTGGCCAACCAGATCGAGCAGATCCGGGACGCCGTCGAACTGCCGTTCCTGCACGCCGACCTGTTCCGCGAGTACGAGCTGCGCCCACCCAAGGGCGTACTGCTCTACGGCCCTCCCGGTTGTGGCAAGACCTTGATCGCCAAAGCGGTGGCCAACTCGCTGGCCAAGAAAGTGGCCCAGGTTCGCGGGGACAGCGAGGCCAAGAGCTACTTCCTCAACATCAAGGGCCCTGAGCTGCTCAACAAGTTCGTCGGGGAGACCGAGCGGCACATCCGGCTGATCTTCCAGCGGGCCCGGGAGAAGGCGTCCGAGGGAACCCCGGTCATCGTGTTCTTCGACGAGATGGACTCGATCTTCCGCACCCGTGGATCGGGCGTTTCCTCCGACGTCGAGACGACGATCGTGCCGCAGCTGCTCAGCGAGATCGATGGCGTGGAGGGGTTGGAGAACGTCATCGTCATCGGCGCCTCCAACCGCGAGGACATGATCGATCCAGCGATCCTGCGGCCCGGGCGCCTCGACGTGAAGATCAAGATCGAGCGCCCGGACGCGGAGGCTGCCAAGGACGTCTTCTCCAAGTACCTGACGACGACGCTACCGCTGCACGCCGATGACCTTGCCGAATTCGGACAAGACCGCCAGGCCTGCATTCAAGCGATGATTCAGGGCACCGTTGAGCGGATGTACGCCGAGAGCGAGGAGAACCGCTTCCTGGAAGTGACCTACGCCAACGGGGACAAGGAGGTCCTCTACTTCCGGGACTTCAACTCCGGCGCGATGATCCAGAACATCGTGGACCGGGCGAAGAAGAAGGCGATCAAGGCGGTATTGGAGACCGCCCAGCCGGGGTTGCGGATGACGAATCTGCTCGACTCGATCGTCGACGAGTTCGCGGAGAACGAAGATCTGCCCAACACCACCAACCCGGACGACTGGGCGCGGATCTCCGGTAAGAAGGGGGAGCGAATCGTCTACATCCGCACCCTGGTCACGGGCAAGAACGCCGACTCCGGTCGGGCTATCGACACGGCCACCAACACCGGCCAGTACCTGTAGGTTCTGGCGTTTACCGCGTTCTGGATGCAGAACGCGGTAAAGCCGACTCGATTCACCGAGTTCTGCATCCAGAACGTACGACTGCCGACTCCCTCCCCCCTCTACCCTGGTCATCCCTCATTGCCGGCGCCTCCCGCCCGTGGTCTCCGCGTCGGACTGCAGGTCGATTTCCCGCAGCCACTGCGACGACACCAGTTCGGCCACTGTCGGGGCACAGGTCGAGAACTCACGAACGGCGAATGTCTCAAGCGAGGCTTGAGCGATCGGAGGTGGAGGCGAACCGAGTTTCAGGCGGCCAGGCGGGCCTAAGCGATGTATGGGGCATTCACGGTGATCTGCGCACACGGCCGGCGAGCGGCGGCCGGCGTGCGGCAATTCAGTCTCGGTGGCTTGACAGTGGCGGGAGGAGGGAGCGGGATCAGGGACTGCCGTAGATTTCCGCGTAGGCGCCGTGGTCGATGGCGTAGGGGACTCGCCAGCGCGTTATGCCCGGACCGATGGAGGGGCACATCACAGAGGTGGCTTGACTGCTGTCCGGTGTCGGGCAGAACTAGCTGCCCTGCCCTATGTGGCCCAGGCCAAGGACATGCCCTAGCTCAATGCCGCTAAGTTAGGCACGGGATACGGGTGCTGGCGCATCGCTCGATGAAGTCATGAATGACTCGGCGTGGCGACGGTCGAAAATCCCAGAGAATGCGTGTCACCTCGTTATTGTTATCGCGTG
>JBOHGH010000101.1:0-15476 GCA_050699975.1 Pseudonocardiaceae bacterium | reverse complement strand
GTGTTGGAGTTGTGCATGTCGTTGCCGGTGGGGGCGGCGTTGGTGGTGCCGCCGCCGGGTCCGTTGCTGGGTGAGCAGCTGGCGCGGGTGCTGGCGCAGCAGCGGGTGACCCATGCGTTGATCCCGCCGGCCGCGTTGGCGACCGTGCCGGCGGAGGCGGCGGCGGACCTGACGCTGTTCCGGACGCTGATCGTGGGTGGCGACGTGTGTCCCCCGGAGCTGGTCGCGCGGTGGGCCCCGGGCCGACGGATGATCAATTCATACGGGCCCACCGAGACGACGGTGGTGGCGACCTGGAGCGAGCCGCTGTCGGCCGGTGACGGCGCACCGATCGGGACGCCGATCGCCAACACCCGGGTATACGTGCTGGATCAGGCGTTGCAGCCGGTGCCGGTCGGTGTGGTCGGCGAGCTCTACATCGCCGGAGTCGGACTGGCCCGAGGATATCTGGGTAGGCCGGGACTGACCGCCGCACGGTTCGTGGCGAATCCCATCGTCGGCTGGGGCTCCCGGATGTATCGCACCGGGGATCTGGTGCGCTGGGGGGCCGACGGCCAGCTGTGGTTCGTCGGGCGGGCCGACGAGCAGGTCAAGATCCGGGGATACCGGATCGAGCCCGGTGAGATCGAGACAGTGCTGCGCACCCACCCCGAGGTGGACCGGGCGGTGGTCGTCGCCCGCTGCGACCAGCCCGGTGCGCCCCGGCTGGTGGCATACCTGGTCGCCGCCCCCGGCCGGACCCCGTCGGTGGAGCAGCTTCGCGCTCTGCTGGCCCAGACGCTGCCCCCCTATATGGTGCCCGCGGCGTTCGTGCTCCTCGACGCGTTTCCGCTGAGCGCGCACGGGAAACTCGACCGCCGCGCGCTGCCCCCGCCACCCACCGACCGCGACGCCACAGCCGACCGGGTGGCCCCCCGCACCGAGACAGAACGGGTCCTGGCGCAGATCTGGGCCGACGTGCTCGGCCTGGACGCGGTTGGCGTCGAGGACGACTTCTTCGTGCTCGGTGGCGACTCGATCCTGGGTGTCCGGGTGCTCTCCCGGATCCGCGCGGCCCTCGGGGCGGACCTGCCGGTCCGCGCGCTGTTCGACACTCCGACCGTCGCCCGGCTCGCGGAGCTCGTGGCGGCGGCTGATCAGACCAGCCCGGCCGTGCCGATTCCCCGGGTGTCGCGGGAGCGAGCGTTGCCGCTGTCCCCAGCTCAGCAGCGGCTGTGGGTGCTCGACGACGTGTCCGCCGGAGGTACCGAATACAACACCGGCGTCGGACTGCGGCTGTCCGGCGTGCTGGACCGCGCCGCGCTGCGCACTGCGCTGGCGGGGTTGGTGGGCCGCCACGAGTCGCTGCGGACGACCTTCGACACGGTGGACGGGCATGGGGTTGCGCTCATCGCCCCGCACGGGGAGATCCCGCTGGACGTGGCGGACCTGTCCAGCCCGGCCGCCCAGCCTGACAACGGGAACCGCGACGACGCGGTGGAGCAGGTGGTGGCGCAGTTCCTGAGCCGCCCGTTCGATCTGCGACGCGGTCCGCTGACCCGGGCACTGCTGATCTGCCTGGCCACCGATGACCAGGTGCTGGTGCTCAGCCAGCACCACATCATCACCGACGGCGCCTCGGTCGGGCTGCTGGTCGACGAGCTGGTGCAGCGGTACACGGCCGCGGTCAGCGCAACCCCGGTCCGGTTGCCGGAGCTGGCGATCCAGTATGCCGATATCGCCGGGTGGCAGCGCGAACAGCTGTCCGGTCCGGTTCTGCAGCCGCACCTGGACTACTGGCGCCGCCAGCTCGCCGGGCTGCAGGTGCTCGAGCTGCCCACCGATCGGCCCCGGCCCCACCTCCGCGCGACCGCCGGCGCGGTACATCGCCAGGACCTGCCGGCCGAGCTGGTTGCGGGCTTGGCGAGGGTGGGGCAGGCCCGCGGTGCCACGTTGTTCATGACCGTGACCGCCGCAGTGCAGGTGCTGCTGTCGCGCTATGCCAACCAACGCGACGTGGCCATCGGCACCGTCACGTCCGGACGTGACCGGGCGGAGCTGGAGAACCTCGTCGGGTTCTTCGTCAACACCGTCGTCCTGCGCTCCACAGTGGAGGGCACGCAGACCTTCGAGGACTTCCTGGCCGACGTCCGGGAGACGGTGCTGGATGCGTTCGCCCACGACGAGGTGCCCTTCGACCGGGTGGTCGAGCACCTCCAACCGGAGCGCGACGCCAGCCGCACGCCGCTGGTGCAGGCGCTGATCGTGCTGCAGAGCGAGATGGTGCGCGCTCGTGCGGTCGGCGGGTTGTGGATCACTGAGCACGACCTGCCCCGACCGTCGGCCCGGTTCGACCTGGTGCTGGAGTTCTTGCCGCGGGGCGAGTCGCTGAACCTGGCGATCGAGTACAACACCGACCTGTTCGACCCCGGCACCGTCGAACGGTTGGCCGGGCACTTGCAGCTGCTGCTGACCGCCATCGCTGCCGACCCCGGTCGGTCGCTGGCCGAGCTCCCGATGCTGACCGAAGCCGAGCGGCACCGGGTGCTGGTGGAGTGGAACGACACCGGGCTGCCGGTTTCCCCGGCGGTGCTGCCGGAGCTGTTCGAGGCCCAAGCCGCGCGAACGCCGGACGCGCCGGCGGTGCGGTGCGCGGGTACTCAGCTGTCCTATGCCCAGTGCAACGAGCGAGCCAACCGGCTGGCCCGGCTGCTGATCGCGCGGGGAGCGGGCCCGGAGCGGTTCGTGGCGGTGGCGCTACCACGTTCGGCGGAGCTGATCGTGGCGCTGCTGGCGGTGCTGAAGTCGGGCTCGGCCTACCTGCCGATCGACCCGAGCTACCCGGCCGAGCGCATCGCGCTGATGTTCGCCGACGCGAAACCGCCGCTGGTCCTGACCACGAGCGAGGTGGCGGACCGGCTGCCTGCGGTGGCGGGGGTGGACCGGCTGGTGCTGGACGGGACTGAAGCCGCTGAGGGGCTGGCCGGCCAGCCCGTCCACAATGTCTCCGACACCGAGCGATCGGCGCCGCTGCTCGCCGCCCATCCCGCCTATGTGATCTACACGTCGGGTTCGACGGGTCGGCCCAAGGGGGTGGTGGTCGCCCACCAGAGCGTGGTCGATCTCGCGGTGTGGGCGGCCGCGGACTTCGGGCCGTCGGGACTGTCCCGGGTGGTGGCCTCGACCTCGCTGAACTTCGACGTGTCGGTCTTCGAGATCTTCTGCCCGCTGACCGTCGGCGGCTGCATCGAGGTGGTGCGCGACGTGCTCGCGCTCGGCGAGCGGCAGGGCTCGCCTCTGGGCGAGCATTGGACGGCCAGCCTGGTCAGCGCGGTGCCCTCGGCGTTCTCCCAGCTGCTGGCCCACGGCACGGTACTGGTCGCCCCGGAGCATGTGGTGCTGGCCGGCGAGGCGCTCTCGGCGCGGGCGGTGCGCGACATCCGGGCGGCGTTGCCGGACAGCCGGATCGCCAACATCTACGGCCCCACCGAGGCCACCGTGTATGCAACCGCCTGGTACTGCCAGGGGACCCCCGATCAGGCGCCGCCCATCGGGCGACCGATCACCAACACCCGGGTCTACGTGCTCGACCCCACGCTGCGGCCGGTGCCGCCGGGCGTACCGGGTGAGCTCTACCTCGGCGGCCGAGGGCTGGCCAGGGGGTATCTGAACCGTCCGGGCCTCACCGCGGAGCGGTTTGTGGCCGATCCCTTCGCCGGCCCGGGGACGCGGATGTACCGCACCGGGGACGTCGTGCGGTGGACCCCGACCGGCGAGGTGGACTACCTCGGCCGGGCCGACCACCAGGTGAAGATCCGCGGGTTCCGGATCGAGCTTGGCGAGGTGGAGGTCGCGCTGAGCCGCCACGACGACGTGGCCGAGGCGGTGGTGGTGGTCCGAGCCGAGGAGTCCGGGCACAAGCGCCTGGTGGCCTACCTGGTACCGGCGCCGGGCGCGGCCACAGACCCGGCCGCAGACGCTGGTGCGCTGCGTCGCTTCGTGAGCCAGGTGCTGCCCGACCACATGGTGCCCGCGGCGTTCGTGTCGCTGGCGAAGCTTCCGCTCAACCCGAACGGGAAGCTGGACCGACGCGCCCTGCCGGCGCCGGACTGGAGTGGGGGCGCGAGCTACCTGGCGCCCCGCAACCCGGTCGAGCAGGTCGTCGCAGAGATCTGGGCCGACGTACTCGGGGTGGAACGGGTCGGCGTCGAGGACAACTTCTTCGCGCTGGGCGGCGACTCGATCCTGAGCATCCAGGTGGTGGCCCGCGCCGCCCGGGCCGGCCTGCGCATGCGGTCCCGGGACATCTTCCTGCACCAGACGATCGCGTCGCTGGCCCCGAACATCACCGCGGCGCAGCGTGAACCGGTCGAGCAGGGACCGGTGACCGGGCCGGTGCCGCTGACCCCGATCCAGGGCTGGTTGTTCGACACCCAGACGGTGGTGCCGGGGCAGTTCCACCAGACGCTGAGTCTGGAGGTCGCCGAGGGTGTCGACGAGACCGCGCTGCACGCCGCACTGGTGACGCTGCTGGAACATCACGACGCGTTGCGGATGCGGTTCGAGCAGCTCGACGGCCGGTGGTGTCAGGACAACGCGCCGGTGGGGACGGTCGAGGTGCTGCGCCGGGTCGATCTGTCCGCAGTGAACGGCGACCAGCGGACCGCGATGGCCGAGGTCCTGGGCGGTATCCAGGCTGGCCTCGACCTGGGCAGCGGTCCGCTGCTGGCGGCCGTGCTGTTCGAGCTGGCTGGCGGGCAGCGGCCGGTGCTGGTGCTGACCGTGCACCACCTGGTCGTCGATGGGGTGTCCTGGCGGATCCTGCTGGAAGACCTGGCCACCGCCTACCGGGCGGCGTGTGGTGATCAGACGGCCCGGTTGGCGGCCAAGACGACCTCGTTCCAGCAGTGGGCATTGCGGCTAGGCGAGCATGCCGGTGCAGGGGCTTTCGACGACGAGCGGGGCTACTGGAGCGACCTCGCTCAGGGCGTCGATCCGGTGCTGCCGACCGACGGGACTGGCCGCAACACGGTGGCTTCGGTGCGCTCGGTGCGCCTGGGGCTGGACGAGCAGCAGACCCAGGCGCTGTTGCAGCAGGTGCCCGAGGTCTACCGCACCCAGGTCAACGACGTGCTGCTGGCCGCGCTGGGCCGGGTGCTGGGCGAGTGGACCGGGCGTGCGCAGGTTCTGGTGGACCTGGAGGGCCATGGCCGGGAGGAGCTGTTCGACGGGGTGGACCTGTCCCGGACGGTGGGCTGGTTCACCACCCTGTTCCCGGTGGCCCTGCCTGCCGGATCGGATCGGGACTGGGGAGCCCAGCTGACCGCGGTCAAGGAACAGCTACGCGCCATTCCGGGTCGCGGGCTGGGGTACGGCGCCCTGCGCTATCTCACCAACACCGGCAGCCCGACCCCACCCACCCCTCAGATCAGCGTCAACTACCTGGGGCACTTCGACCTGCCGGTTGGCGGCGACGGCCTCTACCAGGCGATGTACGAGCAGCTGCGGTTGGACGAGAACCCGCAGGCGCAGCGGGCCCACGTGCTCGACGTCGTCGGTCGGATCGAGCAGAACTGCCTGGAGTTCACCTGGTTCTACTCCGAGGACCTGCACCGGCGGGCGACCGTCAGCGCCCTGGCCGGCGAGCTGCTCAGCGCCCTGAAGGAGATCATCGCGCACTGCGCCGCTCCCGGCGTGGGGGGACGCAGCCCCTCGGACTTCCCGCTGGCCCGCCTCGACCAGGCCGCAGTGGACCGGCTGGCCGGCGATGGCCGTGGCGTCGAGGACATCTACCCGCTGACGCCCACCCAGGCCGGCATGGTCTTCCACGGGTTGTCCCAGGGCGATCAGGGTGTCTATTTCCAGCAGGCGGCCTTCGTGGTGGAGGGCGTGGCCGACGCTGGGCAGCTCGGTGCGGCCTGGCAGCACGTCGTGGACCGGACACCGGTGCTGCGCAGCAGCGTCGTCTGGGACGGGGTGGCCGAGCCGGTGCAGGTGGTGCACCGTGAGCTGATCCTGCCGGTCAGCTACCTGGACTGGAGCCTGCTGCCCGAGGCCGGGCGGCGCGAAGAACTGCGGACCTGGCTGGCGGCCGACCGCGCGGCGGGTCTGGACCTGACCGCGGCCCCGCTGCTGCGGCTCATGGTGGCGCGCCTGTCCGACCGCGAGGTCCAGGTGGTGTGGACCTTCCACCACGTGCTGCTCGACGGGTGGAGCGTTTTCCAGGTGCTCTCCGACGTGTTCGCCTGCCATGCCGAGCTCAGCCGCCGTGGCCCGGAGACGTTTGCGGTGCCCACCCGGCGTCCGTTCCGGGATTACCTGCAGTGGCTGCGCGACGTCGACCGGCGCGAGCCCGAGCAGTACTGGCGCCGGGTGCTGGCCGGGCTGTCCGAGCCCACCGCCCTGCCCTACGACCGCCCACCGGTAGGAGCGCATCGCGCCGAGTCCAGCGCGACGGTCCGGGTCGCGCTGGACAGCGAGCAGTCCAGCCGGCTCCGTGGCGCTGCCCGCCACCACGGGTTGACGGTGAACACGGTGGTGCAGGGGGCGTGGGCGCTGTTGTTGTCGCGCTACAGCCGCCAGCGCGATGTCGTGTTCGGCACGACGCTGTCGGGACGGCCGGCCGAATTGGCCGGTGTGGAGTCGATGGTCGGCATGTTCATCAACACCGTTCCCACCCGGGTGCAGATCGACACGGGGCAAGATGTCCTGTCCTGGCTTCGGGAACTGCAGGCCGACCAGACCGAGGCCCGACGGTTCGACGTCTTCCCGCTGACCCAACTCCAGTCCTTCAGTGCGCTACCCGCCGAGGTGAGCCTGTTCGACAGCATCGTGGTGTTCGAGAACTATCCGATCCATGGCGAGGCCGCCGCCCCGCACGGTCTGCGGCTACGCGAGCTGACGGCCATCGAGACCACCAACTATCCGTTGAGCCTTGTAGTGGTTCCCGGTGAGCAGTTGTCGATCGGGCTGGGTTATGACCCGGCATTGTTCGAGGTGCCGACAATCGAGCGATTGGCGGGTCACCTGATACGGGTTCTGGACATATTCGTCGAGAATCCCACGGTCGCGTTGGACCGGATCGACATTCTCACCGACACGGAACGCCACCAGGTGTTGGCGGGCTGGAACGACACCGCCCGGGAGGTGCCTGCGGGCACGTGGGTGGAGTTGTTCGAGGCGCAGGCCAGCCGTACTCCTGAGGCGACTGCGGTGTGCTGTGGTGACGTCAGTGTGTCGTATCGCGAGTTGAACGAGCGGGCCAACCGGTTGGCGCGGGTACTGATCGGGCACGGTGCCGGTGCTGAGCGGCTCGTGGCGTTGATGATGCCGCGTTCGGTGGACCTCGTTGTGACGTTGCTGGCGGTGTGGAAATCGGGTGCTGGGTATCTGCCGATCGACCCGGGTTACCCGGCCGAACGGATCGAGTTCATGTTCTCCGACGCTTCTCCGGTACTGGTGGTGACCACGGGTGAGCTGGACAGCCGCTTGTCCGGGAAGGGTCTCGAGGTTCCTCGGCTGCGGTTGGACGACCAGGAGGTCGGTGCGGCGTTGGCGGGCTGTGCGGGCAGCGATCTGACCGATCTGGACCGGAAGGCGCCGTTGTCCGGGGCGCATGCGGCATACGTGATTTACACGTCGGGTTCGACGGGGCAGCCAAAAGGGGTTGTGGTTGCGCACGACAGCGTTGTCGATCTGGTGACGTGGGCGGGGTCGGAGTTCGGGGCGCCGGGATTGTCGCGGGTGGTGGCGTCGACCTCGTTGAACTTCGATGTGTCGGTGTTCGAGATATTCTCTCCGTTGGTGGTGGGCGGCCGTATCGAGGTCGTGCCAGACGCGCTCGCGTTCGCCGAACCTCGGGTCGGCGAACGGGTGGCGAGCCTGATCAGTGGGGTTCCTTCGGCTTTCTCACAGGTCCTGACCCAAGACAGCGCGGCAGTAACCGCGGATATCGTGGTGCTGGCCGGTGAGGCGTTGTCGGCGCGAGCGGTGCGGGAGATCCGAGCCGCGACGTCGTGCACCCGGATCGCCAATATCTACGGTCCGACCGAGGCCACGGTGTACGCGACAGCGTGGTACAGCGATGCGGATGGAAGCGATGGCGACGCTGGATGTGATATCGACACAGCACCGCCGATCGGGCGGCCGGTCGCTAATACCCAGGTGTATGTGCTGGATGGCTGGTTGCGGCCGGTGCCGGTAGGTGTGCCGGGGGAGTTGTATCTCGCCGGTCGTGGTCTGGCCCGTGGTTACCTGCACCGCCCGGGGTTGACCGCGGCGCGGTTCGTGCCGAATCCGTTCGGCATGCCGGGTTCGCGGATGTACCGGACCGGGGATGTGGTGCAGTGGAACGCTGCGGGTGAGTTGGACTACCTCGGCCGGGCCGATCACCAGGTGAAGATCCGCGGGTTCCGGATCGAACTGGGTGAGATTGAGGCCGTCCTCGCCAGACACCCGGATGTGAGTGCCGCCGTGGTGATAGGGAGCACGGCTACCCTGACCGAAGAGAATGGATCAGGGCTGCAGCAGCTGGTGGCTTATGTCGTGCCGGCCGGTCCTCAGGTTCCCACTGCCTCGGTGCTGAGATCCTTCGTGAGCCGGATCCTGCCGGACTACATGGTGCCCGCGGCATTCGTGTTCCTCGACGTGTTGCCGCTGGGTCCCACCGGAAAACTGGACCGCAGAGCACTGCCGGCTCCGGAGTCCGACGCCGGCCCACGTACCGGCTACCTGCCGCCCAGCACCGATACGCAACGAGTCCTGGCCGAGATCTGGGCTGACGTGCTCGCCGCGGAAAAGGTCGGCGTGGGGGACAACTTCTTCGAACTCGGCGGCGACTCCATCCGCAGCATGCTCATCACCACCCGGATCAACGCGGCATTCGGCGTCACCCTGACGCCGCGAGACGTGCTGACCGCTCGCACCGTCTCCGCGCTGGCGGAGACGGTCGAAGACGCAATCCTGCTCGAACTAGAACGTGTTGCCTTCGGTGACGGCAACGGCAGATCGTGATGGAGAAGGAAACTATGCCGTCATCGAAAGAGAACCGGATCTCCGCGCTACCGGCTCATCTGCAGGAGGCGCTGCGTCGTCGTCTGGCCGGCCAGGCGCAACGGTCCGAGATCGCGCCGGTCGACCGCAGCGAGCCGCAGCCGCTGTCCTTCGCTCAGCAACGGCTGTGGTTCCTGAACGAGTTCCAACCGGGCGGCGCGGAATACAACAGCGCACTCGCGCTGCGCCTGCGAGGTCGGCTGCAGGTGCCGGCGTTGATCGCGGCGATGCGGGAGCTGGTCGCTCGGCACGAGTCGTTGCGGACCACCGTCGATGAGGTGGATGGCAAACCAACGCAGGTCGTGCACCCGTCGGTCGATGTGGCGGTGCCAGTGGTCGAGCTGGCCGGCGCGACGGACGCTGCCCTGGACGCGGTGCTCTCCGCGGAGCACGGTCGTCCCTTCGACCTGCGGCGAGGGCCGCTGTTCCGGGCACTGCTGGTCCGGTTGGCCGGAAGTGACGATGCCGACGGTGGGGAGCACGTGCTGCTACTCGGCGCGCACCACATCGTCACCGACGGCGCCTCGATGGATGTGCTGGTGGAGGAGCTGGGCGTCCTGTACACCGCCGCGACCCAGGGGCGGCAGGCGGATCTGCCCGCACTGCCCGTGCAGTACGCCGACTTCGCCGGCTGGCAGCGCAACCGGCTGTCCGGGACTGCCGCAGCGGGCGAGCCCGGCGGCGACCTCACCTACTGGACCCGGCAGCTGTCGGGGATCTCGCCCCTTGAGTTGCCGACGGATCGACCGCGGCCGCAGGTACGCTCCTCCGCGGGCGCGGCGCAGCAGTTCGTGGTGCCGGTCGAAGTCGCCGCCCGGCTCGGCGAGCTCGCCCGGGCCCAGGACACGACCCTGTTCACCGTGCTGGTGGCCGCCTGCCAGGTGCTGCTGGCCCGCTGGTCTGGTCAAGACGACATCGCCGTCGGCACGGTCATCTCCGGGCGCAACCGGCCGGAGCTGGAGCGGCTGGTCGGGTTCTTCGTCAACACCCTGGTGCTGCGCGCCCCGGTCGACCGGAGGCAGGCCTTCACCGGGTTCCTCGGCACCGCCGGCCAGACCGTGCGCGACGCCCTCGCACACCAGGAGGTGCCCTTCGAGCGACTGGTCGACGCGGTGCAGGCCGAGCGGGACGTCAGCCGCAATCCGCTGTTCGACGTCATGGTGCTGATGCACGACGAGCAGCGGACCCCGCAGACGTTCGCTGAGCTGCGCGTCGAGACCGTGGACATCCCAGGCCACACGGCCATCTTCGACCTCATGTGCGAGTTCCAGGTGGTAGCCGGCCAGCTGCGCGGGACGCTGACCTACAACACCGATCTGTTCGACGGGGCGACAGTCGGGCGGATGGTGGAGCAGCTGTCCGTGCTGCTGGCCGGGGTGGCAGCCGATCCGGGCCAGCAGCTAGGGCGGTTACCTCTGCTGCCGGACCACGAGCGGCATCAGGTACTGGTCGAGTGGAATGACACGGCTACCGCGGTGCCGGTGGGGACCGTCCCGGGTGTGTTCGGGCAGCGGGTGACCTCGACGCCGGATGCCGTGGCGCTGGTGTCAGATGCAGCCGAATTGTCGTACGCCCAGTTGGAGGTGCGGGCGAATCGGCTGGCGCACCGGTTGATTCGGCTGGGCGTGGGGGTGGAGGACCGGGTCGCCGTGCTGCTGGAGCGCTCGGCGGACCTGGTGGTGACGGTACTGGCGGTGGCCAAGGCCGGTGGGGTTTATGTGCCGCTGGATGTGCGGGCGCCGGCGGAGCGGTTGCGACTGGTGCTGGCCCAGGCCGGTGCGGGGGCGATGGTGACCGATCGGGTCTGGGAGGCGATGTCCCGATCGGTGCATACCGGGCCGCTGGTGGTGGTAAACGCCGACGAGTCACTGGGCACCGAAAGCGCCGAGGCACCGGCGGTGGCGCTGAGCCCGGACAATCTCGTGTACCTGGAGTACACCTCTGGTTCGACCGGGGTGCCCAAGGGAGTGGCGGTCTGCCACCGAGATGTCGTGGCGCTGGCTGCTGACCGCTGTTTTGCCGGTGGGGCTCATGAGCGGGTGTTGATGCATTCGCCGCTGGCTTTCGACGCCTCGACCTACGAGCTGTGGGTGCCGTTGCTGAACGGGGGTCACGTGGTGGTGGCGCCGCCGATCGAGCTGGACGCCGGCGTCCTGCGGCGGATGATCTCCGAGCACGGGGTGACCGGGCTGTGGCTGACCGCCGGGTTGTTCCGGCTGATCGTGCAGGAGGAGCCGGACTGCCTTGCCGGTGTCCGTGAGGTATGGACCGGTGGGGACGTGGTGCCGGCGGCTGCGGTGCGTCGAGCCCTGGCCGCCTGCCCGGATCTGGTGGTGGTGGACGGCTACGGGCCGACCGAGACCACCACATTCGCCAGCTCGCATCGGATGCGCGGCAACGAGCCGGTGCCGGAGGCGGTGCCGATCGGGCGTCCACTGGACAACATGCGGGTGTATGTCCTCGACGGCGAGTCGCGACCGGTGCCGATCGGGGTGGCCGGGGAACTGCACATCGCTGGTGCTGGTCTGGCGCGGGGTTATTGGGGCCAGCCGGGACTGACCGCGCAGCGGTTCGTGGCCAATCCGTTCGGGCCCGCGGGTAGCCGGGTGTATCGCAGCGGGGATCTGGTGCGCTGGACGGCCCACGGAGAATTGGAGTTCGTCGGGCGCACCGATGATCAGGTCAAGATCCGCGGGTTCCGGATCGAGCTGGGTGAGGTCGAGGCCGCACTCGCCTGCCACGAGCAGGTGGCCGAGGCGGTGACGGTGGCGCGGGCCGATGACGCCGGGCGCAAACGTCTGGTGGCCTATCTGGTACCGCGAGGACCAGCCGCGCCGGATGCCGCGGCCCTGCGGGAGTTCCTGAACCTGACGCTGCCGGACTTCATGGTGCCCTCGGTGTTCGTGACCATGGCAGCGCTGCCGTTGAATGCCAACGGGAAACTGGATCGGCGCAGCCTGCCTGCCCCGGACTGGCAGCCCGCAGACCTCGGCTACGTGGCTGCGCGCACCTCGGTGGAGCAGACCCTGGCCCGGATCTGGGCCGAGGCGCTGGGAGTGGAGCGGGCCGGGGTCAACGACAACTTCTTCGAACTGGGCGGGGACTCCATCCTGAGCATCCAGGTGGTCTCCCGCGCCCGCCAGGCGGGGCTGCGTTTGCGCTCCAAGGACATCTTCCTGCACCAGACCATTGCCGTCCTGGCTCCGCTGGTCGGTACCCCGGACACCCACTGCGACCAGCCCGTACCCGTCGGCCCCGCCCCGCTGACCCCCATCCAACGCTGGTTCTTCAGCACGTACGGGGCACTGCCGCACTTCACCATGTCCATGCTGCTGGAGCTGGCCGAGGACCTCGATTCCCACGCGCTGCAGACTGCCGTCGAGGCGGTGGTGGCCCGCCACGACGCGCTCCGGCTGCGATTCACTCACGACGACGGCCAGTGGTCGCAGGAGGCGGTACCCGCCGTTGCGGGTGGGGTGCTCGAGCACCATGACCTGTCCGGGCTGGCGGTCCCGCAGCAGCAGGCCGCGATGGAGGCGGCGGCAGCCACGGCGCGATCCGAGCTCGACCTGGATGCCGGCCGGATGATCAGGGCGGTGCTGTTCGGGCGCGGACCCGGACAGCGGCCCCTGCTGTTCCTCGCCGTCCACCACCTCGCGGTCGACGGCGTCTCCTGGCGCATCCTGCTCGACGACCTCGACACCGCCTACCGGCAGGCCCTCGCCGGTTCCGAGGTGGCGCTGGAACCACCCGGCACCGCAGTCGCCACCTGGGCCTCCCGGTTGACCGAACACACCCGGTCGGGAGGGTTCGACGAGGACCTGGAGTTCTGGACGCAGGCGTCCCACAGCGCGCTGGCCGACCTGCCCGTGGACCATCCCGGCGTCCACACCGCTGGCTCCACCCGCCGGATCACCGTCCGGCTGGGCGCAGCGCAGACCGACGCCCTGCTGCACCGGGTGCCGGCGGTGTACCGGACCCAGATCAACGACGTGTTGTTGAGCGCTCTGGGTCGGGTGCTGTCGGCCTGGACCGGTCGGGACCGGGTGCTGGTCACGCTGGAGGGGCACGGTCGTGAGGAGCTCCTCGACGGGGTGGACCTGTCGCGCACCGTCGGCTGGTTCACGTCCCAGTTCCCGGTGGCGTTGGCCGTTCCGTCGTCGGACTGGGGCGAGATCCTCAAGTCGGTCAAGGAGCAGCTGCGGGCCATACCGCACCGGGGGCTCAGCTACGGGGTACTGCGGGAGCTGAGTGCGGACGACTCCCCGGCCGCCGCGTTGCGCTCCGGCGAGCGGCCGCAGATTTGTTTCAACTATCACGGGCAGTGGGACACGCCCGCTGCCGCAGGTGGGATGTTCCGGGCTCGACGCGACGGCGTCGGCGCGGACCTGGCGCCCGATCAGCCGGCCCTCAATCTGATGGACGTCTCCGGCCTGGTAGAGGACGGGGAACTGGAACTGACCTGGTTCTACTCCAGCCAGGTGCATGACGAGGACACGGTGCGGCGGCTGGCCGAGGAGATGATCAAGGCCCTCGGTGAGATCGTCGCGCATTGCTCCCGGCCGGAGGCCGGTGGCTGCACGCCGTCGGACTTCCCGTTGGCTGGTGTGGATCAGGCCGGGGTGGATCGGCTGGTGGGTGACGGGCAGTCGGTGGAGGATATTTACCCGCTGACGCCGTTGCAGGCCGGGATGGTGTTCCACCATCTGGTTGATACCGATTCCGCTGCTTATGTGGACGAATTCCGGATTCGGCTGTCGGGTGTGTCCGATGCAGGAGCGTTGGGGGTGGCTTGCCAGCGGGTGGCCGACCGCACGCCTGCGTTGCGCAGCGCCGTGGTGTGGGACGGGGTGGATGAGCCGCTGCAGGTGGTGTACCGCCACGCTGCCGTTCCGGCGAGGTACTTCGACTGGCGCGGACGGTCCGACGTAGAGCAAGATCAGGAGCTGCAGCGGGTGATGGCGGCCGACCGTGCCGCGGGCATGGATCTGGCTGTCGCGCCGCTGCTGCGGTTGGTCATCGCCACGTTGTCCGACGACGAGGTTCTGCTGGTCTGGACTTCGCATCACGTGGTGCTGGACGGTTGGAGCCTGGCGCAGGTATTCACCGAGGTGCGCGAGCAGTACGCGGCGATCGTGGACGGTCGGGCACCTGAGCTCGTCACCCGGCGTCCATTCCGGGATTACCTGCAGTGGCTGGGAGAGCGCGACGAGTCCCAGGCCGAGGAGCATTGGCGGGGGGTGTTATCGGGTTTTTCGGCGCCCACTGGATTGCCTTTTGATCGGCAGCCCTTGGAGGCGCACCGGGCTGAGTCCGCTGAGTCGGTGCGGGTCGAGTTCTCGGCTGAGGAGTCGGCGCGGTTGCAGTCGGTCGCCAAGCGCGCCGGCTTGACGTTGAACACGTTGGTGCAAGGGGCTTGGGCGCTGTTGTTGTCGCGCTACAGCGGCGAGCGTGATGTCGTTTTCGGGACCATCGTTTCTGGGCGGCCGGCTGAGCTGGTGGGTGTGGAGTCGATGGTCGGCATGTTCATCAACACTGTGCCGACTCGGGTGCAGGTCGATGATGGGCAGGATGTGCTGTCATGGTTGCGTGAGCTGCAGGCTCAGCAGTCGGAGTCGCGGCGGTTCGATTTCGTGTCGCTTTCGCAGTTGCAGGCGTGGAGTGACCTGGGCGCTGGGGTCAACCTGTTCGACAGCGTGGTCGTGTTCCAGAACTACCCGTTCGAGCAGCCACCGGAGGGTGAGCCGGGTCTGCGGATCCGTGAGGTTGAGGCCCGGGACACCACGAATTTCCCGCTGAGTTTGCGCGCTTATCTGGACGGCCAGCTCGGCTTCGAGCTGGGTTATGACCCGCGGTTGTTCGACGCCGCGACGGTCGAGCGGATGGCTGGGCATGTCCTTCGGGTGCTGACGGTGCTGGCGGCCGATCCGGGTGCTTGCTGGGGTGACATCGACATCTTGACTCCCGCGCAGCGGTCGCAGGTGTTGGTGGAGTTCAACGACACCGATCGGGACACCCCTGCGGTGGTGCTGGCGGAGTTGCTGGAAGCGGCGGTGGCGCGGACGCCGGATGCCCCGGCGGTGATCTTCGATGGCGGGGTGGTGAGTTTCGGAGAGTTGGATGCGCGGGCGAACCGGCTGGCTGGGTTGTTGATCGCCCGGGGTGCGGGCCCGGAGCGGATCGTGGCGTTGGCGTTGCCCCGTTCGGTGGAGATCGTGGTGGCGCAGCTGGCGGTGGCCAAGGCGGGGGCGGCGTTTGTGCCGGTCGACCCGGCTTATCCTGCCGAGCGGATCGGGTTCATGCTCGCCGACGCCGCCCCGGTGCTGGTGCTGACGGTGGCCGCGGTGGCGGGCGGGTTGCCGGCGGTCGCCGAGGGCATCGACGCCGCAGTGGTGGTGCTTGATGACCCGGTCACGGTGGCCGCGGTGGGCGCGATGCCGGATCGG
>JBOHGH010000100.1:0-15665 GCA_050699975.1 Pseudonocardiaceae bacterium | reverse complement strand
CTCGAGCGCTGGGGATGTCGGTAACGTCGAGTTCACGACACGGAGTGATCTCCCACGACTAGGTAGTCAACCGGGAAGAGTTACGTGCGCGTACCACGTGACATTTCCGTGCGGCAACGGCATCTGATGACCAGCAATTCAAACCGATGAGGTGTTTTCCGTGCCCGGGAGCACCCCGGCCACCTTCCCTAGGAGAAATTCGATGTCTGACACAATGAGCTTTGCCGAGCTCGACGGGCTGCCCGTGGAGCTTCTTCCGGCCCGTACCGTCCTCTCGATGTTCGGCGCCCAAGACACCGGCGGCACCACCCCTGGCGGCCTCGCCCCCGACCAGCTCGCCCGGACCGCCCTGAGCTGGTTCGGCATTGCCAGTACGAGCCCCGGCACCGACGGCAGCCACGACAGTGGCAGTAATGGGGCCAGCAACGGCTGAGTCCGCTCGCGCTGGGCTCAGCTGGTAGCGGTGATGGTGGCGCTGCCGAGCACGACGTCGCCGCCGGCGTCGGGCCGGTACAGCGCCACGGCCTGCCCGGGTGCCACCCCGCGCAGCGGTTGCCGCAACTGCACCCGCACGCCATCGTCGACGGCCTCAGCCACGGCCGCGGCACACCCGCCGTGCGCCCGGACCTGCGCGACACACTCGACAGGCCCCGCCGGGACACCCGAAGTCCACACCGGACAGCCAGCCTCGATCACCGCGACCTCTAGCCGGTCCGCCGATCCCACCCGCACGGTCCCGGTCACCGGCTCGAGCGCAAGGACGAACCGAGGGCGACCGTCGGGGGCCGGCCGGTCCAGCCCCAGCCCGCGGCGCTGGCCGACGGTGAAACCGTGCACGCCGTCGTGGCGTCCGAGGACCTCACCGGTCTCCTCGTCGACCAGCTCCCCTGGCCGGGACCCCAGCCGGTCAGCAAGAAAGGCACGAGTATGGCCGGAGGGAATGAAGCAGATGTCGTGGCTGTCCGGCTTGTCCGCGACCGCCAACCCGCGCCGGGCGGCCTCTGCTCGGATGCCGGCCTTCGGGGTGTCTCCGACCGGGAACAGCGCATGCGCCAGCTGGCCCGCCGTGAGCACCGCGAGCACGTAGGACTGGTCCTTGCCGGCGTCCACCGCCCGGCGCAGCGTCCCGTCCGAGAGGCGCGCATAGTGTCCGGTGCAGACCGCGTCGAAGCCCAGGTCCAGCGCACGATCCAGCAACGCGGCGAACTTGATCCGCTCGTTGCATCGCAGGCACGGGTTAGGGGTGCGGCCAGCGGCGTACTCGGCGACGAAGTCGTCCACCACGTCAGCGGTGAACCGCTGTGCGAAATCCCAGACGTAGAACGGGATGTCGATGATGTCGGCGACCCGGCGGGCGTCCGCGGCGTCCTCTCTGGTGCAGCACCCGCGGGCGCCGGTGCGCAGCGTGCCGGGCTGCGCCGACAGCGCCAGGTGCACCCCGACGACCTCGTGCCCGGCGTCCACCGCGCGGGCGGCCGCGACCGAGGAGTCCACCCCGCCGCTCATCGCAGCCAGAACTTTCATGAAGACCGGCTCCTCATGACACCGCCGCCCGCCGGATCCCAGCCCCGCGGGCCCGGGTGACCACCGGCTCGATGGCGTCGAGCACGTCCGCCACGTCCTGCGCGGTGGAGGTGTGTCCCAGGGAGAAGCGCAGCGAGCCGCGTGCGGCGGCCGGCGCGGCGCCCATCGCCAGCAGCACGTGCGAGGGCTGCGCCACGCCGGAGGTGCAGGCCGCTCCCGTCGAGCATTCGATGCCCCGGGCGTCGAGCAGCATCAGCAGCGAGTCCCCCTCGCAGCCCGGGAAGCTGAGGTGGGCGTTGCCGGGCAAGCGCGAGGGACCGCCGTCGATCACATCGTCGCCCGAGTCCCCGTTGAGCACCGCATCGGGCACCTTGGCGACGATCCCGTCCACCAGCTCGTCACGCAGCCGGCCAAGCCGGCTGGCGCTGCGCGGCTGGGCCGCCACCGCGTGGCGGATCGCGGTGGCCAGCCCGACGATCGCCGGGACGTCCAACGTGCCCGAACGCACATCGCGCTCTTGGCCGCCACCGTGCAGCAGCGGGGTGGCCGCGACCTCCCGGCCCAGCAGCAGCACGCCGACTCCATAAGGCCCACCGAGCTTGTGCCCGGTCAGGGTCATCGCCGCAGTTCCGGATCGGCCGAAGTGCACCGGCAACTGGCCCACCGCCTGGACCGCATCGGTGTGCAGCGGCACCCCGTACCCGGCGGCGATCTCGGCCAGCTCGTGCATCAGCGCCACGGTGCCCACTTCGTTGTTCGCCCACATCACGGTCACCAGCGCGACGGAGCCCGGGTCGCCGGCCAGCGCGGCGCGCAGCGTCTCGGGGTGCACCCGGCCGTCGGCATCCACCGGCAGCCACGTCACCTCGGCGCCCTCGTGATCGGCCAGCCAGGACACCGCGTCGAGGACAGCGTGATGTTCGACGGCGGACGCGAGCACCCGCCTGCGGCCCGGATCGTCGGCACGCCGCTGCCAGAACAGGCCCTTGACGGCGAGGTTGTCACTCTCCGTGCCACCACCGGTGAACACCACCTCCGAGGGGCGGGCACCCAGCGCCTCAGCGATGCTCTCCCGGCTCTCCTCGACGGTACGACGAGCCCGGCGGCCGGAGCCGTGCAGCGACGAGGCGTTGCCCAGGGTGGACAACGCCTGGCTCATCGCTGCCACCGCCTCCGGCAGCATCGGGGTCGTGGCGGCGTGGTCGAGATAGGTCATCGGGGTACCAGCGTAACGGCGCCCGAGGTGGGGCAGGTGCGGGCCGTTACGCCGCGCGCAACGCAGGTTCAGCCGGGACCAGCACGGCAGGTGGCAACGCAACCAGTGGCAGGGTCACCGCGGTGATGGCGGCCTGCGCGCCGGTCGCCAACGCACGCCGGTCGGACCCGTCCGCGGGCAGCAGGGGCAGCAGTTGCACCTCCACCTCGAGGCCGCGTACTCCAGCCACCAGCACCGCGGCATCCCACAGGGTGGCCGAGCCGACGAAGGAGGCGACCGTGGTGGTGCCGGCGCCGGCCAGGCGATAGCGCAACGCCACCGGGCGCACCGGTGTGGCGGTGTCCACAGCGGCCTGAAAAACCGCGGGTCGGAACCGTCCGCCAGCCAGCCCGCACCAGGTGGTGCCCTCCGGGAACGCTCCGATGGCCGCGCCGCCGGCCAGCGCGCCGGACACCGCCGCGACAGTCCGGGGCAAGGCCGACAGCCGCCCCCGGTCCACGAAGACCGTGCCGGCCCGCCGAGCCAGCGGGCCGATCACCGGCCAGGTCCGCACTTCACTCTTCGCCACCATGCGCAGCGGCTGCACCGCACCGAGCACGACCAGGTCCAGCCAGGACACGTGGTTACTCACCACCAGGACCCCGGCGCCGGGTGGCCCGAACCGATCGCCGCCGGTGACTGCAAGCTGGATCCGCAGCGTCCCGAGCAACGTCCGAAACCACGCGCGCAGCGCCTGCTCCCGCCTCGTTGGGCCAAGCTGCGGGAGCACGATCGCCAGCGCCGCGCCGGCCAGCAGCATCGCGGCTACACCCAGCAGCCGCAGCAGCCGACGCACCCGTCCCACGGTGGACACCGCGCCAGCCGGTGGGAGGCAGCCGTCGCCGCACGGCGACACCGGCATCCACTGATGCGTGCGGTTCATGCCCGCTGACCCAGGTCGTGGCCCAAGAAATGACGCAGATAACGAGAATCCATCCGGTCCAGGCACAGCAGCACCAGGAAATCGGCCACCCCGAAGTCCGGATCGTGCGCGGGTGGTCCGCACACCCAAGCACCCAGGCGCAGGTAGCCACGCAGCAATGGCGGCAGGGTGGCCGGCTGCAGTCGAGCGGTCGTCTCGGTGTCCCACGGTCGGTGCGGCTGCACCCGGTACTGCTCGGGCGCGAGGTGCCGGGCTCTTACCGTCTCCCAGACGCTGGCCGCAAGCGCGCCATCGCGGGTGCCGGGGGTGCGCAGCGGCACCGACGCGCAGCCCACCAGCCACCGGTGGCCGGTGAGCAGCATGTAGCGCGCGATCCCCGCCCAGACCAGGCTCACCACGGACCCCGTGCGGTGGTCCGGGTGCACGCAGGAGCGGCCGGTCTCCACCAGGGCTTCGCGCAGACCAACCAGCCCGGGGATCGCGAACTCGGTCTCGCAGTACAGCCCGCCGGCGCGCCGCGCGCCGTCCGGCGGGAGCATCCGGTATGTGCCGACGATCTCGCCGGTGCGATCCTCGCGCACCACCAGGTGGTCGCAGTGCGCATCGAACTCGTCGATGTCCAGGCCGGGCTGCGACGAGTGCAGCACGGCACCCATCTCGCCGGCGAACACGCGATGCCGGAGCCGCTGGGCGGCGCGGACTTCGGCCTGGTCTTGGGTTACCAGCAAGATGTAGCGAGGGGAGTCGGCGGACTGAGAGGTGGTCACCAGCAGCTGCGGAGTGCTCATGAGCTGGGTGTAACGGCCCAGCCGGTTGCGCGATCAACACCGACGTGACCGCCCGATGGAATGTCCATGAATCCCCGGGTAGCCCTGGCGCGCTCCTGTCCCCTCCCCGCGTTCTGGATGCAGACTGCTCTCATCCGAGGCCCGATTAGTGCAGTCTGCATCCAGAACGCGGTTCAGGCGGCCTCAGTTCAGCCGCGACGCGCTGGATCAGGGCGGTTGTCTGAGCGGTGGTTGCTGCGGCGGCGCGGAGCACCTCGAATGCCCGGACGATCGGGGCGATCTCCTCGGGATCGTCCAACCGCTGCTCCCCAGCCAACGACTCCACGAACACGAACTCGTCGTCGAGCAGCCGAAAACCGGACAGTGGCAGCACCGGCATCGGCGCTCGCAGCGGGATCACTCCCAACTCAACACTGGGGAGCTCACTCACCACGACGAGGTGGTCCAGCTGTTCTAACTGCACCTCACGGGTACCGGGTGCCGACCACAGCGCGGTCTCACCGATCACGAACTGCCAACGCCGCCCGGGCTCGGACAGGAGTGCCTGCCGCTTGGCCCGCGCTGCGACGATCCTGTCCAGCTCTGCGTCCGATGCACCCTTGGATCGGGCACTTCCAGGTAGCTCCAGCAGAGCCCGGGTGTAGGCCGGAGTTTGTACCAAGCCGGGGAGAAACGCCGGTTGATACTCCCCGATGCGGGTAGCGGCGGCCTCCATCGCCCCGATGTGCGCTTGCCGGCGAGCCAGTGCACCGCGGGCGAGCAGGTCGGCAGTGGGCGTGTACTCGACACGGGCTGCGGACAGCATGTCCAGCAGCACCTCGGTCTCCGCACTCGATGCGGCGGTGTGCTGAGCCCAGATTCGTAGATCGTCCTCGGTGGGCAGCTGTGCCCCGGTCTCCAGCCGAGAGACTTTCGGTTGCACCCATCCAGTCCGGCGGGCCAGCTCGGCACCGGAGGGCATCGCCGCTTCCCTCAGTCTCTTCAGCATTGCCGCTAGGCGGACCCGCCGCGGGTTCAGTGCTGTCACTGTGCGGTCGGCACCCATTGGGCCAACTCAGGCCGCTCGCGAACGTAGGTAGCCCACGGCTGAGCGAGGCGCAACGCGGCTTCCCGCTGCTGGCAGGCGACCTGCGCGGCGCCTGGGTCGGTGAGGTGTGCGACACCGATCCACATGCCGTCAGCGTCGTAGCGCATGTCAAACAGCTCAGTGTCGTCAAACAACCAGAAGTCATTCAGTGGAACATCGGGGGGCCATGCCTCGCATTTGGACAGCGGGATGATCCGCACGTCCTCACCGGCAGCGACGCTGTGCGCGTAGCTCCATGAGACCTCGAAGCGCACGTAGTCGGTGAGCGGTTCGGTGATCACGTGGACGCGCTCCATCGTGCGACCGTCTCGGATAGCACCGCCTACCAAGGCCATCCATTCCCGCTTGCCGGGATGCGGTTGCGGGGTCTGCCCAGCGAGGAACGCTCGGATCGAGTCGTCCTCGCCGGACCCCCCATACCACTGCAGCGTCTCCAACCGGAAGCAGGAGCGGCGGAACTTGCGAAACCATGCCGAGAACTGCGGAGCTCCTGGGGGCAGCATGCTTATGCGCGGGCCCGGAGGCGATCCGCCGCATCGAGGACCACCTGCGGATCGATCCGCACGATCCGCTCCCCCGGCAGCAGGTTCTCCGCAGCCTCATAAGCGGCCGGCGCAGCCTCCTCGGCTTGCACGTAGACCTTCACGTCGTCACCGAGGTAGCAGCTGTCACAGCCCTGGTCGCCGCTGCTGGTGTCCTTGGCCAACATCTCCAGTTTCATGTCGCCTTCCTGTACGTCATCCGCGAGGTCCGGTCCCCTGCCTGTGCTGGGACCCTACCACCGATCTATACTTGCGTAAGACTCTTTTGATGTATAACTTGAGCGGTACCCAACCCCGTGCCTCAAGCCCCCACCTTCGGCCGGCCCCGCATGCGTGAGGTCACTCCAGACCACGCCAACCCAACTTGCGAAGAGACGAAGAGGCGATGAGCGTCGAACCACCCAGGACCCACGGGCAGATGAAATGGGCGCTGCACCCGGGCGACGAGCACTGCCACGCGGTAGCCCCCGGTGATCTCGGCAAGTCCGAGATGCTCGGCTACGCGGAAGCGCTCTGCGGCGCCCGCGTCCCCGATGCCGGGCTGGAGAGCTCTGACCGGCCGTGGGGCGTGCTGTGTCTACCGTGCGTGATCGGCGCCACTGCGGAGTTACCCGACCCCGGCCGAATGGGCACGGCCCTGTGAAAGCAAGACGTGAACCGGGAGGCTGATCATGGGCAAAGACGACGACAAAAACAAGGACGACGACGGTAAGCACCGCCAGGAGGACAACACACGGGACGGAAGGCCGGATCCTCCCCGTCCGATACCGCCGCCCCCGGACCCCAACAAGCACGATCGATGACCGGGCAGCGGACCGACCCCGGCGAGCTGCGGGAGCAGATGGTCCAGCGGCTGGCGGAAAACACCTACCTGGCCGAGTGGGAAGCGTCGTTAGCGCCGTGGTGGTCAGCGCTGGCGGCCGTGCCCCGGCACCGTTATATCCCGGACCTCGTGTGGATCGACAATGACGGCAACGGGCCGACGTTGCTGCCGCTCCACCGCGACGACGGCCCGGACCGGTGGCTGGAGCTGGCCTATGCCGACGATGCGGTGATCACCCAGATCGACGACGGACGCCCAGCAGGGCCGGGCCCGGGTGGGACGATGCCGACCAGCTCGGCGTCGTCTCCCATCATGGTCGCGGTGATGCTGGCCGCCCTGGACGCGGCTGCGGGGCATCGAGTTCTGGAGATCGGCACTGGTACCGGCTACAACGCAGCGCTGCTGGCCGACCGGCTCGGCGCCGAGCGCGTGATCAGCATCGAGGTCGATCCCGAGATAGCAGCCCACGCACGTAAGGCGCTGTCCGACACCGGGTATGGCGAGGTCGCCGTAGTCACCGGCGATGGGTCTCTCGGGCATCCACCAGGCGCGCCGTATGACCGGATCGTCGCCACGGCCGCCGCCCAGCGCATCCCGTATTCCTGGGTGGAACAGACCCGAGCCGGCGGCAAGGTTCTGCTCCCATGGGCCAACAGCTATACCGGTGCGCTGGTGGCATTGGCGGTCGGCAGAAACGGCGACGCGAGCGGCAGCATCGTGGCCGAGAGCAGCTTCATGTGGTTGCGGGATCAGCGGGAGCGGCGCGGACCCGTGGCTGCCGTTGTCGGCGACGACGAGGACCGGGCAGAGGTCAACACGACCGACCTGCACCCATATTGGGTGACCGGAGACCAGGGTGCGCAATTCGCCATCGGTCAGCGGGTGCCGCAATGCCAGTGGCGGTACTGGTCCTACGACGAGAAGGATGGGGCAGGAGTGCTCTGGCTGCTGGATCCCGATTCCCGCTCGTGGGCCAAGCTGACCCACCTCACCCCGGACGCCAGCGACGATGAGTTCCCGGTGCGCCAGTACGGCCCTCGGCGGCTGTGGGATGAGGTCGAAGCCGCCCACGGCTGGTGGGTGCGGCAAGGCAAGCCCGACGCTGACCGCTGGAAGTTCACAGTCACCCCGCAGGGTCAGCGGATCGAGCTGACCGCGGCCTTGTGAGTGGTGATCGCCAAGCTCCTACCGGGCCTGCACAGCTACCCGGGCCGGACTCACACCGGCATGCAACGACGGGCTTACGCCGACCCCAGCGATCCGTTCACGTTCCAGGGACTCGCCAGTAGCGAGTTGGCGAGCCCCGGCAATCGGCAACCCGCTGGGCCAGCGTCGGTGACTGCGAGTAGCGTGGTGGTCGCTACTAGCTACCGCCAGGGGGAAGCCCCGAAGAGGACTGGCCCCAAGGAGATGAGGTCCAGCGACGAATCGGGGGTCATGAACGGTACCAACACGGAGACTGTCCAGGGGGTGATGAACGCTATGTTCACCATCATCGACGGTGGCACCAGCACCAGGCTCATCGCGATCTACAACACCAACTCCCCTCAGATCACCACCAAAGGCTCGGCCGCCAACCCCGATCGGCCCGTTCAAGGCGGCGCCAGGACTGATGCGGGCGACGCCCTCGCTTGCGCCATCCGCGACGGCAGCCTCATCGCCAGGGATCTGAACCAACGCAGACCTCGACGGGAATCCGCTGCTGGCGAGCACTGGCAGCCTTGTCACCGACCCCCACAGCACGGCAATCCCCTGCCCGGAGCGATCGACGGCATCAGGGCGATCAAGCACTTCGCCTTCGCGGTGAACCCCAAATCCGGCGCCACCACCATCCAGGCCCCTGTCACCAGCGTCCGTATATCTGAACAGGAAGAGTCACATCGTGCGGAAGAAAAAAACCTTGACTCTGCTCTTGTCAGGCGTCCTCCTGGTCGTCGCCGCGATCGGAGCGGCGATGCTCACCATCGGAGCAGCGTCGCCCACCGGTGGGATGTCCATCGCCGCGCCTCCAGCCAGCGCCCGCCAGGTCACCCCCACCAGCACAGCGCTGGCCACGTCCTCGGCCTCCCCGGTGGCCCAGGGCACCCCGGTGCAGCTGACCGCGACGGTCACCCCGGCGGCAGCGACCGGCACCGTGCAGTTCAAGGACGGGAGCACCAATATCGGCGAGGCGGTGACCGTCAGGAACGGCACGGCGTCGCAGACCACCTCGACGTTGGCTGTCGGGTCGCACCAGTTGACCGCGGTGTTCACCCCGGCCAACCCGGCGGCCTACAGCCCGTCGACATCGCCAGCGGTGCCGTTCGTGATCTCCGGGGCGACCGCCACCAGCACCGCGCTGACCACGTCCTTGGCCTCCCCGGCCGCCCAGGGGACCTCGATGACGCTGACCGCGACGGTTACCCCGGCTGCAGCGACCGGCACCGTGCAGTTCAAGGACGGGGCCACCAATATCGGCGACGCGGTCAACGTCAGCAACGGCACGGCGTCGCAAACCACGACGTTGGCCGTCGGCTCACACCAACTGACCGCGGTGTTCACCCCGACCAACCCGGCGCTCTTCAGCCCGTCGACATCGCCAGCGGTGCCCTTCGTGATCTCCGGGGCGACCGCCACCAGCACCACCCTGAGCGCATCCTCGACTGCCTCCCCAGTCGTCCTGGGCTCCTCGGTGACGCTGACCGCGACGGTCACCCCGGCGGAAGCGGCCGGCACCGTGCAGTTCAGGGACGGAGCGACCAATATCGGCGATGCAGTGACCGTCAACAACGGCACCGCGACGACGACCACGACGACGTTGACCGTCGGGTCGCATGAGCTGACCGCCGTGTTCACCCCGACGAACACAGCGCTCTACAGCGCGTCGACATCACCAGCGGAAACCTTCGTGGTCTCCGGACCGACCGCCACCAGCACCACGCTGGCCACGGACCCGGGCTCCCCGGTCCTCGAGGACACCGAGGTGGCGCTGACCGCGACGGTCAACCCATCGGCAGCGGCCGGCACCGTGCAGTTCAGGGACGGGAACTCCAATATCGGCAACGCAGTGACCGTCAACAACGGCACCGCGACGACGACCACGACGTTGGGCGTCGGCTCGCATCAGCTGACCGCGGTGTTCACTCCCACCAACACGGCGCTCTATGCCCCGTCGACATCGCAGGCGGAAACCTTCGTGGTCGAGCCCCGCCCGCTGGTGGAGGCCGTGGCCGCGGTAGTTCCAGAAGAAGAACCGGACGCGCAGCGAGGCTCAGAGCGTCCGGGGATCGTTTCCCCGGTGGCGGTGATCGGCGAGCCAGCCACCTTGGTTGTCTCGACGCTGACGCAGGGCGTGCGCTGGCTCACCGAAATGTTCACCACCACGACGGCCTACGACCCATCGCCAGAGTCAACAAACTCGGTGATAGTAGAGATCGGAGGGGAGTTGCTGGATCGGATCATCACCGAGATTCAGGACGGCTTCGATCGATAGTACCTTTGACCGCTCCGGGAGCACCGCACGCTGACCGGCAACTCCGCGGATGCCGGGCGTGCCGGATTCAGAATTGGAAGACCGGGGCGGTTTGGCGGTCGAGGTCGCAGCGGTTGGGATAGGTCTGCTGGAAGGCCACCGGCGCGCCGCGGTACCGGCCCCGGGCCTGGGCGGTCACCGGGTCGAAGATTCGCGGGCAGAGCGTGCCGGGTTGACCGGTGAGCTTGCTGAAGTCGCCGCCTGCGGCGGCCAGCGCGGCGCAGGCCGCGTCGGCGTTCGAGTGGCTGCCGCTGGGTGGGTCACAGCGCAGTGTCGCCACGCTTGCGTTGTCCTCCGCTTGCACGGAGAGCGCGAGAAAACTCTGCTCCGCCGTCGCCGAGGCGCCCGGCGCGGCCGCGATCGCGCCGACCGACATCATCGCCGCGTATCCCCACAACACTCGCACCCAGCTGGCACGCATAGCCCCTCCTTTGGCGTCAGCTTGTGTGGTGAGCACTTCCCCCGAGCCCGCTCGTCAGAACAGGCCTTATTGTTGAGTCTATGACCGGTTCGGCCACCACGGAGCCCGAAATCGTCCACATTGCGCGTGGTGTGCGGACTCTGCGGCGAGGACCGGCAGAGTTCGACGCCGCGTTCGTGCGGGCGGCAGTCTTTGCACACCGGACCACCGGAGAGCGTCCAGGTGTGATGGTCTCCAGCCTGCCGGGCAAGGGGTCATGGGTGTTGGCCTTCTCTACACCGGAGCGGCTCGCGGCGTTTGGCCAGGACAAACCATGGCTGCGAACCACTGGTGCCGATTTGCTGGCGCAGCTACCGCCGGGGATCGGTGTGTTGTTCGATGTTGGCGAGGACCACGGTTTGCCGTTGTTGCCGCAGCCGGACGGTCCGGCCAAGTTCGCGGGCGCGGCGGTGGCGGGAACTGGTCGTGGGTGATCGCGGCGGTAGGGAGGTGAGTGCATGCACGGATTCGATGTCAAGCTGCTCGCACTCGATCAGGCTGCGCAGGCGGTCTCGCAGACGATGCGGGACATGGAGACGTGCGCTGTGGAGGATATCCACGGCGAGGCAGGTCAGTACGGTCATGACGGGCTGCATGAGGCGTTCCAGCATTTCTGCGACCGTTGGCAGTACGGTGTCGAGTTCCTGATCGAGGATGGCGACAAGATCGCCAGGGGGCTCAACGCCTCGATGGACGCCTACATCAACGCCGACGGCACTGCGGAGCAGTCGATGCGGTCAGTCGGTGCCGGTGCCGACCCGGCTGTGGACGTAGCTGATGGCTGAGCTGGGCCAGACCCGCGACCCCAAGCAACTGATACCCGGCGACTCGGGCGCGATCGATGACAACGAGGTGGCGATCCGCGGGCGCGGGCACGCCATGGAGAACGCGGGCAACGGGCTGAGCAGGATCGACGGTGGCGCGTGGATCGGCGCCGCAGGAGACGCCTTCCGCGACGCATTCAGCTACGAACCAGGCCGCTGGTTCGAGGCAGGGGACGCCTTCGAGGCAACTGCGACCGAGCTGTCGAGCTACGCCGGTACGCTCCGCTGGGCACAGGGGCAGGCGGCCGAAGCAATCCGGCTGTGGGACCAAGGCCAGACCGCGACGCAGCAGGCCAAAGACGCGCACGACCGGGCGGTGGCCCAGGCGCAGGCGCGAAGCAGGGCTGGAGAGCCGGCCGTGGCACCCCCGTTCTCCGATCCCGGCGAGGCCACCCGGCAGGCCGCCCGCGACACCCTCAACGGGGCTCGCCAGCAGCTCACCGCGGCGGGTGACCGTGCCGCCGGGGTGATCCGGGCCGAGGGGGACAAAGCGCCCGAGCAGTCCGGGTGGGATGCGTTCTGGGACGGCGCTGGTGACGTGCTCGGCTTTGTCGGTGACGTTGGCCTCGGTCTGTGGGACGGGTTGAGCGGAACCGCACAATTCCTGTGGGAACTCAGTCCGCATCACCTGATCGACAACCCTGGTCACTACGCCGAGGTGTGGGATGGGCTGACTGCAGCAGTCGCATTCGCCGTGGAGAACCCGCTTGAATTCGGCAAGCAAATGATCAGCTGGGATCAGTGGTCCGAGGAACCCGGCCGTGCGCTGGGCAACACGCTGTTCGGCGTCATCCCCGTGGTCGGCGCGGCAGCCAAGGTCAGGAAGCTGCGGAGACTAGCCGATCGGGACGCGCCAAACGTCAAGCCCAATCTGGGTGACTACTTCCCCAGCGGCGCGAAGCCCAAAGCTAGCGAGCTGGACGAATGGGCGCAGGCGCAAGGCTGGACGAAGACCCAGACGGGCAACGGCCCACCGAAGTACGTCGATGACAACGGCGTGCGCCGGCTGATCATTAAGAAAGGCAGCCCTAGGACATCGGGAAGCGAACACCCGCATGTCGAGATCCGCGACGAGAACGGGCAGCGGACGGATCCGTTCGGAAATCCCGTGACCCGCAAGGACCCCGGTAATCATATCCCCATCGACTGGGATTGGTGACGATGAAGAACTACTGGGATGTGGACGCACTGTCCGCAGTATACCTAGAGGACAGCTATGTCCTGGACATCGCGGAAGCACCCGGCGAACTCAGGTTCAGGCTGGAGGCCGTGCTCACCGAGCAGCATCCGGCATACCGGCCGCCGAAGCCCAACGAGCAGTACTGCTACGCCGACGGTTGGCTGGTCCTGCCGGGCGTCACCCGCACTGAGTGGGAAAGTCGGTCAACACAGCGGTACACCGACGCGACGGGGGAAGAAGATTTCGGCAACATCGACTTTCTGGAGCGAAGGGACGACCACTGGTGGATCGGCGGCGACTGGGGCGAGGTTCGCGTCTACACCTCGGCTGATCCCCAACTCGTCCTCACCGACCCGTAGCGATGTAGAACCTGTACAAACGTTCGACCTTCACAGCGGACGCCATCTTATCGAGCTACTGCGTCGGTGGCCGGCGCGTCAACGACCGCCACCTGGCCGGACCCGTACCTGTACCTGTCGGTCGGCTCGGGATACGCGGCACCGATATACACCCATCGGGCTGTGGCGATGACGAACAATACCGCGGGAACGATGAACCACCGCTTGCCCAGCCACCGTGCCATGACCGGGGCAATCGTTAGCAGCGCGGTGACCAGCGCCAGGACTGTGCCCGCGAAAGCGGTGAACCATGCACCTTCTATGTGGTTCGAGTCCCCTATCCCGGAGGGCATCATGAGCCAGGCCACGACGGTGAAGAAAAGCGTGGCTAAGTTGCCAATGACGAGCACAGTGCCGCTGAGCACGGTGCCGACCCGCTTGCCGAGGCGCCTGTGCCGCTCACCGGGCGTCTGCCCGGAGAGGGCGGGGTCCGGATGCTGTTGAGCGGTCACCGCAGAGCCTCCCTCGCCTGGCCCAGATTTGCCTCGAAGTTCCGCCCGTAGTCCTGCGCATGGGCACCCTGCCAGTTCGGACCACCGTTGTAGCGAGCGGCCAGTTCCCTGTACTGGGCGGGGGTCATCTGATCAGCAGGCACGTTCGCGAACTCGCTCTCCGCCTTCAAGTTCGCCAGGTACTTCGAGGCGATAAAGATGTTCTGCGCGGGGTCCTTCAGCGCCGACCTGACCTCGTCGCGCTGCTGTTCGCTCAGATTCTCTGGGGCGTAGCCCAGCACTTCTGCACCGCGGCGGATCTGCACCGCCATCGGCCCGAATGAGGTCTCATCCTTATCGCCGGCGAGCGGTCCGGGGAGATACTCTGGTGTGAGCGGGCTCCAGGGGCTCTCCGCATCCCGGCGGGCGCTATAGGTGGCATCGTCCAGGGCATACGGCTTTCCCCCAACCTCTATCCAGGCGATGCCCGCGATGAGATCCGGCGGCAGCCCAGTCTCGGCCGCCGCCGCGTCGATGAGTTCCTTGTTGTCTCGGATCCAGTCCTCCTTGCCGCCGGGGAGGACGTCGCGGAGCCAGTAGCCTTCGCCCTCCGGCAACGACTTGAGCAGGTTGCGGATGTGCTGCAGCGCCGGCGAGACGGCAGCTCCACCAGCGCTCGGGAAGTCACTCTTCTCCCCGCTGCCGGATAGCTGCGTGAGGGGGTCGTCGCGTGCCTGAGCAGACTCGTTGATCAGCGGTGCGATGTACCCGATGACATCGGCGACGTCCTTGAAGTCGCCGCCACGGAAGTCCGGCAGCGTCTCGTACGCCGCCTTCAGCTTGGCGAGGCACTCTTGTCGGGCGCTCTGCTCCGTCGACAGTGCTCGGCTGAACGCCCCGTCGGCGAGCTCGTACGCGCCGGTGGCCTCGTCGCGGATCTTGTCGACGTCCATGCCGAGCTCAGCGAACCAGTCCAACACGCCGGTGGTCGAGCGGATGTCCTCCCACCTGCGCATGGGCTCCGCTAGCTGTGCAGTGCGGGTCACCGCAGTGGCCACTGACGAGACCAAGTCGTCCAGCTTCTGCTCGGCGTCCAGACCGGCCTCAAGATGTCTTTTTGCCTCCTCGACCTTGTCGGCATAGCCCAGCAGCGCGGTGCCTGCCTTGCCGAAGCCCTCGGACAGGCTCGTCACCAGGCTGCGAACCTCGGCGAGACGGGCGTCGTACTGCTCGCGGTGCACGCTCTCCCAGATCGTGCCCTCCTGGGCCCTCGTGACCGACGGCTCAACCGAGTCGAGCAGGTCCCGCATGCGGGCGAACTCCGCAGCATTGCGTTCGATCATCGCAGGATTGCAGTCCTCGAGGAACTCGACGTCAGCATGGTACGTCACCGCCGGTCACCGATCTGTCGGGGCGACGTACCGGCCCGAGGCCAGGATCTCATCCAGGTCTCCCTGAACTCTCCCATCCACCTGGACGTAGTTGTGTCCGGTCGCCTTGAGCTTCGTCGACAGTGCGGTTAGCAGTAGCATCAGGTCCTGATGCTGGTCGTCGGCGAACTTCGCGAACTCCTCCACCTTGGCGCTGACTTCAGGGTGCGAGCGCGGTACCCGCGCCATCGTTCCGATGTCACCGTCAAGCCGACCCTTATATAGCAACCCCGCGATCTCGAGGAGCAGATGCGCGCTGCCATCAATAGATGCGGGCTCTGCAGAAAATCCACCGCCCATGTCGCCCATCCCCGGAACCGGCAATGCCAGCAAATCGACCTACCCTTCATGGTAGACGAAGGCATGACCGCGTCATGGTTCTTGGCCGACCCGCCAGGGGTCGGGTCGCAAAGGGCTCTTCGCTGTTTTAGGTGGGTTACTCAGCGTGAGGTCGTGTATGCGGGTGTTGGGTTGGTGAGGGTGGGTAGTTGGAGTTTGGCCGCGGTGAGGTAGACGACCGTGATCATCT
>JBOHGH010000099.1:0-15855 GCA_050699975.1 Pseudonocardiaceae bacterium | reverse complement strand
GGCAGGGAGTTCTCCCTGCCTCCCTGACCCTGCCTCCCCGGCCTGAGCAGCACACACGGCTGTTAGGGACCCCGAGTCCGCATCCTGCCGGACACCCCTCAGACCGCGGAAATCCGGGAGTCTGACTCGTGGCAGCCCCATCCCTCCCTAGAATCTCCACGACCATTGTCAACTACTCAGAGCGACAGTTGAGGTGCGACAGTTGAGGTGCGGCGACAGCGAGCCCCTGGTTACGTTCGCAGGGTCGGAGTTGGGATGTTGTCAGAGCGCGGGTGGGGATGGTTAGGCCGAACTTACTTGATCTTTGGTTGCGTGGGGTTGCTGACCTGCGGGTTCCTGGCTTGTGCTGGTTTCTTCGTGGCTACCTGTCGGCGAGTGTGAGGGGGATCGGGGAGTCGAGCAGCTCAAACACACGGCGCTGGGTTGGGGTGGGGTTGGTGATTTTTTCGATACGTTGGCCGGCGAAGTTGATTGTTTCCCGGTCGAGGGTGCCCAGGTGGCCGAGTAGGTCTTGGAAGCTTTGCACGGGTAGTCCGTCGGGGGTTTTCCGGTGGGTGTCCTTGTTTTTTGCGCTCGGCGAGCGCTGGGCTGAGGATACGGGGTCGGCGCGGTGCGGGATGTGTTCGTCGGTGTAGGTGAGCGGGGCAAGTGCTTGTCGAAGGTGCCAGGTGATGTAGGCGGCGAGCATGCACAAGAACACGTGGGAGCGGACCCGTTGGGTCAGGTAGTGGAAGATGGGGCGCAGGTCGAGGTCATCGATTTTGATGATGCGGAAGTCACGTTCGACGTAGGCTAGGTTCTTGTAGGCGGTGATGACGCCTGGGGCGTCTAGGGTTTGTGCGGTGAGGCTGGTGCGGATGACGTAGATCCCGTCGAGGTCGGTCTCGACGCGCATTTTCTCCAGGTCATGCCGGTAGCTCAATGATGTGTCAGTGATGTCGAGGATGAAGTGTTTGCCGACCTTGTATTTGTTGATGACCTTACCGACCGCGACACCGATGTTGTCTTGTCCGGTGAGCTTCCCGCCGGCGACACGCGCGGCGATCTTGTCGAGTTCGGTGTCGGTAGCGGCGATCAATTCGCGGCGCTTACGGGCGCGTTGGTCGGCCAGTGCGGGGTTGCGGCAGCACATCAGGCGTTCGCCGGGGTAGTCGGGATGGGTGACCTCGGCGAAGTTCTGGGTGTCGAACAGCGACATCTGCAGTGGCCCGTCGTCGCTGGCCAGGGCGGCGATCGCCGGCGCGCGCAGGGCGGTGATCCAGTCCATGCCGCCACAGGCGCGTAGCTCGGCGATCCGCGCGTTGGTGATCATTCCTCGGTCGCCGACCATCACGAGTTCGGTCAACCCGAAGTTGGTCTGCACCATGGTGACGGCCTCGGTGAATGCCTTCGTGTCGGAGGTGTTCCCCGGAGACACTCGGATCGCAACCGGGCGTCCCACCTCGTCGGTGAGCAGGCCGTACTCGATCTGTTTCACACCGCGTTTGTTGTCCCGCGAGTACCCGAACGCGGCCAGCTCACAGCAGCGGCCCTCCACCCAGGAACTGGACAGATCAAACATCGCCATCCCGCCAGGGCTCAAGTGCCGTGTCGCCAGCGCGGCCTCGATCGTGTCCTGGCGTTCACCGAGCCAGTCCATCGCGGCATAAACTTCGTCGCTGCTCGCGTCGGCGACAGCGAGATCCGTCCCGAGTGTCGTGTCGTTCCACCAGCCCAGCGTCGACAGTTTCGATTTTGGGTGCAGGACCCGGGAGATGACCAGCGCGTAAGCCAGGTCGCGTTCCCGACACTCCGGGCCCAGGAGTTTCTTCACACCAAGCTTCGTCGCCATCGCGTGCACCGCGGCGACCCCGCCATGACTCACCGACCGCTCAACCTCAAACGTCTTATCCGGGTCCACCAGCACCGCGCCCGACAGCACCTGACGCAGCGCTTCGATGGCCTCATCGGGCAACACCGACAGATTCGCCAACGTTTCCTTCTGCGACCGCCCCTGCGCGTCGCGGTACGAACGACGAAGCAGATCCCGCCGGTACACTCGCACCGACCCGTCAGCCGCTGTGTAGTGCCTACTCGAACGATCCACGTGCATCGCGCCGTCGGTGCGTCTCACAGGACAATTAGACCACAGCAGCCCCTCCGTCCACCAGTGTTTTAGTGGCTACACCTGTGGGTGCGTCGCGGGCTCAGACACTGGTCAGACGGACAGTGCTACTGAGAGTCACAGCAAGTTCGGGTTAGGCGGGGAACGGGGTGTCTGGTGTGTGGGGTGGTGGGGTCTACCCCCCGCTACCGTGCTGGTCAGGACCCGTTACCTGGGGGGTCTACCGGGGTAGTGGCCCCCCGCTACCGCCCGGGTGCGGACAGAGGCCGCCGGTCACCGGTGGACGGCGTAGCAGGCGATGCAGGTGCGCGCCGGGTGAGCGGACGGGCAGGCTGGCGTGCTCAACAGCGTCGGTCAGCAGCGGCAAGCGCTCATCGTCGGGGCAGTGCGCCCACCGCAGCTGCTCCCCGCTCGCTGTCCCGGCCCGAGGGGTGGGATCCGGCTGGCCGCCAGGAGCGTAAGAAGGCACGGGGCAGCTCGACCGGCGGCCAGCCGGAGTCTTGGTGGGGAACTGGGGGTCGGGTATCCGCTGGGCAGACATCGCCGGCAATCCACCCAGCTCAGCGTTGGTCAGCGGGAGCTGGAGACAGCGCAGGCCTACACCAGGCGAGTCGCGCCGTGAGCCCAGGGACGGGCGATGCACCTCCGCGGGCAGCGTGAGCCCAGAGACATGCAGGTCGTAGTCCACAGCGGCGCTCCCGATGGCTAGCGACGTCGCTTGTGTCAGTAAGCTACTGACAGTCAGCACTTTCTTAGTTGCACAGTATAGCTGGAACATTCCAGTTGTCTACCGCGGTTGGGGTGTTGCCTGTCAGGTGACACACTGGAGACATGTCGAGTTCGCCCATGGTGTCCCGCCTTCAACTGGGCCGTGAGCTGCGACGACTGCGCGAAGCCGCGGGCCTCAGCCGAGACGCCGCGGCCGCCGAGCTGGAATGCGGCGTGTCAAAGATCAGCAAGATCGAGACCGGCAAGGCGACCCTGCGGCCGGCTGAGGTCAAGGCCCTGCTCGACCGGTACGGCGTGACCGACCGTGAGGCGGTGCTGCGGCTGGCCCGAGACGCGCGTCGCCGGTCAACCCACCGGGTGCCGGACTGGGCCAAGACCTTCGTCGGCATGGAAGCCGACGCCGCCGAGATCCGGACTTACCAAACCGAGTTGGTCCCCGGCCTGCTGCAGACCGAGGAGTATGCCCGCGTGGTCACCCAGGCCGCCGAGCCCACCCGGGACCCCAGGGAAGTGGAGAGGCTGGTCGCCGCGCGGATCGAGCGCCAGCAACGGTTGCACTCCCACGGTGCACCGCTGATCTGGGCGATCCTCAACGAGGCCGTCATCCGCCGCCAGGTCGGCGACAAAGAGACCATCGGGCGGCAACTGGAACACCTGATCACGCTGGGCGCCGACCCCAACATCACGATTCAGGTGCTGCCGTTCTCCGCCGGGGCGCATCCGGCGATGGGATCCAGCTTCGTGCACCTGCGCCTGGCCGACCCCCCCGAAGCCGAGATCATCTACCTCGAGGACATGGCCAGCTCCGACTACCTGCCCAATCCCGCACAGGTAGCAAGCTACCTCGTGGCGTTCGGCACGCTGGCCCAAAAGGCGCTCAACCCCACCGCCTCAGCCGTCCTGATCAAAAACGCCGCACTAGGTGAGTGAAGAGATGAACACGCACAACAACCACAACCCCGATCTGGCCGGCGCCACCTGGCGCAAGGCCAGCTACAGCAACGGCAACGGCGGCGACTGCGTGGAAGTCGCCAGCCTCACCGGCGGACACCGCGCCGTCCGAGACAGCAAGAACCCCGCCGGCCCTGCCCTGACCGTCACTGCGGCCGAATGGGGCGCGTTCACCGCCGGTGTACGCGCCGGCGAGTTCGACTGACCAGCGTCTGGGCACGGTCCGGTAGGGGTGCCGGGCTGAACCACTATCGGTGCCGCTGGCCGTGCGCGTGTCGTTGAGCTCAGCTGGGCGGCGTTGTAGCCGGTGCCGGCGCCGATCTCTCGCACCCGCATTCCTTCTGGAACATTCCAGTTGTCTACCGCGGTTGGGGTGTTGCCTGTCAGGTGACACACTGGAGACATGTCGAGTTCGCCCCATGGTGTCCCGCCTTCAACTGGGCCGTGAGCTGCGACGACTGCGCGAAGCCGCGGGCCTCAGCCGAGACGCCGCGGCCGCCGAGCTGGAATGCGGCGTGTCAAAGATCAGCAAGATCGAGACCGGCAAGGCGACCCTGCGGCCGGCTGAGGTCAAGGCCCTGCTCGACCGGTACGGCGTGACCGACCGTGAGGCGGTGCTGCGGCTGGCCCGAGACGCGCGTCGCCGGTCAACCCACCGGGTGCCGGACTGGGCCAAGACCTTCGTCGGCATGGAAGCCGACGCCGCCGAGATCCGGACTTACCAAACCGAGTTGGTCCCCGGCCTGCTGCAGACCGAGGAGTATGCCCGCGTGGTCACCCAGGCCGCCGAGCCCACCCGGGACCCCAGGGAAGTGGAGAGGCTGGTCGCCGCGCGGATCGAGCGCCAGCAACGGTTGCACTCCCACGGTGCACCGCTGATCTGGGCGATCCTCAACGAGGCCGTCATCCGCCGCCAGGTCGGCGACAAAGAGACCATCGGGCGGCAACTGGAACACCTGATCACGCTGGGCGCCGACCCCAACATCACGATTCAGGTGCTGCCGTTCTCCGCCGGGGCGCATCCGGCGATGGGATCCAGCTTCGTGCACCTGCGCCTGGCCGACCCCCCCGAAGCCGAGATCATCTACCTCGAGGACATGGCCAGCTCCGACTACCTGCCCAATCCCGCACAGGTAGCAAGCTACCTCGTGGCGTTCGGCACGCTGGCCCAAAAGGCGCTCAACCCCACCGCCTCAGCCGTCCTGATCAAAAACGCCGCACTAGGTGAGTGATCGGCGCGCAGTTTGTGCCCGGCACTCCCGCGACAGCCTGCACATCCTGGAGGTGCTGTTAAATCTCGACGCCGGACCCAAGCCGGAGCACGATCTTGACGTGGCCGGGTTCGTCGGACGCGGCGAACCGCGGCGGCGACACAGTCATGGCCTCCAGGCTGGCGACGCCGTCCGATCACCGGGACGAGTCCAACGTCCCGGATCTGGCGGTCCTTCGGCCCTGCCGGTGGGCAGCGAAGCCCACCAGCCTGAAGGCATGGAGACCGTCAGCAGATCCCGAACCGCAGACCAGCACCGTGTCCCCGCGGACCCTGTGATCACTACCCTGATGACCAGCCGGGTGGTGGCTGTAGGCCCCGGTTCGGCGCTGATCGAGGCCCTGCGAGTGATGGACTCGGCCGGGGTGCGGCACCTCCCGGTTGTCGAGGGGACCCGATGTGTGGGCTTGCTCACCGAGGTCGACACGCTTCGTCAGCTGGTCACGCACGCTCTGGTGCAGCCAGAATCCACGGCGCGGCTCACGGCGGCGGAGGTCTGCCGCCGGCCCGCCCCGGTCGTGCCAGTGTGGGCTACCCGGGGCCGGCACGCCCGCGAGGTGGTGGTGGCCTCTCGCGGCCTCGATGGTCCGGTCGCTGACCTGTTGGGGTTCACTGCGTTGCGGGTGGCACAGCACGCCGGCTGCCCGGTCGTGGTGATCCGCAACTCGGCGGTGGGTGATCCCGGAGGTCCGGTGGTGGTGGGTGTCGACGATTCGGCCGGCAGCGACGCCGCTGTCGAGTTCGCCCTGGAGTACGCGGCTCGGTGCGCGGCGCCGCTGGTGGCGTTGCACGCGTGGAGTGATGTGCGGATCCCCGAGCAGGAGACCACGGTCTGGCGGACCTTTGACTGGGCGACGGTGGCCGCCGAACAGGAGCAGCTGCTCACCGAGCGATTGGCTGGTTGGCAGGACAAGTACCCCGACGTTGAGGTGCGTCGGGTGGTGGCCAGGGACCGGCCAGTCCGCCGGCTGCTCGAGGCCGCTACGGGTGCCCGGATGCTGGTGGTGGGCTCCCGGGGCCGGGGCGGGGTCCAGGGCATGCTCCTGGGCTCCACCAGCCAGTCGCTGTTGTACGTGGCGCCATGTCCGATCGCCATCGTGCGGTACTGAGCCCTTCGGTTCCGGGCCGCTACCACCCGCGGATGGGGTGACGCCCCGGCCGGTCCAGCGGGACTGTCAACCGAAGAAGACCTCGGCCTCCGCATGGCGCTCCTGCGGCACCGTCTTGACTGCTGCGGTGGCGTCGGCGAGCTTCACCCGGATGATGTCGGTGCCGCGTAGCGCCACCATCACGCCGCGGTCGCCCTCGTGCACCGCATCGATGGCATGCACGCCGAACCGGGTGGCCAGCACCCGATCGTAGGCCGTGGGCTTGCCGCCGCGCTGGATGTGCCCCAGCACCACGGCGCGGGATTCGGCACCGGTGTGGCGGGCGATCTCGTCGGCCAGCCAGATCCCGACGCCGCCGAGGCGCTTGTGACCGAAGGCGTCGACCTCCGCGGTGACGAGCAGTTCCGCGCCGCCCTCCGGCACCGCGCCCTCGGCTACCACGACGATCGCGGCGGATTCCCGGTCGAGGCACCGGCGGACCCACTGGCACACCCGGTCCACGGCGAATGGCCGCTCCGGCACCAGGATGGCGTTCGCCCCGCCGGCCATCCCGGAGTGCAGTGCGATCCAGCCCGCGTTGCGGCCCATCACCTCCACGACCGCCGCCCGGTAGTGCGACTCCGCGGTGGTACGCAGCCGGTCGATCGCCTCGGTCGCGATGTGCACCGCGGTGTCGAACCCGAAGGTGTAGTCGGTGGCGCTCAGGTCGTTGTCGATGGTCTTCGGCACGCCCACCACAAAAATCCCGTCCTTGCTCAGCCGGCTGGCCACCCCGAGGGTGTCTTCGCCGCCGATCGCGATCAAGGCGTCCACGCCGTGCTCGGCGAGCGTCCGTTTGACCTGCTCCGCGCCACCGTTGCGGTACGGGTTGGTGCGCGAGGTGCGCAGGATGGTCCCACCGAGGGGGAGGATGTGTTCCACATCGGCCAGACCGAGCGGCTGGGCTAACCCTTGCATCGGGCCCCGCCAGCCGTCCCGGAATCCGATGATCTCGTGCCCGTGGACCTCGATTCCCTTGCGGACCACCGCCCGGATCACCGCGTTAAGCCCCGGGCAGTCACCGCCGCCGGTGAGCACGCCGATCCGCATCTCGATTCGCCTTCCCGCTCCGTACCGGATTGGCGGGCAAGAGCCTGGCACGAGCGATCCTCGACCGCGTCCGGTGCGGCCGTTCGAGGGACCAAAGGTCCTTGGTGTCGGTGCGCTTTTACTCTGCCACCACAACCGACTGCGGGCGACAGTTAAGCCGGAGCCGGACACACGCGCGGCGGCTCGACGTGAGCACGTCCGGTGCCGTACCGGTCAGCTGTGAGGAGAAGCGATGGACGACAGCACGCCGCAAGCGCCGATCGTGGTGGGCGTTGACGGATCTGAGGTGAGCCTGGAAGCGGTCGAGTGGGCGGCAGCCGAGGCAGTCGCACGGCACCGCCGACTGCGTGTGGTGCACGCGTTCATCTGGCCACTGCTGCGCGTGCCGGTGGGCCCGTCCAGCTACGCCCCGCCGGGTAGTGGGCTGCAGGCTGATGCGCAGCGCATCTTGGACGAAGCCCTGGTGCGGGCCAGGGAATCAGCCCCAGGGATCGACGTCACTGGGGCGATGCCGGTCGGGGCGCCGGTGCCGGTGCTGCTGTCCGAGATCGAGCAGGCGCCGCTGGTGGTTCTCGGCTCACGGGGGCTGGGTGGTTTCTCCGGGCTTCTCGTCGGATCTACCGGGGTGCAAGTGGCGGCGCATGCGTCGTGCCCGGTGATCGTCGTGCGCCCGGTCTCGACTGAGCCCTCGAACCTCCTGACCACTGATCAGGTGCTCGTGGGGGTGGACGGCTCTTCGCTCTCCGTTGCGGCGCTTGAGTTCGGGTTCGTGGAGGCGGTCCGGCTGGGCGTCGGCGTGGTGGCCGTGCACGTGGCCGCATCCCATGTACCCGGTGATGGCAGCGTTGACGTGCTCACCGAGGAACACGCGCCCAAGCAGGCCCGATTGCTCGCGGAGGCCCTTGCCGGTTGGCCGGAGAAGTACCCGGACGTGCCCATCCGGCGCGTCTTGCTGCGCGGGCATGCCGGTCGGGCGCTGACCGAAGCCTCCAAGGGAGCTCGTCTGCTTGTCGTGGGTTCCCGTGGTCTGGGTGGTTTTCGTGGGCTGCTGCTGGGTTCGGTAAGCCACGCTGTGCTCCACCACGCGCATTGCCCGGTCGCCGTCGTGCCTACGCAGGATCGAATCTCAGATCTTCAGGTGAGGAGGCTCGGCGATGACTGAGCACGAGCGGCTCCCGATCGTGGTCGGGGTCGACGGCTTCGAAACCGGGCGGCGCGCATTGGATTGGGCGCTGCGCGCGGCGCAGGTCCGCCGTTGCGCGGTCCAGGTCGTGCACGCCTGGTTCTACGAACCGATGACGGATTTCAGGGAGACTTCCAGTCAGCAGGTGCATCAGGAGTCTCTGGCGATGTTGCATCGTGAGGTCGAACAGGCGACCAGCGGCATGACGGACGTTCCGCCGATCACCCAGCACAGCGTTCAGGGCGATCCGACCAGCGTCCTGCCCGACGTGGCGCGTGCCGCGGAGATGCTGGTCGTTGGTCGCCATCGGGGCGGGTTGTTCCGGCAGGCGGTGTTGGGCTCGGTGAGCGCGGCGGGATCGCCGTCATCATGATTGTCAGCCAGCTCGGCAAGCTCACCGGGGTGCCCGTCGAGGGCGACTCGGTGCCCGCCGAGATCGCCTCATTCGTCACCGAGCTTGGCCGATGGCATGCCCCGACGGCCGCGCTGTCCGCATTGCTGCTGGTGGTGCTGCTGGTGGGCGGGTGGCTGCGGCCGCACTGGCCCGGCCACATGACGGCATTCTCGGCTACGTACCGGGGGTGGCCGGCATGCACGATGTCGACGACTATCCCGGCGCCCGGCAGGTGCCCGGCCTGGTGGTCTACCGCTACGACGCACCGCTGTGCTTCGCCAACGCCGAGGACTTCCGGCGCCGGGCGCTGACCGCAGCCACCTCGGCGCCGTCAGCACTGCGGTGGTTCCTGCTCAACGCCGAGGCCAACGTCGAGGTGGACAGCACCGCGGCCGACGCACTGGCGGCGCTGCACGCTGAGCTCAAGCGCCGGGGGGTGGTGTTCGCGATGGCTCGGGTCAAGCAGGACCTGCGCGATCAGCTTGCCAGGGCCGGGCTGATCGACGCCATCGGTGAGGACCGGATCTTCATGACGCTACCCCACCGCCGTCGCGGCGTACCGGAACTGGCACCAGCAGCGCTTCGGTCTACTGCCCGATGACTCCATCACAGGCGCGTAAGGGTTTTCATCATCCCAGCTCAATTCGACGGGTGGCCCTGGTCACACCGCAGGCGCGCTGCGGCGACGGCGTCAGGCACGGATCCGCCGGTGGGGATTGGTGACGCCTGCGGCCACGGATCGGCGTGGGCCGCGACTGCACGGCCGATCGCCTCATCGGCGTCGGAGACCGACCCGGCGCGTTCCCGCAGCCGCTGGGCAACCACCTCGGGTGGTGCCGTGCACTGCAGCGCGATGAGCTCGGCGTGCGCGCTCGCCGGCGAACTCGGCGTACCAGTCCAGGAACCGGGTACCCAGCTCCGCAGCGCCGCGGTACTCCAGGTCCATGGCCAGGAAAGCGACATCATCGAGCCCGTCGACGTAGCGCAGCCGGTCGTCGAACTCCAGGCAGTCCAGCACCCGGGGGCCGTCGTCAAGGCAGAAGATGTCACCGGTCAGCAGGTCGCCGTGGCCATCGACGATGCGCCCGGCACGCTGCCGGGCGGCCAACAACGGCTCCCGCCCGTCCAGGAAACCCAACGCCCAGCGCTGCAGCTCGGCCACCAGCCCGTCATCCAGCACGGTTGCGCGGAACCGCCGTAACTCCTCGAAGTTATCGGCCCACCGGGCGCGCAGCGCATCCCGCCCACCCTCGGCGGTGATCTCCGGGCCACGCCGGGCACCGGCATGGAAAGCGGCCAGCATCCAGCGATGCTCACCCCAGCGCGGCGGTGTGGTCGGGAACGTAGGTCTGCACCTCCCGCGGTGGCCGTTGGTAGCCACGCGACGGTGGTCGTGGGGGTAGCTGCGCCGGAGGCCGCTGCACGTCGTAGTACGAGATGGTGGACAACAGGTGGGCGAGCATGTTGATGCGCGCCCGCCGCTTGTCCTCACTCTCCACGACGTACCATGGAGCCTCAGCAACGTCGGTGTGCACGAACATCTCGTCCTTGGCCCGCGAGTAGTCCTCCCACCGGGCGATCGACTCCATGTCCATTGGGGAAAGTTTCCAGCGCCGCATCGGGTCCCGCAGCCTTGCCCGGAACCGACGCTCCTGCTCGATGTCGCTGACCGAGAACCAGTACTTGCGCAATATGATCCCGTCTTCGACAAGCAACCGCTCGAAGATCGGACACTGGTGCAGGAACCGCCGGTACTCGTCGGCGGTGCAGAAACCCATGACTCTTTCCACTCCGGCACGGTTGTACCAACTTCGGTCAAAAAGCACGATCTCGCCCGCCGCCGGCAGGTGCGCCACGTAACGCTGAAAATACCACTGTGCGCGCTGCCTCTCGGTTGGCACGGGCAGCGCGACGATGCGCGCGACACGCGGGTTGAGGTACTCTGTGACCCTTTTGATGGTGCTCCCCTTGCCAGCGCCATCACGCCCCTCGAAGACGACAACGATTCGTGCGCCTTCCGCCCGCACCCACTCCTGTAATGTGACCAACTCCGCCTGCAAGCGGAACAACTCTCGCTCGTAGATCGGGCGTGGCAACCGCCGGTCACGGTCTTGGGCAACCGCTTTGGACTTGCCAGTCTTAGCGACCAAGTCATCTCCTCCTTGCCAGACGTTGGATTTCGACAAACTGCTATTCCCGCTATCCGGGTACACCCAGCCGCAATCGCCGACCAGCGCTGCCGACGCCCGCTCCAATGGAAACCGACGTGACCAGTCGAGGCACGGGAACGACACCGGCGTCCGACTCAAGCCGGCGGCCAACCGCTCCTCATCGGGGTACGCGAGCGCCGCTACTCCCCTGGCACCCGGAGCGCGAGGACCTCGACCAGCGCCGTGCCCGACGGCGTCCCGTACTGGATGATGTCACCGACCCCACTGCCCGCGAGGGCGCGGCCCAGTGGGCTGTCGAGGGTCAGGGCGTCTGCGCCGTCGTCCTCGCTGACCTCCTCCGGGATGGCGACGACGCGCAACGTCGAGACCTCCCCATCATCGAAGCGGAGCGTGACCTCCGTGCCGCGGGGCAACCGATCGGCCGCCGGATCGGGTGGCCCGCCACGTGCGATCAATCCCGTCACCTCGGCGATGCGGTCGTCCAGCCAAGCGGCGTCATCGGCTTGTTCCAGCATCTCGGCGTGGTCGGCGCGGTCTCCGACGGCATCGCGCTCGTCGAGCTCGGCGGCAAGGACACTGCGCCGGTCTCGAAGCCGTGCCAGCTCCTCCTCGAGGCGCTGGCGGGTCCGGGCGGTGACGTTGTCTCCGGCGGTCATCGCTCGCTCCTCCCGTCGGTTCCACAGGTGTTGGTGCGAGTCGAGCCGCGCACCGGTGGGACGAGTGGTTGTCACGACTGATGGTACGTGCCCGTCCAGCCCTGGTGCCCGCCCAGACGGCGCAAAAAAAAAGACCGCGAGAGTCGTCCTCTGGGACAGTCCCGGCGGCCCTATCTCAGGTCACTTGCTTGCCCTGCCCTGCAGGAAGCGCCGCGCCGTCGCGACAACCTTGCCGCCGACCTCGGAGCGGCGGGGTCAGCCGCGACGTGAGCACGCCTCCGCAGCCGGTGAACAATTCCGCTACTACCGCAACACCGTCCAGTCCGGCGATGAAGATCTGGACGTGATCGCCGCCGTCCAGTTCTCGGTACAGCGTGCGGAGGTCAGTCCATCGCGGAGGTCCTCGACGTCGCGGGTCAGTCGATCCTGATCGACGCGGCGGGTGCGATCCCGGCCACCGACAGGCGGAAGCCCAGCCGCAACAGGTGGTCGCTGATGTCGTCGGCCTGGTCGGGTGACTGAACGAACAAGCAGCTCAGGCGCCGGTAATCAAGGCCGGCCAGCCCGCCGGGCCAGCACATAGCGGGGGACAAAGCCGGCCTGCCTCCGCACGGCCGACCACGCCGAAAGCTGCGCGACGTCACTGCACGGGGTATGGCTGACCAGGTGATCCCAGGCGCGGATCGTGCCGGTGTCGGGCCGGTTCGTCGACGTCACCGAGACCTCGCCTGACTCGTCGCTCATGGGGTGAACCGTCCTCGCCGGTGACTCGGGTGTGAGCTGGTCGGCCATGGCACCGACGTTAGGAAGCGTTCGGTTATCACCCCGCCCGAGTTCGGTTAACGGTGGGCAAAATCCGGCAGTTCCGAGCTGGTGTCGCTTCTGCAGCCAGCTCGCGGTCCAGCCCGGCACCACTGGGAATTCCGGTGTTACCGAACGCGGCAATCACGACCAGCGGATCACTACCGCCGAGGGGATTCTGCATTTCGGTGATCTACCGTTGTTGGCGTCAATAATGTGCCGCGCAAGTCGGCGTAGCGCGAGATTATGAATCAGTCGCTGATAGCCGTCCTCTCTCCATACCCGGCAATGAGTGTCACCCGCCGCCGCCGCTGCGGCGGCGCCAGGTCAGGACCGCCTTGGCTGCAGTGCGGCCAGGGGCACCGGCGATGCCCCGACTGGCGGTGCCGGCCCCGCTGATGAACAAGCCGGCACGGGCGTGCTGCGCCCAGACAACGCTCGGGCACCACGATGGTGGAGCGAAGGCCCTGCGCCCGCGCCGCCACCCGTGTCGATCATCCGCTCAGCGAACTCCTCCTGGGCCGCGTCCCAGCCACCACACACCCGGAACCGCGCCTTCGGGCTCGCAAGGTACACGGTGTGTCGTCCGGCCCACCATAGGCATAGGCGGGTAGGGCCGTCGTCGCGCGCCTTCATGGCTGCCTACGTCCTGGCGGGTAGGAGGTGCAACTGGCGAGCGCTTCGACCTCACCGAGGCTGTAAGTGCCGCCCGTCAGGATGACGCTGTCCCGGCCGGATACTCTCGATCTGCCGCCGACGTCCCGTGCGTTCGGGGACGCATCTCTAATAACGGCGGCTCGAATGCTCCGAATGGGGGGCGTCGGCTCGGCTCGGGCGTGCGATCCAGCGCGGATCACGATGCCGGGCCCGCTGATCACCGGTATCCGATCTAGGACGACCGGACGAAGGGGGCCACATGCGTACCGCATTGCGCATCGCCGTCGCGATTGTCAGCGCCGTACTGCTCGTCGGATGCACGTCGACCGCGCCGGCACCGTCCGACAACTCGCTGCCCAACCGGCTGGTCACCGATGTGACCGGTGCAGGCGCCGTCACCCACCTCGAGGTGCTGCAGCGGATCGCCGACGAGAACGGAGGCAACCGGGCCTCCCCAGGCCCCGGCTACGACGCGAGCGTGGACTACGTGGTCGGGATCCTGCGAAACGCGGGCTACCAGGTGAGCACGCCCACGTTTCGCGTGGACAACACCAACGTCCGAAACGTGATCGCGCAGACCCGAACGGGGAGTCCGGAGCGGGTGGTGATGGCGGGCGCGCACTTGGACTCGGTGCCGGAGGGACCCGGGATCAATGACAACGGCTCCGGAGTGGCTGCGCTGCTGGAGATCGCGGTGCGGCTGGGCGGCTCGCCCGCGGTCAGCAACGCGGTGCGGTTCGCCTGGTGGGGCTCGGAGGAGACCGGTTTTGACGGTTCGACGCACTACGTCGAGCAGCTCTCCGAGGACGACCGCGACCGGATCGAGTTCTACCTGAACCTGGACATGGTGGCCTCCCCGAACGCCGGCTACCTGGTCCAGGGCGGCGAAGGTCGCCGCTCGAGAAGATCCGGCCCGGACGGTTCGGCGGCGGTGGCACGGGTGCTGGTCGACCAGTTGGCGGCCGCCGGCGTCACCGCCGAGACCACCGAATTCGAGGGCGGCTCCGACTATGTACCGTTCATCGAGGCTGGCGTCCCGTCGGCCGGTGCCCGGACCGGTGACAGTCAGGAAAAGACCGCCGAGCAGGCCGCGCGCTGGGGCGGGCAGGCCGGCGAGGTCTTCGACCCCTGCTACCACACGGCCTGCGATCGGCTTGATAACGTCGACTCCATTGCACTGGACCGCTACACCGACGCAGTCGCCGGCACCGTGGCCCACTTCGCGGTGTCAACCGACGACCTCGCCAGGTGATCGAGAAAATTCTTCCCAGCGCCGTCGCCTGCGCCGAGGCGTTCGACGACCCACCCGACGCGGTGCTGCACCCGCAGGAGGAGGCGCTGATCAGCCGGGCGGTCGAAAAACGGCGTCGGGAGTTCCGCACTGTCCGCCACTGCGCCCGCCAGGCACTGCGCGAGCTCGGCCTCCCACCCGCGGCAGTGCTATCCGGCGAGCACCGCGAGCCGTTATGGCCACCCGGAGTCGTCGGCAGCATGACCCACTGCACTGGATACCGCGCGGCGGCGGTGGCCCACAGCCGGGATCTGCTCACCGTCGGGATCGACGCCGAACCCCACCAACCGCTGCCACCCGACGTTCTGAAGGCCATCGCCCTGGCCGACGAGCAGGTCCGGATCGCCGACCTGGCTGCCGTGCACGGCGCATCGCACTGGGACCGGATCCTGTTCTGCGCCAAGGAAACGGTCTACAAGGCGTGGTTTCCGCTGACGCGGCGCTGGCTAGGGTTCCACGACGCCACCGTCACGATCGACCCGGCCGCCATCGACGCCGCCGCCATCGACCCGGCCGAAGGCACCTTCTCCGCTCGCCTGCTGGTGCCCGGTGGGACTGTCGCGGGTCACGAGCTGACCGAGTTCGAGGGCCGTTGGCTGGTCAGTGACCGTCTGGTCATCACCGCGATCGCGGTCCCGGTAACCCTTTCGTGTAATGCACAAACGGGTGACATTTAGCAACCTGACTCACCACCCGAATGCCGCTGATATCCGGCAAATCCGACCCGCCGCGCGCACCTGCATTGACCCTTCGAGCTGCGAGAATGCAACTTGCCGGGCTGAATTGACAGAGTGTGACGATGTGGCCCTAGGCCGACTGGCCCGAGCTTCACCCTCTTGCATCAGCCATCGTGATCCGTACGGTCGATCTCGTCCGGCACCACGGAGCCACCTTGGGGCGGGAATTCGAATCCCGGCGCGCAGAGCCTGTCCCCCGGGATCGGATACCGGTTACCTCACCTGGAAACGGGACAGTGGCGCAGGCCGTTTGATCGGTCGATGCGGGACCCGAACCCCGCGCGACCGTGAGGTCATTAAGTCGTGTGCGCGGTCATGGAGACTGGATCATGACGAGGACCTCCCGGTTTCTCGCCCGTACCGGTATCGTTGCAGCCACTATGACGTTTCCACTGATATTCGCGGCACCAGCCCAAGCGGCGACGCTGGATCAATGGGATCGCCTGGCAGAGTGCGAAAGCAGCGGTAACTGGCGCGCCAACACCGGAAATGGGTACTACGGCGGGCTGCAATTCAGCCGCCGGACGTGGAAAGCTTTCGGCGGAGGATCCTACGCCGGAACCGCCAACAATGCTACCCGGACACAGCAGATCGCCATCGCCGAGAAGGTGCTGAGAACGCAGGGTTGGAAGGCCTGGCCTACTTGCTCCAGAAAGACCGGGGTCCGCTGACGACGGGCCACATCACGGGCTCGGCCCCCGCCACAACACGGG
>JBOHGH010000098.1:0-15958 GCA_050699975.1 Pseudonocardiaceae bacterium | reverse complement strand
CCCGACGGACTGACCGACAAAGGAGACCCTGGCGTGGTGCGGGAACACCACGCCAGGGTCGGAACCTCGCACCGATCCCGCGGGAACGGAAATCCGACGCGCGAGGCGCCGCCGCTACCCGCACCATAGGATCGCCTGATGGAACTGGCTGCGCTCTGGCAAGACCTGGATGACCTGCTGGTGCCGACCCTGCGGCAGTACCGCTCGCGTCTCGGGTCGCTGCACGTCGAGCAGAAGTCCGACACGACCCTGCTGTCAGAGGCCGACATCGCCATCGAAGCGCAGATCATCGCCTGTATCCGGGCACGGGAACCGGAGGCGGTCATCATCGCCGAGGAGAGCGCACATCTGCTTGGCGTGCCTGGTGAGCCGGGCAGCGCTGAGCGGATCTGGATCATCGACCCGATCGACGGAACAGCCCAGTTCGTCGCCGAGGATCAGCGAGAGTTCTGCAACGTCGTATGCCTGATCGAGCAGCGTAGGCCGGTGGCCGCCTACGTCCTGGCGCCGGAGTTGGGTCCGCGGCGCAGCCTGGTTTCGGTCCGCTACAACGGCGTTGGTTCAGTCATCGAGGTCAACGGCCAGTCAGTCAGCGGCCTGTCCCCGGCGGATGATCTGAAGCTGCTGTCGGTAACCAGGAGCTCTGGGAGCAAGCCACGCCCGTACGAGGCGGTGCTGATCTCCCGTGGGTACGAACTGAAGACACAGACCACGTCGCAGACGCTCGACATGGTGCGCAGCTGTATCGACCTGAGCCCCTTCACCGAGCCAGGCCTGCCCGCGTTCGGGTTATTCTACCGCGAGCAGCAGAAGCTCTGGGATGGCGCGGTGGGTATGTGTTTGGCTCGAGCTGCTGGCCTAACGGTCATGGACGGGGCAGGTACGAAGCGCACCACCGTTGACGTGGCACTAGACGTGGCAGAACCGCGCTTCGAGAGCACCCTTGTCGCTGCCGACGAGGCCGCCGCCCAGGTCGTCATTTCGTCACTGCATTGACGCTGGCCGCCTTGTCCTTACCTGTCTCAACAGACCGCAGCCGAGCGTTCAAATGTCGCAAGTACGACGGCCAGACGTGGCGGTGCGGCACTCGGGCGAGCAGTTGGCCGGCCAGCGTTGCCTCGCCGATGGTGGCTGCGATATTGGCCGCCCGGATGGCAAGGTGCGGAATCCCTGCGGGCAAAGCTTCCTTGGCTGCGGTGACGTAGTCACGAGCTTGTTCGTCCTCGTTGCGGCGCATGGCCTGGTCGGCCATGGCCAGCAGCCACAGCACCCTGACGTCGGAGCGGGCGTCGGTATGCTCCTCGAAGCAGATGTCGTCGAGTTTGTTCAGGTCACGTTGCAGACGGCGCGCACCAGCCAACGCGTCGGGATGACGGACCCTGCTCAGCAGATGGACGATACCCTCGGCCTCGGTCTTGCGGCGGTGGGCGTTGACCAGGGCAATCTCATCGTGGTCTTCGTCGGCGATCCGGAGGCTCGCCTGGAGTGCTGCAGTGATGCGGTCAACTGCGGCGATGATGTCCTGGATCGCAGTGTCGCAGAGCGCGACCGGAACAGCATCGAGCGGCCGACCCGACGTGATCAGTTCCCGGGCCAACCGGAAGTGGATGCCCTGCCGGAGGTGGAGCTGCACTTTCTTCACGCGCCGGGCATCGTCGGCCGAAAGCAGCCCACGACGCACGGTCAGCAGGTCTTCCATGCCTCGCAGTTCAGGATTCCGGTCACGGTCAGGGTCGTGGTGGCTGGCCAGCAGGAGCCGTTCCCGGCGGAAGCGGAGCTGGAAGAGCACCGAGTCGGCGGAGTCATGGCGGAACGAGGGGTGATGCACCGTGATGTCCAGTGCCCGTCGGTCGGAGTGTCTTCGGGCAACAGCCATGCTGAGCAGCGCCAGGTCTTGGCGGTGTTGGGCGCTCAACGTCTCTGCTGCCAGTGCCGCGTGCCGGACGAGGGTGGCAAGAATCGGTTTGGCGTTCCCGGTGGAGATCATCTGCCAGGCATGGGCGATGCCCTCAGCCAGCAGGTCCGGATCGAAGTCGCCGCGTTGCTCCATGCCTGCGATCGGACTGGGATACGCGAGCGGTCCGGCGGTCGTGTCGACCAGCCGTTGGCCGATGACGAGGAACGCCCGGGTATCTACCCGCTGGCTAATCTGGCGGACGTTGAGCGCCACACGCTGGGCGCACATCAGAACCAGCGGAAGCGCCAACCGGGTGCGGCTGTGTTTGCGGCCGTTGAGACCGCGAAGCGGGGTCACGCCGTCGTAGTCGTAGACCGGTTCCGGGTTGGTTGCGGGAGCCAATCGGGCGGCAATGAGGGCAACACCAACCAGTAGCTTAGTGTCAGCCTTGATATTGGCCTCGTTGGCGGCGTCACGAAAAACTTGGTACAACGCAACATCGCGTTCCTGGTCTTCCAGGCGCAGCAGCCAACGGCAGGCAGGGTCGCGAGCCAGCGTGTCGAGGGACAGCCGTTCACCCTTCTCCGGCGAGCCCTTCGGCTGAAAAGCCAGGCTAGCCGGATGTGGCCTGCGCAGGTGATCTGTCAGTTCTTCTGCAGCGTCAAAGCGCCAGTTGCTCAGCGTGGCGCGGCTAGCTGTGGGGTGCTTCGCCTCGATGGGGCGCAGGTAGTAGCGCGCGAGTTCGGCCAGACGATCCCGGTGCTTGACCGGAACGGTAGAACCGATGAGCGAGGCGATACGGTCGGCCAAGTCGTCGCGCACCCAACCAGGCAGGCGGACCGGTCCGGCGCCTGCGGCGTGGAGGATGGCTCGCTCGTGCTCGTCGTGAGGCACCAACCACCCGGCATAGGCCGCGCTGACAGCTCCAGCACCGCGGCGGATGGCTTCCAGAAATGATAGGAACGCGGCCTCCATGGGCCGGATTTTGACAAAACTGGAAGACAATGACAAGTGGCATGGCCAGGCAGCACGAAATCTGCGACGGTCCCGACATGGCACCGCAAGCATCAGGCGAGACCAACGACAGGTTTGGCCCCCGCCACGATCCGCCTGCGCCGGATCGTCCCCATACTCGGACCCGACCCATGCGACAGCCGGGAGCCATGAAGTCTCCCGACCGGTGATGCGGCACGCATCACCCCAAGCTCCTGTCGGAGACACCGGCAGGTAGGAAACAAACCGAAAGGTCAGCACATGACCGCATTCCTTAATACCCCCGCTGAGCAGAATTGCCGGTTCGTCGACGAACCGCTGGCTGGGGACAGTGCACAGTTCCCACTGTCCCGCGGCTCGGTCGCCTCCGGCCCCGACGAGGCACCGTCACCTGCGGGCGTGCGCCCGTGGGGCCTGCGGCGGATGGCGCCGATACCGTTCCAGGGGGTGCCCAGCCCGGCCGGTGACTACCACCCGGTGCGCCAGATCCGGGTCGACGGCGAAGGCCGGCCGCTGATCGAGATGGGGCCCCCGACCGCACCCACCACAGGTAGCACGGACGGTTCCGATGGAGATCCGTCCGAGGACTACCACAACGACTGACCATGTCGATACTCATCTTGGCCGAAGAGCGGGACCCGAGCGCCGACACGATGGTGCTCGCCCTTCAAGACCGCGGGGCCACGGTGCACCGGTTGAACACCGCATGGTTCCCCACGCGGCTGAGCGTCTCCGCTCGGCTGCGTGGGGGCCGCTGGACCGGTCACCTGCGCACCGAACACCACGTGGTCGACCTGGAGGAGATCCACGCGGTCTGGTACCGCTCGCCGAAGGCATACCGTTTCCCGTCCGGGCTGAACACCGCCGAGCACGAGCACGCGAAGGTCGAAGCTAAGTACGGGCTTGGCGGCGTGCTGATGTCGCTCCCGGTGCTGTGGGTTAACCACCCGGCACGCCTGGCCGACTCCGGCTACAAACCGTACCAACTCGCCGTAGCGGCCCGGTGCGGCTTGCGGGTGGTCGACACGATGATCACCAACTGCCCGGTGTCCGTAGACAACTTCGTATCCGAGGGAAAGACGGTCAACAAGATGCTGGGCGCGGTCTCCATCGTGGAGAGCGGGGTGCGGAAGTTCGCCCACACCCGCGCGATGGATGCCGCCGACCTGGCCGATCTGCGCGGCGTCGAGGTCACCGCGCACCAGTTCCAGCGGTGGATACCGAAAGCGTACGAGGCGCGCATGTTCGTTGTCGGCGAGCACATTACGACCGCCGCGATCTACTCGCACACTGCGGCGGCCTACATCGACTGGCGCACCGGCTACGACAGCAACACCTACAAGCTGGTCGAGCCGCCAGCCGAGGTCATCGACAGCGTCCGCCATTTCATGGCAGAAATTGGCCTGGCCTACGGTGCACTCGACTTCGTGATCGGCCCAGATGGCTGGACCTTCCTCGAGATCAACGCGGGAGGGCAGTACGGCTGGATCGAAGACGCAACCGGAGCCCCGCTCACCGACCAACTCGCCGACCTCCTGATGAAAGGCAGCCAGTGACCACCACTGGACTCAACTGGGCCGCGCACGCACGGCAACTCGCCGACCTGCTGTGGGACCGCGGCGACATCGAGACACCGGAATGGCACGCCGCCATCACGGGTGTGCCCCGCCACGCCTTCGTGCCCCGCGCCTACGAACAGGACAACACCGGCCAGTGGACGGGCTGGGAAACCGCCGCACACTGGGACCGCGTATACGCACCGAAAACCCTGGTCACAGCCCTAGAAAGTCGGCGCGGCTACCCGGAACCGGTGTCGTCGAGCACGAACCCCGAGCTGATGGCGCGGATGCTCGAAATCCTCGACGTCCGCGACGATCACCGTGTCCTGGAGATCGGCACCGGCACCGGCTACAACGCCGCCCTGCTGTCCCACCGCCTCGGCGACGACAAGGTGTTCTCCGTCGACATCGACCCGGAGCTAGTCCCGCTCGCCCGGCAGCGACTCAGCGGCGCGGGCTACCGGCCCACCCTCGCCGCCGTCGACGGGCAAGGCGGGTTGCCCGAGCACGCACCATATAACCGGATCATCGCGACCTGCTCAGTCCCGGCCGTCCCCCTATCTTGGGCGGAACAGCTCGCCCCCGGTGGCAGTGTTCTCGTCGACCTCAAACTTGCCATCAGCGCCGGGAACCTCGTTCACCTCTACCGCCAAGACGACGGCACGTTGGAGGGCCGATTCGCTACCAGGTGGGCGTCGTTCATGGCGATGCGGCACGACGACGACCACCCCGTTTCGGCACCCCGCGTCGAGCAGGCCAAAGGCGAACGGTGCCGACCCACCGCCGCGCCGGTCCCGCCATGGGGTGCGCCAGTGGTGTGGTTTCTCGCGCAACTCGGTGGCCTTCCCCGCGGAGTGGAGTTCGGTGCGCTGCTCGACCCCGAAAGCCGAGAGCCGTACGCAGCCAGCCTGACCGCCTCGGATGGCTCGTGGGCCCGCGTCGGCCTCGCTGACCACACCGTGACCGAATCCGGGAACATCTCACTGTGGGAGCCGATCGAATGGGCCTACCGACTGTGGGTCGACACCGACCGGCCCGGCTGGGAACGCCTGGGTTTGACGGTTGATACCGACGGGCGCAACACAGTCTGGCTCGACGAGCCCATAGGCGAGCACACCTGGCTGCTGCCGGTCGGATGACCATCCGGCCCGCGCCTGCGGGTGATGCAGCCCGCATCACCACCACACCGAAAAGAGTCAGATCGGCTCGGGCGACGAAGGACAGTCTCACGGTCGTGGTCGGTGACCGGGTATTCGCGGTGGCGATCCAAGCGGGCAGCACGCGGCAGAGGGGTAACCCTCCTCGCCGTCGCAGCAGATCACCCGCACCCCTGAGTACCCGGCAGCGGTCAGGTTCCGCCGCGCGCCCTCGGCCACCTCTGCGTCGATCTCAACCGTGGTCACCTCCCCCTGCGGGCAGGCAAGACGGGCCAGCAGCGCCGCGTTGTAACCGGTGCCGGCACCGATCTCCAACACTCGATGCCCCAGACGCACCTCCAACTGCTACAGCATCCCGGCTACCGTCCCCGCCGACGACGCCGAGCTGATCGCCACGCCCTCAGAGTCCCGATGCGTCACGACATTGCCGTGGGAGTAGGCCTTCTCGATGGCGACGCCAGGCAGGAACACGTGTCGCGGCACGGTACGCATCGCGTCCTCGACCGTAGCGACGCGAAACGGCTCCCACTCGCACAGCTCATCGACCAGCTTGCCGCGAAGCTCGGCTGCGAGGTCAGTGACAGTGCTGGTTTCCTCGGTCATCTCACATCCGGCGTCCCGCTTGCTTCACACTCTGAAACGATCAAGATCATAGTAACTTCCTCACACTGTCGGGCTGGTACTGGATTGAGTGCTGGTACTGGATTGAGCGGAGTGGAGCATCGGGCCGTTTGTGCGAGACTCGACGGCATGGTCCGCGGCTCCCCTCGGATCGCAATCGGGGTATCACAGACAGGGGCCGGCGGAGGTGGTTTCGGTTCGGCCGGTCCCTGGCTGTGATCAGGAGTCCCGGCGGTGCAAGGACGCGGCACCGGGACCCCAGCTCGCCACGCTGCGTGGCGAGCTGAACAGATCGTGCCGTTAGATCGTCCGCCGCTCGCTCACCGATCCGGCCTTCCTGATCGCCGGCAACGCCGGCTACTCGGGCCAGGAGGTGGTCAGCAGGATCGCCGAGCGGGACCGGTGGCGCTGGTAGCTGTCCACGATCTGCAAGGACGAGGGCGACGCCGGCTGATCCGGTGAGCAGGCCGGGTTCATCGGACGGCAAGCCGTTGTGAAGGTGCCGGCGGGCTCAGCTACGATCACGGTGTCCAGAGCAGGTCTGTCAGCAGTAGGAACGTGATCTTGATGTCCACTGCAATGACTGCCATGGATGCTGGTGGTGGGCTGGTTTCAGGGAGCCCGCGTCGTATCTCGGCGGCGTAGGCGCCGATCTCGGCCTCCGTCGTCAAGCGGCCGTCGAGTATCGCCTGACGCAACAGCAGGTAACCCTCGATCCACGGGTCGAGGTCCTCGGCCGGCAGAATCACTTCGCTCTCCTTTGCGTGTTGGAACCGGCCGGGTCGCAGGAGGGAGCTGCACGGGGGAATTAACCGGGGCAGGGTCGCAATTCAGGCAAATCCGGTGGTCGGGTGGGTCGGCCAGCCGGCGGGACGCCGTGAAACTGAGCCCGCACGCAGTACTGACCCGGCCCCGGCTCACCGTGCCTCGGTGGGCGTGGTCGTCGTCGGGGGCCTGGTACCACATCATCGCGCAGCACCTCGGTCTTTAGGGACCGGCCGGCCGCCGGTGAACCGGGGGGCAGATTCATCCGGGGGCCGGCCGGGGTTCCGGGGAGGAAACGTCAAGTTCGCAAGCGGATCGCCGGCTCCAGCCCGAAGACAGGCGGGGCCGAACTCGGGCGGTGGCACCGCGGCCAAAGGCTGGAGCGCGCATTCCTCGCACCACGGCCCGAAGAACATCTTCCATAGGGTGGTCTCCATCGACAGCAGACGGCCGCACGCAGCTCTGAACACCCCAAAATGCTCGGCCGTCGGGTCAACGGCGTGCCAGCGCCGGTCGAGCGCAACCAGACCCCACCTCATGACGCCACCGACCTGGATCTCTGACTCGGGACCGAGACGGACTGCCACAGGCACGGCTCGCAGCGGAAACGTCCAGGCTCGGTGAGACTTGCGGGAATCACGTCCGCCCCGCACAGCGCGATGTAACGGCCCTTGCCACGAAGGCCCGCCGCGGCGGCATCAGGTGTCACGAGGTGCATCACGAGGGAGCGGATGTCCACCATGTCGACGAGGAAACGACGCCGCGGGGTGAGCCGGTGTCGACGTCTCAGGAGTCTGTGTTTTGCCTTTGCCATGTCCAAGTCCAGCGCTTTCCAAGGGGGGCGGCCCGGCCCGGCCGCGGGGAGCGTGGTGGGGCTCAACCGGCGGCCGGGCCGCGGTTCTCGGGGCTTGACCGGATTTCCCTCCGCCTCTTCCTGCCATCTGTGGTCGTTCCCACAGTCTTGGAAGACCGGACCAGCGACGGGGTTCCTACCTCCCGGGCGTCCATGCGTCGCCGGTCCGGCCAGCTCAGGGAGCAACGGCCGCAGCCACCTGACCTTCATGTGATCAACTCCTCATCCTGGTCAAGTGGTCTCATGGTGGAGCACTCGCGCGACCGCGAAGGCCAGCAGCCGGCGTAGCTCTTCGGTGGCGGTCCAGGTCAGGGTCGCGGTCTCTCCGGGCGGGGTGCGCAGCGAGACGCGGCGGTCGGCCACGCCGACGACCACCAGCCGGGATCGGCCCACCACGTCCTCGCATTCGACCGACCACTCGGTGCCCTCAGTCACGCCAGCCCTCCGGAGTACCGTGCGGACCATCGGGAACGCGGTCCTAGATTTTCGGTCGCGACCAATATGGCATGGTCGCGACCAGTATGCAACTGACCGGTCGGCGGACTGTGCGTAACCGGCGGTGGACTAGGGTTGTGGCGTGACCGAACCCGGTGGCGCACCCCGCGCCCGGGCACTCGCAGGGGCGCTTCGCCAAGCGCGCGAAGCGGCCAAAGTCAGCGTGCGCGAGGTCGCCCGCCGGCTCGACATCTCCCACTCGGTGGTCTCGTACTGGGAGACCAGCAAGCGCGTGCCGCGCCTGGAGGACGTCGCCAGCTACCTCACCGCGATCGGTGTGACCGGCGACGACCGGGAAGCCATCCTCGCCCTGGGCCGGCACGCGGACGCCCAGGACTGGCTGACGGTCGGCATCCCCGGCGTCTCCCAGCAGATCGCCGGGACCATGGAGTGCGAGCGGGCCGCCGCGGCGATCATCGACTGGTCACCGCACCTCGTCACCGGCCTGCTGCAGACCTCCGACTACGCGCGAGCGATCATCGGCAGCGAAAGTTTTCCCGCTGGCGAGGTCGAGGCACGGGTGCTGGTGCGGATGGGACGGCGCGACGTCATCCTGCGCAGCAATCCGGTCCGGCTGAACGCATTGCTCGGCGAGGCCGCCTTGCACGAGCTGATCGGTGGACCTCGGGTGATGGCCGACCAGCTTCGCTTTCTGGTCAAGCTCGCCGAGTCGGACACGATCACCATTCAGGTCGTCCGGTCCTCCCAGGGCTGGCACCCGGGCCTGGAAGGACCATTCGTGCTCTACGACTTCGACGGCTCGCCATCCATCGTCCTGCTCTCGCACTACCGGACCGGCGCGTTCGTGGTCGAGTCGCGCGACGTGGCCGGATACAAGACCGCAGTAGACAGGATCGAGCGGCTGGCGATGAGCCCGGCCGACTCCCTCACCCTCATCACCCAAACAGCTCACGAATTGGAGGCTGCGACATGACCGAGATGCGCTGGCGGAAATCCAGCCACAGCGGGGCAGATAGCAATTGCGTCGAACTGGCCTGGCGGAAATCCAGCCACAGCGGAGAAGATAACAACTGCGTCGAGCTGGTGCACACCCCGGGGGCGATCCGGGACAGCAAGAACCCCGAAGGCCCGGTGCTCCTGGTACCCGACCTGCCGGCCTTCCTCCGCGGGATCAAGCAAGGCCGATTCGACCCCCGCTGACCCCGGTCTGCCGTCCTGGTTCTTATGTGGTGAAGGCCAGCTCTGCCCGTTCGGGTCGGGTGACCATGGCGCCAAGCTCATCGGGCTAGCGCGGTGCGTCCCGAGTGGGCTCTGCGGTGTCGACGGGGACGGGTAGCAGCCAGCTCGGGCCGTCCGGGCCCCCGAGCCAGACGGTGTGCCGGGTGGGGGTGGCGGTGAGCCCGAATTCGTGCCACTGCGGGGAGCCGAGGTCGGCCCACTGCTCCCATGCGGTCTCGACGTGCGCCCACAGCGGCGTGGGTCCGGCCTCCCGCACGAGGTACCTGGCCTCGGGGTCCGGTTCACGGGTTACCTCGGCCCACGACCCATCCGGGGCGCGGAGTTCGGTGACGGTGGCGCCGTCGTCCCCGTTTCCGGATTCACGACGCCACATGCTGCGCAAGACTCCATGCGGGAGGTGGAGCTGGGCGAGGAACGGGAACCGGGCACCACCGTCGAGCTGGGCGGGGGCGACCGTCGTGGTACGAGTGGTCGGCGCGGCGTCGGTGCGCCGGGGGCGCGGGGTGCCGACGCTCGGGCCTGCGGTGGCGCGGCGGCGCATGAAGCAACCCCACCACGGCAGGAACCGGCCCTGCACGGTGTCGGGGGCAACGTGGCGCAGGGCGAGGAGGTTTCCGGCGCCGAGGGGGCCTTCGATGTGCACGAGCGCGAGCCCGTCGGGCTGGAGCTGGTTGATCCACGCGGCCGGCACGGCGAACAGCGCACAGGTGGCGATGATCCGGTCGTAGGGGGCGGGCTCGGGCAAGCCCTCGATGCCATCGACGGCTGCCAGAGTGGCGGCGGTGTAGCCGAGCTGCGTGAGCCGGTCACGGGCGTCATCGATGAGGTGGGGGTCGACGTCGACGGAGTACACGTTCGCAGCGCCGAGGCGGTGGGACAGGAGGGCGGCGTTGTATCCGGTCCCGGTGCCGATCTCGAGCACGCGCATACCGTCGGTGACGTCGAGCGCCTCGAGCATGCGGATCATGAGGTCGGGCTTGGTCGAGCTGGACACCGCCGCCTGCGTGCCCCGGTCGGCGAAGTCCGCCACCTGCGTCACCAACGTTGTCCGTGAGTACACCAACTCCAACCAGCGCCTGACACTGTCCGGATCCTCGGGTTCGTGCAGGGTCCAGTGCCGCGAGCGGCCCTGCTGGTCATCGGTGTAGTAACGCGGCACAAACACGTGCCGTGGCACCTCCTGCACAGCTGCCCGCCACTGCGGGGTGTGCATCTTTCCCACGGCGTCGATGTCGTCGGCAAGTCGTCGCGCCAGTTCTCGCCATGTGGACTCAGGAACTGTGACTGTCACGCGACAATTCCTCTCACCAGGAACCGGACGAGGCTGTCGGTGATCGGAATACCGGTGCCCCTTCCAGCCCTCATTTGCCGGACGCTCTTATACGACCACGAGTAGGCCGGTGGCGTACATCAGCAACGCGCCTGTGGCGAGGCCGCCGTAGGCGACCGGGTCGATCAGGCCGCTGGCCCGGTCCCGCAGGCTGGGCTCGATCTGCACGATGACCTGCAGGATCGCGCCGACCCCGATCCCGAGCAGGAACGCGGACAGCTCGGCGTTGACGACGGTGGAACCGATCAGCGTCCCGGCCACGGCAGGTGCGCCGGCCAGCAAACCCAGCCCGAGCAGGCGCAGCAGGGACACCGGTCGCGCGGCCAGCGGCACCACCACAGCGAGACCCTCCGTGGTGTTGTGGATGGCGAATCCGATCACCAGCGCTGCGCCGATCGCCAGCTCGCCGATCGCATAGGCCGACCCGATGGCAAGTCCCTCGCCGAGGTTGTGCAGCCCGATCCCGATCGCGATCATCAGCGCGAGCCGTTGACCGTCCGGAGATTCCGTCGCTGGCCCGCCGCGGTCCCGGCGAGCCTGCAGGAACCGGTCCACGGACGTCAATGCCAGGAAAGCGAGGCCGGCACCGAGCACGACGAGCGCGACGCCGCCGAACGCAGCACCGGTCTGCCCAGCGAGCCCGATCGCCTCGATCGCAGCGTCCGCGGCCAGAAACGCCAGCAGCCCGACGGTCAGCGCCAGCAGCACGCGCACCGTCCGCGCGCTCACCCGTCGCACTGCGGGCAGGAACAGCATCCCGAGCAGGACGGGGATGATCCCGACGTAACTGCCGAGCAGCACCATGAGCCCGACGGACCCGCCGTCCGGTCGGGGCGTCGTTGTCGCCACCGGGATCTCGTGCTCGATCACCGCGCCCGTCGAGGTGAGGATCGAGACCAGGTACGGCTGGCCGTCCTGCCACGGCACGTCGAGCCGGAGCGTCCCGGCGCCGAGCCGCCCGATCGGCTCCTCGCCCCCGGTGAACCCCACAAAGGAGTCGTTGACCGCGACCTGGCCGACCTGCACCGGATCGGGCCCGGCGTTGCGCACGGTCAGCTCGATGGTCCCTGGGGACAACACCGCCCGTTCGACGGCCAACGTCTCGATCGGTGGGCCGCTGCGCTCTGGCAGCGTCTGCCCGCCCAGAATGCCTACCAGGAACAGCGCCGCTGCGACGGTGAGCACGGTCGCGATCGCGAGCGCCCAGCCGCGAGCGCGGCGCAGCATCACCGGCTCGGCGTTCATTCGACTACCTCGAAGAACCCCATCCAGCCCAGATCGGCGAACTCGGTCTTGTGCGCGTGGAACATGTACCGCCCGACGTGCGGAAAGCGCAGCTCGCAGATCCCGCGCTGACCCTGGCCGAGCACGACCGTGTCGGTGTAGTCCGCAGGCTCGCGCCGGGTGCCCGTCGGGTAGTACTCGAAGAAGTTCCCGTGCAGGTGAAAGCTGTTGATCGGGTCGTACTCCAGGATGTTCACCAGGTAGATCCGGACCAGCTCGCCGCGGCGCACCCGGACCGGCTCGTGCATGTAATGAAACGGGATGCCGTTGACCGCGTAGAGCTGGTTGCCCTGGCCGTCGAAGGTCGTGTTGTAGCCGTGCATCACCATCACCAGCTCATCGGCCGCGGGGCGCGGCTGCGGCGGGTCGATGAGGAATGTGCCGTACATCCCGCGGGCGATGTGCTCGGCGAGCGGGCCGACGTGGCAGTGGTAGAGGTGCAGCCCGAACGGTTCGGCTTCGAAGGAGTAGGTGGCGCTGGCGCCGGGTTCGATGATCCCGGCGCCGATACCGGGCACCCCGTCCATCTCCGCCGGATGGATACCGTGGAAGTGCATCGTGTGCGGATGCGTCGAGCCGTTCACGAACTGCACCCGCAGCACGTCGCCGGCCGTGGCCCGCAGGGTCGGCCCGGGCACCCGCGCGTTGAACGTCCACGCCGGAAACCGGACGCCGGGCGCCACCTCGATCTCGTGGTCGGTGGCGAAGATCTGCCATTCGCGCAGCGTTCGCCCGTCCGGCAGCCGTGACGTGGTGCCGCTGTCGAAGTCGCGCAGCAGCGCCGTCGGGTTGAACCCGTTAGCCTCGTGATCGACGGTGCGGCCGGCACGGAACGTCGGGCCGGCCAAGCCGCCGCCGTGCGTGTCGTGCCCTGCTCGGTGCATTGCGTGCCGGTGCTGCCCGGAGCCAGCGGTGTCCCATGTGCTGGCTGCCAGTGCCGCGCCGGCGGTACCGACCAGCGCGCCGCCGGCGAGGAACCGTCGCCGGGAGGGCTGGGGGCGGGCAGGTTCGGTCAACGCTGCTCCCGGCCGTGCACCAGGCACACGAGCGGGTCGCCGAGCGCGCAGCGCTGCCCGTTCAGCCCGATCCAGAGCGGGCCACCGAACGGGCTGCGCTCCAGCACCTCGATGGTCACGCCCGGCCGCACGCCGAGTTCAGCCAGGTAGCGCAGCGCCCCGCTGTCCCGGTCGTAGACCCGCTCGACACGGAACCGGGTGCCCGGCGCCACCGTGTCCAGCCGCGCGCCCCAGCCCTCGTCGTGCCGGCCCGCCGGGGACGGGATCGGGTCGCCGTGCGGATCGCGGGTGGGATGCCCAAGCACCTCATCGATCCGGTCGACGAGCCGGTCGGACACCGCGTGCTCGAGCACGTCGGCCTCGTCGTGCACCTCGTCCCAGGTCAGGTCGAGCACCGTGACCAGGAACGTCTCCAGCAACCGGTGCCGCCGGACGACCTCCTGGGCGTGCCTGCGGCCATGCGGCGTGAGCAGCGCGCGGTGGTCGCCGGTGCGCTCCAGCAGCCCGTGCTCGGTCAGCCGCTTGAGCATCGTCGACACCGTCGGCGGTGTCAGGCCCAGGTGGGAGGCGAGTGCCGAGGTACTGGCCGGCTCGCCACGGCCGGAGCGCACGAAGATCGTTCTCAGCGCGTCCTCGACCGCCTGGGTGTGAGTCAGCCCGCAACAGGCCGGCCGGTCGGACATTCGATGCCTCTAACACTGGGGGCAAGAGTGGGCGAACCTTATCCCCGGAGCGTAAGGAGCCCGCCGACGGATGGTCGTCTCATCTTGAGAAGCGCGGCGTGTCGGCGACCTGCGCGTCATGACCCTCGGCGGTGCGCACGCCACTCGTCGATCACGTACCCGAGGGTCGCGGCGCTCGGGTGTGCTGATGTGCAAAAGGGCCCCCAGAGACCGTGCACGGCATCCGCTAGTTGATGTGTGAAACGTCCAGTAGGCTAGCTCGGTCCGCCGCGCCCTGCACGGACGTCGTGGACCCCGGACTCGCGGCGGTCCTGCTCGGGATCGACACGGCGGCCGTCATGTCCCGCGGCGACCTCCTTGGCAGGATGCTCGATACCTTCGTGCTCGCCCAGCTACGTCCCCTGTTGGGTCTCGATACTCCCCCCGCACGCGCCTACCACCTGCGTCAGCACGACGGACGACGCGAGGTCGACGTCGTTCTGGAGGCTGCTGACGGCCGGATCGTCGGCCTGGAGATCAAGGCGACAGCAGCGCCCACGCGAGACGACGCTCGTCACCTCGCGTGGCTACGCGACCAGCTCGGCGACCGCTTCGTGACGGGAGTGGTGCTGAACACTGGGCGGTGGCCCTTCCCGCTGGGGGAACGAATCGCCGCGTTGCCGATCGCCGCACTCTGGGGCGAAGCCGATCAACACCAGAACCCAGTGGCTTCGCCAGGTTGACGATGCCCTTGTCTGGACAGACAGAGATCGACGGCAGGTGTGCAACGGATACAATCGGCCCACCAGCACCGTGGCAGTTTGGGGTGATCTCCGTGAGCGGGCAGGTACACGAACGCATCACGATCGAGCCGGACAAGATGGACGGCCAGCCCTGCATCCGGGGCCTCCGCTTCCCTGTCGTCACCGTGCTGCGCATGGTCGCGGGAGGGATGAGCGTCGACGACATCATCCACGAGCATCCCGATCTCCAACCCGGGGACATTCCTGCGGCGCTGGCACTACGCCGCTGAGGCGCTCGCTGAGCACTACTACCCGCTGAGGCCACCTGCGTGAGGTTCCTGATCGATGCGAACCTCTCGCCCCGAATCTGCACACTTCTGATCACCGGTGGGCAGCACGCGACTCACGTACGCGACCACGGAATGGCCAGCGCCAGCGATCCGCAGGTGCCCGCGAAGGCCGCCACCGACGGGCTCACACTCCTCACCGCTGACCGAGGCGACCTTCGGCCGCGAGCTTGCACTCACCCGAGCCGCCGAAACCGTCGGTGATCCTGTTTGCGGCAGCTGCCGGATGTCGTCCGAGCGGTGGACGTCGCCGCCCTGGGCCTCGCTAACCTCACACCTGCTGTGTTGTCCGCACTCGACTCGGGGGCGTTCGTCGTTCTCACTCCGAGAGCGGTCCGCATTCGGCATCCCCGCTGCGTTCAACCCCGGCGCATCGACACGGCCTATACCGGGTATCTGCGAGAACCCATCCCGGGCGATCATCTTGCCTGTTCAGAGGTGGGGCGGGTGGGACTCGAACCCACGACCTGACGGATTATGAGACTTCGAATTCACCCCGCAGGAGTACGCCACATGGGCACCAGCTTGCACAAGTTCGGCGCTGGAGGTCTCGGCATGCACATGCGGACGCCAGTTCATGGACAGATCCATGGACACGAGACTCCACTGTGGACTGATTCGTGACCGCAGTATCACACTGCAGTGTTGCGGAACTCGCCCTCAGAGAGTCAAAGAGGCACGCCCGCCTCCCCACTCCGGTCCCCCGGCGGGCAGGGACCTCGCGCTGCGCGTGACGACCCTGTGGGACCTCTCAGAAGAGCAGATACAGCAGTCGTACCGCCACGACTGACGATCATGCCCAACGACCACTATCCAGCGATGCCACAGGTCACCGCCATGGACGACCAGTTCGGCACCCACACGAGTTCTGGTACCTCACAGGTCAACGACCATGCAGGCCACTTTCGCGGCTCTTCTGCTGTTCCCGTGGGTGGCTTGATCGTGATCGTTTAGGGCGCAACGCCGTCTGCTGGCAGGGTTCTTGGCTGTCCAAGGTCAAGTTCCCGGTCAGGAAGGGACGGCGTTGCGCGCTGTC
>JBOHGH010000097.1:0-16115 GCA_050699975.1 Pseudonocardiaceae bacterium | reverse complement strand
TGCTGGAGCTGCGGCTGCCGCGCACGCTGACCGGCGTGCTGGTCGGCGCAGCGCTTGGACTGTCCGGCGCGATCCTGCAGACGATTGCGCGCAACCCGCTGGCCAGTCCGGACTTCCTCGGGTTCACCGCGGGCGCCAGCGCCGCCGCCGTCACGGTCATCGTGCTCGGCGGCAGCTACGGCGCGATCGGAGCGACCCTGGGCACGATCGGGATACCGATCGCCGCGCTGGTCGGCGGGCTCGGCGCCGCCGCACTGGTTTACGCACTGGCCTGGCGGGGCGGCATCGAGGGTTACCGATTAGTACTCGTGGGCATCGGGATGGACGCGGTGTGCCGGGCGATCATCTCCTGGATGCTGGTCATCGCCCAGATCTTCGCCGCCGCCCAGGCCACGGTCTGGCTCGTCGGCAGCCTCAACGGCCGTGGCTGGGAGCACGTCGTGCCGGTCGCGCTGGCACTAGGAGTGCTGGTGCCGGTGGCGCTGCTGCTGACCTTCGGGCTGGGTGCGCTGCAACTCAGCGACGACACGGCCCGTGGCCTCGGCGTTCGGGTGAACCGAACCCGCTCGGCGTTGATCATCGTGGCGGTGGTGCTGGCCGCGGTGGCCGCATCCAGCGCCGGTCCGATCGTGTTCGTCGCGCTGGTGGTGCCCCAAATCTGCCAGCGCCTGATCGGCGCGGCCCGCCCACCACTGCTGACCTCGGCGGTCTACGGCGCGCTGCTCACCGTGACTGCGGACCTCATCGCACGGACCGTGCTCGGCAGCGAGCTGCCAGTCGGCATCGTCACCGCCGTACTGGGCGCCCCCTACCTGCTTTACCTGCTCGTCCGCCGCAACCGGAAGGTGTCCGCAGCATGACTGACCAGATCCGTCTGCAAGCCCGCGACCTGCAGCTGGCTTACGACGACAATGTCGTGGTCGACGGGCTGGACATCGACGTACTGGACGGCACCGTCACCGCGGTGATCGGCCCGAACGGCTGCGGTAAGTCGACCATCCTGCGTGCTCTGGGCCGGCTCCTACGCCCCAAGCGGGGTCATGTGCTGCTGGACGGCAAGCGGATCGACCGGACGCCCACCCGGGAGGTCGCGAAGGTACTGGGAGTCCTGCCACAGTCTCCGATCGCACCCGAGGGCCTCACCGTCGCCGATCTAATCGCCCGTGGCCGGCACCCCCATCAGGCTTGGTACCGGCAATGGTCCTCGGACGACGAGGCCGCGGTGGCCGAGGCGCTGGGCTGGACCGGCATCACCGAGTTCGCCGAGCGGACCGTCGACGAGCTGTCCGGCGGCCAACGGCAGCGCGCGTGGATCTCGATGGCGCTGGCCCAGGGCACCGACCTGGTGCTGCTCGACGAGCCCACCACGTTCCTGGACCTGGCCCACCAGGTCGACGTGCTCGACCTGGTGGAGCGGCTGCACACCGAGGCCGGGCGCACCGTGGTGATGGTGCTGCACGACCTCAACATGGCCGCCCGCTACGCGCAGCGGCTGATCGCGATGCGCGCCGGGCGGATCATCGCCCAGGGTTCACCCCGTGAGGTGCTCACCGAGCCCCTGCTCCGGGAAGTTTTCGAGCTCGACGCACGGGTGCTTACCGACCCGGTCGCCGGCACCCCGCTGATCGTCCCCGTCGGCCGCCGCAACCGCCAGCCGGCCGACCGTGAGGCTCCTGCCAGCAGCTTCACCACCTGAAATCCCGGAGGAACCGTGATGCCCGCGCACGACGACCTCATCCAACGCCGGTCCGTTCGGGTTGCTCCCCTCGCCAGCTCGCCATGCCTCGCACTCATGCTCCTGGCAGCAGTCGCCTGTGCCGGGAACACCACGTCACCAGCTGCCGCTACCTCCCGGTCAGCGTGGACGCGATCAGCGCGCTGCGCCTCCCGTCAGTGCTGTCCATTCCCTACGGCCTGGATCAGCTCAAGCCAGGCCTGGCCAAGGCGCTGGGCTGAGGCAAGGAGATCGTCCCGATGCACCGTTGCGCGTTGATCCACGAGCCTGGCGCCACCTAGCGTGGCCTGCGTGACATCCCGGGGAAGTAGGTCGCGGTTGCTCCGGGAGGCGATCGCCGGGAAGCGGTGGGTGTTGATGGGGGCCGTGCTGCTGCTCGCCGGCTGGCAGGCCGCTGAGGCGCTGGTTCCGGTGCTGGTGGGTGTGATCATCGACCGGGCCATCGCGACCGGCGACGCCGTAGCGCTGGCCGGGTGGCTGGCCGTCCTTGCTGTGTTGTTCACCGCGCTGACGATGGGTTTCCGGTTCGGTGCCCGGCTGACGGCACGGGCCAGCGAGTACGCCGGGTTGGATCTGCGGCTGACCGTGACCGGTCGCATCCTCGATCCCCGCGGCGGGACCGGAGCGGGGCGGCTGCCCGGAGAGTTGCTGAGCATCGCCACCGCCGACGTGTCCCGGGTCGCGCTGATCAACCGCACGGTGGCCGAGGCCGTCGTCGCGGCGTCCGGGCTGACAGTCGCGGCGGTGGTCCTGCTGAGCGCCTCCGTCCAACTGGGCCTGGTCGTACTGATCGGCCTGCCTCCGGTGCTCCTCGCGCTGAACCTGCTGACCAGGCCACTAGAGCGGCGCAGCACCGCCGAGCAGGAGCAGGCTGCCCGCGCGACGGCGGTGGCCAGCGACCTGATCGGCGGGCTGCGGGTAATCAAGGGGCTGCGGGCGGAGCAGGCCGCGACAGCACGGTACCGGGAAGCGAGCCGCGCATCGCTGGCCGCGCGGCTTCGCGCGACGCAGCTGCTCGCTGTGCATTCGGGCGCGACGCTGGCGGTGACCAGCGCGTTCCTGGCGCTGGTCGCACTCGTGGGAGGCCGGCTCGCGGCCCAGGGACAGATCAGCATCGGCGAGCTGGTCGCCGCGGTCGGGCTGACCCAGTACCTGATCGGTCCGCTGAACGTGATCGCCATCGCCGTAGCGTCGTTCGCCCAGTGCCGGGCATCGGCCGGGCGGGTGGCCACGTTGCTCGCCGCGCCACCCGCGGTGACCGGCGGCCCCGCCCCGCTGCCGAACCGGGCAGCGGGTGCCCTGCGGCTGTCTGGCCTGTCGCACGGCGCGCTGCGCGACCTCGACCTGGAGATCGCGCCGGGTGAGCTGGTGGGAGTGGTGGCCCCCGAGCCCGCGGTCGCCGTCGCTCTGCTCGACTGCCTGGCGCGCGAAGCCGAGCCCGAGACGGGGCGCATCGAGCTCGACGGGATCCAGCTGCGCGACCTCGACCTCGACGCAGCTCGAACGGCTCTGCTCGTCGCCGCGCACGACACCGATCTGTTCGAGGACACCCTGATCGCCAACGTCGCGACCACCGCGGCCAGCCCCGAGCAGGTCACCCTCGCGATGGCGGCATCGACCGCAGACGAGGTCGCCGACAGCCTGCTCGACGGCGCTGTGCTCACCGAGCGGGCCCGGTCGCTGTCCGGCGGGCAGCGCCAGCGAGTCGCGCTGGCTCGCGCACTCGCCGCCGACCCGGCCGTGCTCGTCCTGCACGACCCGACGACCGCGGTGGACACCGTCACCGAGGCCCGCATCGCCAGCCGCCTGCGGGCGGTTCGTGCCGGCCGGACCACGGTACTGGTCACCACCAGCCCGGCTCTGCTCGCCGCCACTGGCCGCGTCGTCATGCTGCTCGACGGGACGGTCGCCGGGCAGGGCACCCACGCCGGGCTGGCCGAGTCCTCACCGGCCTACCGCGAGGCGGTGCTGGCATGACCGCCGACGTACTTCCCCGCGCGGAGGCGGCAATATGACGGAGGGTGCTGGCATGACGGAGCTGCTGCCGGTCGCGTCCGCGGCGCAGGTCCGCCGCGCGCTGGCCGAGCTCGCCCGCCCGTACCGGCTCCGCATCGCGCTCGCCGTGCTGGTGCTGGTGGCCGGCACCGCGACGGTGCTGATCGCGCCGCCGCTGCTCGGCGTGATCGTCGACCTGGTCGTCGACGGTGCCCCGGCCGACGCGATCACCGGGCCCGCCCTGGGTCTCGTCGGGGTCGCGGTCGCCGCCGGGATACTCGATGCGATCGGCCGGACCCTGGTGGCGAACAGCGGCGAGCCGATCCTCGCCACCCTGCGCGAGAACGTGGTCGACCGGGCACTGGCGGTACCGCCCGACGCCATCGAGCGGGCCGGCACCGGTGACCTGGTCTCCCGGGTCAGCGGCGACGTCGCCGCGGTGTCAGAACTGTTCGGCGAGGCTCTGCCGGCACTGGCCCGGTCCGCCCTGATGGTCGGGCTGACCTTGGTCGGCCTGGCCGTCCTGGACTGGCGGCTCGCGCTCGCCGGCCTCGCCGCCGCCCCGGTGCAGGCCTTCGCGCTGCGCTGGTACCTGCGCCGGGCCGGGCCGATGTACGCCGCCGAGCGCAGCGCCGAAGGGGCCCGCGCCCAGCAGCTGCTCGGCTCCATCGAGGGAGCAGCCACCGTGCGCGCGTTCCGGCTGGCCCGCGCGCACACCGAACGCATCGCGCAGCGATCCCGCGCCGCCATCGCAATTTCGCTGCACACCATCGCCGAGCAGACCCGGTTCTTCGGCCGGCTCAACGTCGCCGAGCTGATCGGCACCTCCGCGGTGCTGCTCGTCGGCTTCCTGCTGGTTCGGGCCGACGCGATCACCGTCGGCGCCGCGACCGCCGCCGCGCTGTACTTCATCCGGCTCTTCGACCCGATCAACACGCTGCTCGGGCTCGCCGACGACGCCCAGGAGGCCACCGCGGGCCTGGCCCGGCTCGTCGGGGTCACCCAGCTCCCCCGGCCCGGCCCGGACGGCGAGACCGGTGAGCCGGCCGACTCGTCGATCACCGTGGACGCCGTCGGGCACGCCTACACCCCCGGGCACGACGTCCTCATCGGCGTCGATCTCACCCTGCGGCCCGGGGAGCGGGTCGCCCTGGTCGGCGCCAGCGGCGCCGGCAAGACCACCCTCGCCAAGCTCATCGCCGGCGTGCACAACCCGAGTGCCGGGCAGGTCCGGATCGGCGGCGTCGCGGTCGCCGAGCTCGATCCGGCCGCCCCACGGGCCGCCGTCGTGCTGGTCACCCAAGAGGTGCACACCTTCGCCGGGACGCTCACCGACGACCTGCGGCTGGCCCGCCCCGGCGCCATCGAGGCCGAGCTGGCAGCGGCACTGGACGAGGTGGGAGCGCTGGCCTGGGCACGCGCGCTTCCCGACGGCCTGGCCACCGTGGTCGGCGCCGGCGGGCACCGGCTGACCGCCACCCAGGCACAGCAGCTCGCGCTGGCCCGTCTGGTGCTGGCCGACCCCCTGGTCGCCATCCTCGACGAGGCCACCGCCGAGGCCGGCAGCGCCGGCGCCCGGGTACTGGAAGCGGCCGCCCTGCGCGCACTCGACGGCCGCACCGCGCTCGTGGTCGCCCACCGGCTGACCCAGGCCGCCTCGGCAGACCGCATCGTGGTACTCGACACCGGCCGCGTGGTCGAGATCGGGCGCCACGCCGACCTCGCCAGCGGTGACGGGCCCTACGCTCGGCTATGGACGGCCTGGTCCCGGGCCCGGGGAACCGCCGGGTAGCCGCCGCTAGCTCGTCGCCCTCATCTGCCGTCGGCCAGTCCGCGCCGCTCACCAACTGCCGCCACCTACACCGGCTCAACCGCTATGTGGCGGTAAGGGGCGCTGAGAATGCCCAGGTTGCCCTCGTCACCGGTGACGACGACACCGCCGCCCGACTCCACGGCGACTGCGACAACGTGCGCATCGACGATCATGGCCGAGCCTGCACCAGCGGCGGCCAGCACCCCGCCCACGATCCGCGCGAGATTCCGGTCGGTATCTCGACTGTCGAGCGAACCGCGCTCGCGCGCCAGGCAGGCGTCGACGAGCTGGTTACGCCCACGCCCGCGGTAGAGCTTGGCGAGCACGAGCGACGGGACGAACGCGTCACGCCCGAGCAGTCGCGCTCTGCGCAGGATCCGTCGGACCTTCTGCTTGCGGATCGAGTCCGGGCCCGCCAACGCGTTGAACGCTTCCGCGTCGAGGGCCACAATCATGCGGCGCCGCCGAGGAGCCGATCCAGGCGCGCATCCTCGACGGGATCGTCGGGCAGCGGCCCGGTAGGGCTCGTCGAGCAGACGCCCTGCTGGCACTCGGGGTCGCACCGGTCGGCACGACGGAGTGGTTTGGCGAACACCCCGGCGCCAGCCACCCGTGGGCGGGACAAGCTTGGCGGTTCCGCCCTGCCCGAGGTGTTGAGCGAAGCCGACGGTGTCCAGTTCGAGCGGATCGCCGCGCTGCGCCCGGACTTGTTCCTCGCGGCGCGGCCCATCCGGCCTTCGCCGGGGCAACACTCGCGAAGGCCGGGCCGGCCCTTGACGGAAACTACGGCGTCAACGCCTCCGCGGATCCCAAGAGCCGCGTCCTGAACGCCCTGGGCTTCATAGTGCCCCCCGCGATCGACGAGCTTGCCGGGGACCAGTACTACGCCGAGGTCAGCATCGAGCGGGTGAACCTGCTCGACACCGACGTCCTATCTGGGACTTGGATACCGAGGCCCAGCGCGGCGAGATCCGGGCCGACCCGCTCTACGGCGCACTCGACGTCGCCACCGAGGGTCGCGACGTCTTCCTGGTGAGTGGGACCGACGTGTACGGCGCGACCAACGTCATCTCGGTGCTCAGCCTGCCGCTCGTGCTCGACCGGCTCGTCCCGATGCTCGCCGCCGCCATCGACGGTGACCCGTACACTGGGGCGCCCGAGTGACCACGACGCTGCTCGACTGCCCCGGCCCCCTTTAACCGACGCCGGTTGCTCGGCCTCCTAGCCAAGCACCTCTACCGGGCAACCCGTGCCGCTCACCAGTGCCAGCCGCTTGTCGGAGGTCACCAGGGCACAGCCGAGCGTCTCTGCTAGGGCGACGTACGCGCCGTCGTACGGCGCCAGAGTGTCCCGCAGCGCCCAAACCCGGCTGACGAGCTCAAGGTGGGGGTACCGGGTCAGCGCGAGCATGCGGAGGTCGGCCACGGCGAGTTCGGCGCGACGGTTGTCAAGCCTGCCAAGGCGCAACTGCCGACGCAACACCGAGCCGGCCTGTCACGGCCACCCGTCCGACCGCTCGTACGCGTTACGGCAAACGCCGTCTTGACATCGGAGTTAGGCAAGCCTAAATCTACTGGATATAGGGGACGTAAAGGGCATCAAGGAGGAATCGTGATCACGTTCGTGGACGACCGCCGATTGGACGTGATCGACGATCTCACCCGTCGAAGGTTCATCGGCGGCGGCCTCTCGCTGGCCGCTCTGGTGGCACCTCGGCGTTCTGGAAGCGGACGTCATGATGATCTCGTATCCCACCGCCGACGACCGGACCTTCCTTGAGTCGAACCCGGTCTTCCAGCAGTTGGACGCGGTCAAGAACGGCAAGTACGTCCGGTTGGAGCAGGCGGACTCGGCGGCGCTGGGCTTCCCCTCAGCGCTGTCCATCGCAGGTTCGTGGAGTGGAGCCGCTCCGTAGCCGGCCTTCACGGTCAGTGTCCCGCCGTGTGCACGTTCGCCCGTGACCCAACGGTGTCTTGACAACGGAGGTTAGGCAAGCCAAGCATAAGGAACGTAGGGAACATAAGGGATAAACCACCCCTGGCCTGCCAGGAGGCTGCGTGACCGCTGGGTTCCGCGGGGAGAGCTCGTCGTGCGTCAGCCCGACTTCCGTGCCATCCGGAGGACATATGACCACTCCCACACTCAGCGCCCCACCGCACGTCATCGACAGCCTCACCCGCCGAGGATTCATCGGCGGCGTCTCGATGGCCGCTCTCCTGGCCGCCTGCGGGAGAGATTCCGATCCGGCCCCGCCGACGACCGGCGATGCCGCCGGGGGCTCGGGCTTCCCGGTCACCGTCGCGCATAAGTATGGCTCCACGACCATCCCGGCCGAGCCGCAACGCGTCGTCACGGTCGGCTTCACCGACCCGGACTTCGTGCTCGCGCTGGGCGTCAAACCCGTGGCGATCACAGACTGGTACGGCGACTACCCCCTGGGCGTCTGGCCGTGGGCGCAGGACGCTCTCGGCGACGCGAAGCGGGCCTCACAGCTGGCGCCCACCGTCGCCCAGTCCGGCGAGCACCGGGACTACCAGCAGCCGTGGCGGGCCACCACGCGGATCTTCGGCACGGCATTGGGCCGGTCGGCCCGGGCCGAGGAGTTGATCGCCCGCCTCCGCGACCAGACAGTGATGAGAACCCTTCCCCGAAGGAGCTCCTGCCATGGCACCACTGGTGGCCTTGACGGTCTGCACAACGATCTCAGTCGCCGCCGCTTCCTCGCCGCGGCGGCCGCCGCCGGGCTGCTCACCGCCTGCGGATCCGACGCCACCTCGAACCCGGCGGCACCGCCGTCCGCGCCGCGAACCCCGACCTGGTCTGAGCACCCGAGCACCCACACCGAATCCGATCACGGAGACCCTCAATGACAGTCACGTTGGACCGACCCGCCCCCATCGATGACGCCACCCGCCGGCAGTTCCTCATCGGCGGAGCGTCGCTGGCCGTCCTACTCGCCGCCGCCGTTGACGGCGACCCCACGACCACGGTGGGGCAGCGATGAGGCGCGCTCGGGCCCTCGGAGCACTGACCGGAGTGCTCTGCTCGGTCCTCGTCGCCTGCAGTTCATCGCCGACAACGACCCCGGCCGCTCCTGGCACGCCAAGCGGCGAATCAGCCTTCCCGGTCACCATTGAGCACAAGTTCGGCAGCACGACCATCCCGGCACCGCCCAAGCGGGTGGTGACCATCGGCGACGAGGACATCGCGGTCGCCCTCGGCATCATCCCGGTCGGCATCGTCCGTAGCACCAGTTACGACAGCGGCGTGGCGCCTTGGCTGGAGGACAGGATCGACCTGACCAAGACGACGCTGATCGACGTCCCGGCCGGGGCGGAGGGTGAGGGTGCCGCCGGGGCGAACATCGAGCAGGTGGCTGCCCTCGACCCGGACCTCATCCTGGCCGTCGGCGACTTCGGACTCGAAATCGACTACCCCAAGCTGTCCCAGATTGCGCCCACCGTCGGCTACGCGACCGAGTGGGGCGGGCAGAGCTGGCAGGAACAGGCCATGGTCGATGCGCGAGCGCTCGGCCTGGAAGAGCGCGGCAGGCAGGTCGTGGCCGAGACCGAGGCGGCCATCCGCGCGGTACGGGACGCGAACACCAGCCTCGTCGGCCGGACGGTCACGTACTCTTACGCGTACGAGCCCGGCAAGATCGTGACTCTCAAGTCGGACCGGGACCCCAGCGTGAAGCTCTTGCAGGAGCTGGGGATGCAACTGCCGTCATCCGTTCGCGAGTTGCCGGACATCGCTCCCGGCAATCCGGGCGGAGCGCTGAGTTTCGAGAACATCTCGCTGATGGACGCCGACATCGTCGTCATGCTGTACGCCACCAACGAGCTCCAGCGCCAGGTCGAGGGCCTCGAGCTGTTCCGCAGCCTCCGGGGGGTGGAGGAAGGGCGATACATCGTGATCGATCTTCCCACCGCGATCTCGTTGCGAACTCCCACGGTGCTGAGCATCCGGTGGGGGCTGGACCAGATCAAGCCAGACCTGGACCGAGTGTCCACGTCCTGACCAGCGCCAGCAGTCGAGGCATCACGAGGGATCTGCGGTGTAGCCGCGGAGCCACCGCGCGACGTGCCGCACGTACTGGCCGTACTGCTCCAGTGCGAGCGGGATGGCTGCGGACACCTTGCCGTGGTCAACCTCGAGGTAGTCGTGCACGAGCACGTTGCGCATACCGGCGGACGGGCGCAATGCGGCGGCGAGGTCCCATTCGAGGACCCCCGCCCGCGCGACCTCATCAAACGAGTCCGCGTAGCTTTCCGGCGAGCGGCCAAGCAGCGCTGCCACGATGTGGGTGTTGATCGACCCGGCGAGTTCGACGATCTGGCTGAGCACTCGCTCCACGACGTGCCGAGTCGGTCGTTCGCGCCGCAGCCGCTCGGCATCCACCTCGCCGACCTCGACGAGGTCGGCGAGCAGCAGCTGGATCTCGCGCAGCCGATCCTGGATGACAGCTGGGTCCAGCCGGCGTGGCGTCATCCGGCGAGTAGTTCCAGGCTCAGCCTGCGCAGCCACTCGGTGTCCATCCGCTCCATGACGGCAGCCGTGGATGCACGTGCCCACGTTCCGGGCTCGCTCTCATAGAGAATGTTCGAGCCAACCAGGGCACGTTCTCGCAGCAGCGGTCCGGCGGCGTTGAGGTGGGCGACATCCACTTGCTCAAGGCCCACGAGGTCGATCACATCGGTGATAAACCTGAACAGGTCGAAGTCAGCGCTGTGCTCGGTCAGAACTCCGATGTCGAGATCTCGCGGATCCGGCTCACCCCGGGCGGCGCTGCCGAAAACCGTGAGCAGGTTGACGTGCCGCCGCTGACAAAGCGCCTGCAGCTCACCGGACGCCGCAGCGGCGCGCAGTCGCTCCAGCCCCTCGCGCGGTGTCACCACGGCTGCCATTGTCCCGCATCCGGCCGTTACCTCGCCCACGGCTCGCCGACCGGCTCATCGGGAGCTGGGACGAAACCGAGAGCGGGCTCGGCGCAGCGATACCGCCAGCGCCAGCCACACCAGCGCGAACAGCGCCCAGCCGACCGCGTCACCAGAGCCGAGCAGCGCTGGGATGCTGAGCAACGCGGCGGCGCCGACCGCGAGCAGGATGCCGACGGCCACCGCGCCGTCGTCGACCAGCAGGCCGAACGCTTCGCGCCCCGCGGTCATGACTGCCCTGAGCGCCGGCCTCACCGCGACGCCGCCAGGTCAGCGGGCTCCGAGCGACGCAACCACCGCACGCTGAGCCAGGACAGCGCCAACGTCGCGGCGAGCAAGTATCCCAGCGCGGCGGCACCTCCGGTCCACTCCACTCCAAGCCCTTCCGCGGTCCAGTACACCCCGAAGGTGACCAGCATCGCGCCGACGGCGTACTTGAGGGTGTTCTCCGGGATCCGGGTCAGCGGCCGGCGCAGCGCCGTGCCGGCCGCGGCGACCAGCAGCAGGGCAGCCCCGGCCCCGAAGGTGGGCGCGGCGTAACCGCCGCTGGTAGCGCCGAGGGTGAGCACGATGAACGCCACCTCCACACCTTCGAGAAACACTCCCTTGCCACTGACGGCGAACCCGGCCCAGTCGAACCCGCGGGCCCGGCGGGTCCGGCCGAGCGCATCGACCTCCTCGGTGAAGGCGGCCGACTCGTCGTGCTTGGCGATCAGCCCGGCCGAGCGCAGCATGGCCTTGCGCAGCCACCGGCCGCCGAACAGCAGCAGCAGGGTCCCGATGACCAGCAGCAGCACCCGCTCATCGACCCGCTCGAGCAGGCCCGGCCCGAACGCGATCAGCAGCGCGGCCAGCGCGACGGTCGCGGTCGCTGCGCCGGCCAGCGCGGCACGCCAGCTCCGGCTGGTACCTACCGCGAGCACGATCGTGAATGCCTCGACGAATTCCACCAACGAGGCCAGAAACGCGGGCAGTGCGACCGTGAACAGGTTCAGCACGAATCGAGAGTAGCCTTTGCTACATAAGAACTCCACAGGAGTAGTAAATGGTTCGCAATGGCGCTGATCGGATCGCGGCTGGGCTGGGTGGCCTCGCGCCGGCGCAGCGCAAGGTCGCCCGGTTCTTCGCCGAGCACGCCGCCCAGCTGGGGTTCTTCTCCGCGGCGGAGATCGCTGCCCGGCTGGGCACCAGCGACGCCACCGTCGTGCGAACTGCCCAAACTCTGGGCTACCGCGGTCTGGCCGATCTCAAGCGGGCCCTGCTTGCCGACGCACCGCCACCGGAGCCCACCCCGAGCGCTCGGCTGGGCGCCACCTTGCGGCACGCGACGTCGCCGACCGACGTGCTCGACCACGTGCTGGACGTGCACCGGGCCGCGCTGCACGCCGCTCGGGAGCACCTCGACGAGCGGTTTCCGGCCGCGGTCGCGCTGTTGGCGGCCGCTGAGCGGATCGTGGTCAGCGGCACCGGACCGTCAGCCGCCGTCGCGCATTACGGTGCGGTGCTACTCGGCCGGGTGGGCCGCCCAGCGGCCACGATCACCGCTACCGGGGTGTCGATGGCTGATCAGGCCCTGGAGTTGCGCCGCGGCGACGCGCTGCTGCTGCTGGCCTACACCCGGCTGCACACCCATGCCGCCGTCCTTCTCGACCTGGCCCGACGCCGGCGGATCCCGGTCTTGCTGGTCACCGATGTGCTGGCCGACGTCGATGGCGTGGACCTCGTGCTCACCTGTCCGCGCGGCCAGCCCGGCGAGCAGTCCAGCCATGCCGTCACGCTGCTGCTGCTCGAAGCCATCGCAGTCGCACTGGCCGCCGCTGAGCGCTCCCGCGCCACCACCGCCTTGCGCGAGCTCAACCGGCTGCGCGGCGAACTGCTCGGCGCTCCCTCCGACGTCGACGCGCCCGACGGAGAGTCCCGCTAGTTCCGCAACCGTACCCGCGGGCAGCGGCTGCTAGCCTCCGCCGCCGTGGCACGACGTGCCGAGTGCGGTAGGGCGGCAGCACCCTTCTATATACATACGTTTGTCTAACTCCGTGTATCGTCGCTTGGGAGGGTTGGCAGCGGGAGGCCTCGATGGCGCTACGACAAAGGATCCGGTGGGCGGCTCGGCACGGGCTGGTCAGGCGAGCCATACACCGCCAGATGCGTGCCGGTGACCTGGGTTCGCGGCTGATGATCGACCCGGCAGTCCGCGAGGACCCCTTCCCGTACTACGACCAGCTTCGCGAACAGGGCCGAATCGTCAGCAGCGAGCTGGCACTGATCACAGCGCACCACGAGGTCTGCCTGGCCGTGCTGCGCAGCCCGGACTTCAGCCAGATGCGCTACGACCGGCTACCCGGGCCGCTCCGGCTGGCCATCAAGATCGGCGGCCGCGCGGTCCTGGGGCCGATCGAGCCACCTTCCATGCTGGTGGCGGACCCGCCCGAGCACACCCGCTACCGTAAGCTGGTCACCCGGGCATTCAGTGTCCGGGTGGTCGCGGCGATGCGCTCCCGCGTCGAGGAGATCGCCGAGGAACTGCTCGATGAGATCGCCCGGTCGGCACCGAAGACCGGCCCGAGCGCCGGTGAGGCGACCGTGGATCTGGTGGCGCGCTACGCCAGCCTGCTGCCGGCCACCGTGATCGCCGAGATGCTCGGGGCACCGGTCACGATGCGTCGCCAGTTCCTGGACTGGGGAGCCGGCGCGTCGCTGTCGCTGGACGTCGGATTGAGCTACCGCGACTTCCGCCGCTCCGAGCACGATCTGGCCGCGCTGCACCGCTGGATGCTCAGCCACTTCGTCGAGATCCGCCGCGCTCCCCATGACGACGTCCTCAGCGCCCTGGTAACCGCGCACGACCAAGGCGATCGGCTGACCCTCGACGAGCTGAGCAGCATCGCGATGCTGCTGCTCGCCGCCGGTTTCGAGACCACGGTCAACCTGCTCGGCAACGGCGCCGTCCTGCTGCTGCGCCACCCCGACCAACTGGACGTGCTGCGGGCTCAACCGCAGCGCTGGTCCGGCGCTGTGGAGGAGATCCTGCGGTATGACTCGCCCGTGCAACGCACCGGGAGGGTCGCGCTACGCGACACCGAGGTGGGTGGGCGCCGGGTGGCCGCAGGTTCGTTGATCATCCTGCTGCTCGGCGGCGCGAACCGCGATCCCGCGGTGTTCACCGACCCGGACCGCTTCGACGTCCAACGGCCCGAGGCAGCCGAGAACCTGGCGTTCTCCAGCGGCATCCACTACTGCATCGGCGCCGCGCTGGCCCGGCTGGAAGGCGAGGTCGGACTGCAGGCACTGTTCCGCCGGTTCCCCGATCTCGCGCTCACCGGTCCCCCACACCGACGCGCCACCCGCGTGCTCCGCGGCTACGACATGATCCCAGTCCGACCGAGCAGTCTTACGTCCTCGCACAGCTTGTGATCACCGCCCTACAACAGGCTAGCCAGTTCGTCAGCAGTGAGCTCGGCCTGACGCAAAATGGCACGGAGCGTGCCGGTGGGAAGATCGCGATTCCGCTGATCCGAGGAAGGCGAGTCAGGGCAGCGACACCTCAAGCTCGATGATGCTCGGCTCGGGACCGCTGCGTGGCAGGGGGATACCCTCCTTGGCTGCAGCCTCCAGGTAACCGGCGATGGCCTCTCGGGTGGACTCCAGTGCGGCCTCACGGGTGTCACCGTACGACGACAGACCGTCAAGAGCCGGCACGTGGGTCACCCACACCTTGTCGTCGTTGTCCCACTCGACGACAGCGGAGAAGTGCCGGACCGACATGGCTACGTACTGTAGCGCGCGTCGCGCCATGACCCACCCGGCGGCGCAATCAGATCCCGCCTAGCGTGCTCACGGCCAAGCGGTCCAGGATGTGACTCGCCGACACGGTACGCACCGACCGAGATGGCTACCGGGCAGACCGCTGCCGCGATCGAACTGTCCCCCATGGTGGGCACGCTCGCGCCCGGGCTCAGCGCGGACCTGCTGGTGATACCCGGGGATACCCTGACCGACCTCGGTGCGCTGCGCCACCCGAACTCGTTGTCGCCCGAGGCCGTCTACACAAGCTGCCTCCGCACCCCTCCGACGATGGTCCAGGTCGGTTCAGCGGCCGCGAAGGGCCGATCCGGTGATGCCTGCCTGAAAATCGGCCGCAAACTCGCCCGGATCAAACGCAGCGGAATAGACCCGATCCGTGCAATGAAGCGGCAGAGTGGGCGGTTAGGCCACCTCGGCGGATTTACTGCCGGAGTGGATCGTGGAGTAGTCGCCGAGCGGGGTCCACGGACTTCGGGGGAATGAATTCGGGGTGCCCGCGCGCGTCAAGTCGGATGTGCCATCCTTGGCGGTGCACGATGGTGTGGTGATAGGCGCAGAGCAGGCACATATTGGCTAGTTTCGTCTCGCCCCGGTCCAGCCACGACACAAGATGGTGGGCATGACAATAGCGGGATGGGCGGGCGCACCCCGGAAAGGTGCATCCTTGGTCGCGTTGGGTGAGTGCGTCGCGGATGGTGGTGGCCAGCCGGTGCTGGCGTCCGACGTCCAGCGGCATCGAGTCGCTGCCCAGCACCAGGGGAATGAATCCCGCATCGCAGGCCAGGCGGCGGGCTTGGGCGGCGGTCAGGTGTCCGCCGGTGTCCAGGGTCACGGTGCCCAGGCCCTCGATGAGGTCGCTCAGCTTCATGGTGAGCACCAGGTGCGGGCGTTGCCCGCCCCGGGTGGGCAGCGCACCCTCATCGAGCAGCCGGCTCATCGCCTCGACGAGGGCGTCGCCATCGCGGCGGGCCGCGCTGCGCATGTCGGGGACACCGTCGAGGGGTGCGCGGCGGCCGTTGAGGGAGTTGAGGACTTCCAACACCCGGGCGCCACCTTCGGGGTCCAGCTTCCCGGCGAGGCGGACCACACCGTCAGGACCGGTACGAACCCGCAGCTCCCGGATGGTCTCGGGTTCCCCAGTGGGGGCAGCACCGTCTGGATCGAGGTGCGCGAGCAGCCGCTGGCCGATGCGGGCCAGCGCGGCGGGGTCGAACCGGCGCGCCGCGCTGGCCAGGGTCTGCTCGGCCTGCGCGGCCACCTCGGGATGGGCCCAGGGTGGGATGCGGCGCATGGTGGCGGTGATCACCCGTAGGTGGGTGGGCCCGATCGCACCCGCAGCCAGCTCCGCCGCGGTCGCCGGCAATGCCGGCGGCAGCACCTCCCCGGTCAGCGACCGCCGCGGGGTGAGCAGCCCGGCCTGGTCGGCGCGGGCCTTGCCCTCACCCTTGGACAGGTTGAGCACCCCGCACAACAACCTAAGTCCACGCCTATGTACTGAACCCACGGTAGCGGTTATCCCGCAATCGGTAGGTTCGTTCCGGCAGGTCGGCTCACCGGGGTATCCGACCGGCGGAGACGAGCCGCACAGCGCATCCGGACACGCGGACCGGGCCGGGCAAGCTCGGCACACCGCGGCTGCGGCCTCGAAACGCGCTTGAAGCACCCTTCCGGCGGCTGTGGTCGTGTCGCCTGAGCGTCCGATAATGCGGCAGTAGGAGGGTTATTCAGGCGGCCGTGTAGAAGTGCAGGCCGATTACAGCTGAGATGGTTGTCGCGAATGTTGCAAGGGGGCGACGGTAGTCGGTGTGCATGATTCTCCAGGTCTTGAAGT
>JBOHGH010000096.1:0-16149 GCA_050699975.1 Pseudonocardiaceae bacterium | reverse complement strand
CACCGCAGCACGCAACTACCAGCGCGCTCTCGACCAGCTCACCCAGGAGGCCGGATTCGCCGCATAACACCAAACTTGACTCGATCAAGCCGACTTCGTCGGCCCTAGCAACCTAGCTCCGCCACCAGATCCGCCTGCCCGGTATGGGCGAACTGGGCCACCAGATCCCGCGCGAGCTTGGACACCATCGGACGCAGACGCTCGATCCGCCGCGCCGTGAACAGCGGGTGCATCAGCCGCCGAAGCCGGGTGTGCTCGGGCGGGTCAATGTGCAGCAGTGTCACCCCCCGACCAGTGCCGCCGACGGGCAGCCGAGGCAGACCGGCGGCCGCCCGGATCTCCGACGCGCGGTGGACATCGCGGGTGAACCGCGAATCCGACAGCACTACGCGGACGTCCGCATGCCGGGTCACCAACCAGGCATCGAAGCCCCATTGAAGCCGCAACCAGCGCGGCGGCCCACTGCGTTGCGCGGCGGTCGCGGGCATGGATCCTCCGAAACGCTCAACCTATCTACTACGCTATGTAACATTACGTACGATAGTAGATCGGACGCTATGGAGGCTGTCAACCCTCGGTGGTCGGTATGTTGCCGGTGTGGCAGACCAAGCAGCCGAGCCGACCGTGGACATTTACACCGACGGCGCATGTAGCGGCAATCCGGGGCCGGGCGGGTGGGGCGCCGTCCTGAGGTACGGCACGCGCGAGAAGGAGATCTACGGAGGCGAGCCGGCCGAGACCACCAATAACCGGATGGAGCTGATGGCCCCGATCCGGGCGTTGGAAAGCCTGACCCGGCCGGTGGCAGTGCGGCTGCACACCGACAGCAAGTACGTGCTGGACGGCGTCACCAAGTGGCTGCCGCGATGGAAGAGCAACGGCTGGCAGACCACTGCCAAGCAGCCTGTCAAGAACGCCGACCTGTGGCAGCGTCTTGACGCCGCCGTGCACCGGCATCAGGTGCAGTGGCACTGGGTCAAGGGCCACGCCGGACACCCGGGTAACGAGCGCGCCGACCGGCTGGCAACCAAGGGCCTGCACGAGGCGTGCGGTCAGGAGATCACCTCGTAGCGCCAGTGGCTGCCAAAATCGTCGGTTCGGCGGCGGCCCTGCTGGTCGGGGCCGCCAGCTGTTCATGGCTGAGCCACCGCAGCTCAGAAGGGCGGCGGTTCGTCGGGGTCGATGGCCCGTACCGGTGTGGGTGGGGGGTCGGGTTTGGGTGGTGGCCAGTACAGGATTGGCCCGTTCTCGTCAAAGGTGATCGGCGGTGCATGGTCGGGGTACTGCTCGGGGCGGGGCAGCGGGCCGGGCAGGTCGGTAGTGATGGGCTGGCGCCGGGATCGGTAGGTCCGGCCCAGCGGGCTGGTCCACACGAAATGACCTGGCTCGGGCTGATCCAGCCGCCAGCCCCCGGCGTGTTTCAGCCCGTGATCGTGCCGGCACACCGGTCCGGAGTTGGCCTCGGTGGTAACCCCGCCGTGAACGTAGTCGACGGTGTGGTCAAGGTCGGCGTGGCGGGCCGGGCAGCGGCAGCCAGGGTGCACGCAGACCCGGTCGCGGATCTGGACGTGGCGGCGCAGCACCGCTCCCGCGAACCGGGCGTCCGGGTCCTGCCCCGGTGCACCCCGAGCCCCCTGGGTGTCCTGGGCGCGGTCGGTGGCGTACTGGGCAGCGAGATCAGCTATCACCACGGCCCACTCGCCGCAGACGTAGGGGTCCGTGGCCAGCTCGGTGAGCAGGGCAGCGGGAATGTGCAACTCCACGATCCCACCCCGCTTTGGTACCGCTACTTCGTCTTCGGGCACGACAGGATGACGGCGGGTGATCCCGGCCAGGATCAGTTGCCCCTGTGCGTCGGTGATGGCGTAGCGCCACTCCCCGGTGCGCTGGGTGGCCACGATGGTGCGGGCGGTCTCGGCGGTGACTGGCCCCCACCCGGGGATCTCTCCCGGGTGCCGGTCACGCCCGAGCAGGGTAGACAGCCCCACCCGCAACTCCACCCCGACCCGAGCCCCTGCGGCGGGCTGGCCCGCACCATCCCCTCTTTCCCCGTTATCCGGAGCAGCGGGGGCGCCAGCAGGGGGGCCGGCGTCACCGTCTGCTGTGGCATCGCCAGCAGAGGTGCCGTCTGAGGTCCGATCCTGCGGAGTGTCGTCGAGCGTGACATGGGCCAGCAGGTCGGCGATGATCTGATCCCGGGTCAGGTGCTGCCAGCGTCCCTCGAGCAGGCCGACGTAGATGTCGGCCCGCAGGATGCCGATTCGCCCAGGATGCCCCGCGTGTTTCGCGGCCTTGGCGAGATTCTCGATCCGGGCGCACGCGGCAGCTGCCTGATCGGCAGGAAGCTTGCGCCCGGTGACAGTCGCGGTGCCGTCCTCATCCAGGTACCCGATTACGTCTCGGTCCTGTACCGCGCTGGCATACCGGCGGGCGGCCCACTCGGGATCCAAGGCGATCGCCAGCTTCTTGATCCGCGCCGCGAGCTCGCCGGTAGTGAGCCGGGCAGCATCCGGGAGCAGCCGCTCGCACACCACCTGGATCTGCTCATCGGTCAGCTCGGCGCACAACTCAGTGAACAGCCACGCCTTGCTGCGGCAGATCGCCCCGTTGTCCAGGGCGGCGAAGACCGCGGGCAGCCGCGCCAGGAGGGTCTCAGCGAAGTGATACTCGCGGTAGGCGGCATTGCGGGTCCAGGCCAGCGCCGCCCGGATCTCGTCCGCGGCGTATTCCGGGGCCTGCGCCAGCCGGGCCACCTCATCGGGCTCGACGTACGGGTCACACAACCCGACCTCCACCATCGTCGCCAGCAGCTGAGCCTGCTCATGGGACAGCTGCCGAGCCCGGGCGCGCAGTACCTCCACCAGATCGGTGCCGGTCAAGGCGGACATGTTGATCCCGCCGAGCAGCACACCCAGCGCCGGGCCCGGCGCCATCCGCGCCAAGCCCTCGGGAATCAGCTGCCGGACCGTCACACCCCGTAGCGTAGACATCGGGTCTGACATTTCTCGGCTCCTGAGTCCGCAGCCGGGTGACCAGGTGGGGATCACTGCTCGGTGATAAGACGCAGAAGTCCTCGACGTTCAGCGTCGCGAGTGGCAGGTCGTAGACCAGGCAATCTCACCCGCTGGACTCGCGCCCCTGCGAGAACTCATCGACGGGCCAGCGATGAGTTTGCGTCGCGGTGGTAGTCATACCCGGTGATGCTGCTGGTCGGTGACGGAAAGGAGCACGAATGAGCGGGGTACGGGTACTGGTGGGGACGCGCAAGGGCGCGTTCGTCCTGACGTCGGACGCTCACCGCGAGCGGTGGGACGTCAGCGGCCCCCACTTTGCGGGCTGGGAGATCTACCACGTCGCGGGATCTCCCGCTGATCCGGATCGGCTGTATGCGTCGCAGTGCAGCGGCTGGTTCGGGCAGCTGATCCAGCGTTCCGACGACGGTGGCCAGACGTGGCAGCCGATGGGCAACGAGTTCGCCTACGACGGCGTCCCCGGCACGCACCAGTGGTACGACGGCACACCGCATCCCTGGGAGTTCGCGCGAGTCTGGCATCTCGAACCCACGCTGACCGATCCGGACACCGTCTACGCCGGGGCCGAAGACGCCGCCTTGTTCCGCACGGTCGACGGCGGGCAGACCTGGCAGGAGCTGTCCGGACTGCGCGAGCACGACTCGGGATCCTCCTGGCAGCCAGGTGCCGGTGGGATGTGCCTGCACACGATCGTGCAGCATCCCAGCGACCCCGGGCGGATCTTCGTCGCCATCTCCGCTGCGGGGACGTTCCGGACCGACGACGCCGGCAAGACCTGGCGGCCGACCAATCGCGGCCTGCACTCCGAAGGCATCCCCGACCCGACTGCCGAGGTCGGCCACTGCGTCCACAACCTCGCCATGCACCCATCACGACCGGACGTGCTGTTCATGCAGAAACACTGGGACGTCATGCGCAGCGACGACGCCGGCGAATCGTGGCACGAGATCAGCGGTGACCTGCCGACCGACTTCGGGTTCCCGATCGACGTGCACGCCCACGAACCGGACACCATCTATGTCGTCCCGATCAAGAGCGACTCGGAGCACTACCCGCTCGACGGGAAGCTGCGTGTCTACCGCAGCCGGACCGGCGGCAACGAGTGGGAGCCGCTCACGAAAGGTCTGCCGCAACGCGACTGCTACGTCAACGTGTTGCGTGACGCGATGGCCGTCGACTCACTTGACTCGTGCGGCGTGTACTTCGGCACGACCGGCGGGCAGGTATACGCGTCGGCCGATGCCGGGGACAGCTGGGCGCCCATCGTCCGGGATCTTCCGTCGGTGCTGTCGGTCGAAGTCCAGACCCTGCCATGATCCGCCTCAGACTCCCCGCGCATCTGCGGACGCTCGCGTGTATCGACGGCGAGGTGGAGCTCCATGTTGCGGGTCCGGCAACCCAACGCTCGGTCCTCGACGCGCTCGAGACCCGCTATCCGATGCTGCGCGGGACGATCCGCGACCACGTCACCGGGCGGCGCCGAGCGTTCGTGCGGTTCTTCGCCTGCGAGCAGGACCTGTCCCACGAACTGCCGGACACCCCGCTACCCGCCGCAGTCGCCGGAGGAGCCGAGCCCTTCCTGGTCGTAGGAGCGATGGCAGGCGGCTAGGTCGCGTTCCGCAGATCTTTGGGCTTGCCGTGAACTCGACGCGGGGAGGGTCTTTGACTCGTAAGGTGGTGCACTTCTCCAACCCGCCCGGCACGCAGGACACTCGTCGGTGTGAGCACCACTGACGGCCCGCCGCCACCGCCGAGCCGGCGCTGGGCAAGGGTCGCGATCCGGGTCGGTGTACCGATACTCGTCGTCGGATTCCTCCTGATCATCAAGCCGGAGATCATCACCGGCACGCTGGAGACCACCGGGGCGATGCTGCGGGTCGGGGCGCTGCTGGTTGGCTGGCTGGTGTTCGCGTTCCTGGTCCGTCGTTTCGTGCGGCCACCGGTGCTGCGCACCGGGCTGATCGCGGTGGTGGGCCTGGCCCTGCTCACCGTGACGGTGCTGCCGTACTTCATCGACACCCGGGCCGACGACACGCTGCTCACCGGCCCGGCGGGCGCCATCATGCAGGGCACCCCCGTCACGCCAGACGAGGCCACGGCGGTCACGGTGACCTCGGGCCAGCTGGAAGGCCTTGCCGGGCACCGCGGTTCGGGCGCGGCGTCGATCGTTCGCGCCCCGGGCGGATCCCATGTCGTGCAACTGGAGGACTACGACGTCTCCAGCGGGGTCACTCTGTTCCTGTACGTGGTGCCCGGCGCTAACCAGGAGGAGCCGGGGGCCAACAGCGTCAACCTCGGGAGGCTGGCCGAGAACACCGGCAACCGGGTGGTGCCGATCCCAGCGGGGACCGATCTGTCCGGCCCGCAGACCGTGCTGATCTGGTGCGAGCCGTTCAGCACCCCGATCGCGGCGGCAAACCAGCTGCCGGCGTAGACCCCGAGCCGGGCCGCCCGGCACCAGAATGGGTGGGGTGACCACCGAGGAGCCACTCGCCACCGGTCACGCCGCGCTGGCAGCAGGCCGCTGGGCCGAGGCGCGCACCGCGTTCGAGGCGGCACTGGCCCGAGAAGAGACGGCCCAGGCATGCTTCGGGCTGGCAGCTGCGTTGTGGTGGCTGGGCGAGAACCAGGCCAGCGTCGCGCGGTGCGCCCGTGCCTACTCGTTGTTCCGCCGGGCCGGCGATGTGGGCAGCGCCGTGCAGTGCGCGGTGTGGTTGAGCATCACCTACAAGGCGAACTTCGCCAATTTCGCCGCCGCCAGTGGGTGGATCGGGCGGGCCGAGCGGCTGCTGGAGCCGCTCGAACCCGGGTCGCTGCACGGGTGGACCCGGGTGGCCCGGGCCTACCGGATGGCCGACCTGGACACCGCCGAGGAACTCACCGTGCGCGCCGTCGACCTCGCTCGGGAGGCCGGTGACACCGACCTCGAGCTCGTCGCGCTGTCCCAGCTCGGGCTCATCCGGGTCGGCCAGGGACAGACCAGCGCGGGCTTCGCCCTGATCGACGAGGCGATGGCGGCGGTGCTGGCCGGTGAGCGCTCGACCCTGGACACCGTCGTCTACACCTGCTGCGACATGCTCAACGCCTGCGAGCTGGCCGGCGACGTCGAACGCGCCGCCCAGTGGTGCAAGGTCGCCGACGACTTCGTCGAGAGGTACGGCTGCCCGTTCCTGTACGCGGAGTGCCGCATCTACTACGGGAGCGTCCTGGCGGCCAAGGGACAATGGGGCGACGCTGAGCGCGAGCTGGGCGCGGGCTTACGGATCACCGACGGCGCCTGCCCGGGGTTACACGCCAGGGCGCTGATCCGGCTGGCCGCCTTGCGGGTCCGCCAGGGTCGCCTGGAGGAGGCGGAGCAGCACCTGTCCCAGCTCGGTGCCGGGGTCGAAGCCGAAGCCGAGGAGACGCTGTCGCTGGCAGCGCTGCTGCTCGCCCGCGGCGACGCACCAGCGGCGAGTCGCACTCTCGAGCAACGGCTCGATCGCCTCGCCGAGCACCGCACGCATCTCGCCACCGCCCTCGACCTGCTCGTCGAGGCGTACGTCGCCTCGGGGGACGGGGATGCGGCCACCGCCGCCGTCGGGCGCCTGGCCGCGGTGACCGGCTCAGCGGATAGCGATCGGCTGGCCGCGGTCGCCGCCGGGGCCCAGGGCCGGGTGTCGCTCACCTGCGGAGACCCGGCGACGGCCGTCGCCCATCTGGAGGCCGCCCTCAGGCTCTGGTCGCACCTGGAGTTTCCGTTCGAGGTTGCTCGCACCCGCTTCGAGCTCAGCCGGGTGCTGGCGCCCACCCGCCCCGATGTCGCCGTCGACCACGCCCGCCGGGCCCTGGCCACCTTCGAGGCGCTCGGCGCCTCCCTGGACGGTGACCGGGTAGCGGCGTTCCTCCGCTCCCTGGGCGTCACCGCCCGTACGGGTCCGAAGGGAGTGGGGACGCTGACGATGCGCGAGCAGGAGGTGCTGCGGCTGCTCGGCTCCGGCCTGTCCAACCCTGAGATCGCAGCGCGGCTGCACGTCAGCCGCAAGACCGCGTCGCACCATGTGAGCAACGTCCTCGCCAAGCTCAACCTGCGCAACCGAGCCGAGGCCGCCGCCTACGCCGCCGGAGTGCTCCGTGCAGCGGGTGATCCCCCGCCACGTCGCCCTTGAGGGCCCGTTGCTCGGGACGGGAAATGGGGCAGTTGCCCGATGCTGGGCCCGAGTCCCCGGTTCATGATCGGCCCATGAGCGCGTCAACCGAATCATCCGAGTCGTTCCAGATTCCGACCGAAGCGGCCGAGTTCTACGAGTCGGCTTTCGTGCCGGCGTTTTTTGCCCAGTGGGCACCGATCCTCTGCGAGGCGGCCGGTGTCGGCCCCGGCCAGCGACTGCTCGACGTCGGTTGTGGGACCGGGATCGTCGCCCGCACCGCCGCCGACCTGGTCGCACCCGAGGGCAAGGTCGTCGGGGTCGACCTGAACGAGGCGATGCTCGCCGTGGCCCGCCGGGTCTGCCCCGGCATCGAGTACCACCAAGGCGACGCCGCCGTGCTCCCCTTCCCGGACCGGTCGTTCGACGTCGTCCTCTGCCAGCTGGCGCTGATGTTCTTCCCGGACCGCGCGCAGGCGCTTGCCGAGATGGGCCGTGTGGTCACCCCAGGCGGGACGGTCGCCGTCGTGGTCCCGAGCCGTCTCGACACCCAGGTCGCCTTCTCCGCGTTCGTCGATCTGGCCGCCCGCCATGCCGGCCCGGCGGCCGTGTCGCTGCTGAGCACCTACTTCGTGTGCGGCGACCTCGACGAGCTCACCGGGCTCATCGAGTCCACCGGCTTAAAGGTCACGAGCGCCCACACCCACGTGGGGGTCTATCGCGCCCCGTCCGTCGACGCCTTCGTGACCACCGAGGTCGAGAGCACCCCCCTCATCGAACGCATCAGTGACGAGGTGTATCAACGCATCCGCACCGATGCCCGCGACGTGTTGGCGCCGTTCACCGCAGCTGACGGCACCGTCGAAGCGCCCTTTGGATGCCACGTCCTGGCAGCCCACCAGCGATAGCGGCCCGAACCCGGCCGGACCTCGGGTGCTTTCAGCCCCCCGAACTCGACCGTAGAGCTGTTCGGTCGACCTCGGACAGCGCTGCTGTCGAGTTCGGGAACTGTCGGGCTGGTCACGTCGTACCCTCGTCATGTGACCGACCGGGTCGAGCACGCGAAGGCGTGGGATGACCGCGGATTAAGCGAGAGGCGACTGATGGATCTCACGCTGCGGCCGGGTAGGCCCGAAGACGCCGAGACGTGCGGGCGGATCTGCTACGAGGCGTTCACCGCGATCGCCAGGAAGCACAACTTTCCGCCGGACATGACCCCCGAGGCGGGAGCCGGGGTGCTGTCGATGCTGTTCACCCATCCTGGCTTCTACTCGGTGGTGGCCGAAGCCAACGGCCAGATCGTGGGCAGCAATTTCCTCGATGAACGTTCGCTCATCACCGGCGTCGGCCCGATCACGGTGGACCCCGCGATCCAAGACGGTGGAGTAGGCCGAGCCCTCATGCGCGACGTGATGCGGCATGCCACAGAGCGCGCCGCCCCAGGAATCCGCCTTATTCAAGCCGCGTACCACAACCGTTCGCTGTCCCTTTACGCCAAGCTCGGCTTTCAGGTTCGTGACCAGCTCGCCTGCATGCAGGGCGCGCCTCCCCGGGGTGAGATCCCCGGTTACCGGACCCGGCGCGCCGCACCCGCAGACGTCGAAGCATGCAACGCCGTCTGCCGTCACGTTCATGGGCACGACCGGGCTGGCGAGCTGACCGACGCGCTCGCGCAGGACACGGCGTTGGTAGTCGAGCATGATGGGCGAATCAGCGGTTACGCCACCGGCCTGGCGTTTTTCGCCCACGCCGTGGGTGAAAGCAACGAGGACCTCAAAACGCTGATCATGGCTGCCGATGCGTTCGAAGGCCCCGGCATCCTCGTACCCACCACCAACGCCGACCTGTTCCGCTGGTGCTTGGAGCGGGGTCTTCACGTGGTGCAGCTGATGACCCTGATGACTGTCGGCCTGTACACCCCACCCCAGGGCGCCTACCTACCGAGCATCTACTACTGACACCCGCCATGGACGTATAAGGGCGAAGTGATCCACCCGAACGCCTCAGCTATGGGAACGGATTTTAGCTTCGGCGGCAAGCGGTGCTGAGCCGTCGAGCCAGGTAGCCGCCAAGTCGTGAGCGATCGCGAGCTGATCGGGGGTGAGGGCTCCAAGATGACCGGCTGCCTGGGTCAGGACGGTTACCGGGACGTACGACTTTTCGGTGGGCGCCTTCGGTGGCGCGGCGGCGAGGAGGCGGGTCACCGTCTTGACGAGGAGGGGGTCGGCCGTCACGAATCGGAACAGCAGGCAGGCGACCTCCACTCGATCACACGAGCTGCCCTTGAGCACCCGGCTGATCTCGATCAGCGACGTGAGGTAGATGGGCGCAACGCCGCCGAGGCGGACGTCTCGGAGGATCCAGGAGTCCTCGTTGAGACAATCGCACCGGCGAATGGCGTCTGCCGCGAGCATGCACCAGATCATTACCCACGTCCGATGGCCCTCGGCCACCCGCGCTTGAATCAATCCCATCAGCGCTCGCGCAGTCTCTTCTTGGCGCCGGTGGTGACCCCATCGGCCGCGGGGCTGGGAGGGACAACCGATGGGATCCCCGTAAGGTGAGATCCCGCCCCAAAGCAGGTCGCTTACTCGGGCGGTCGCATTGGCGAGATCGTCCCAGCCTCGTTCTGCGGCGTCGCGGAGTGCCATAAGATTCCGCTTTGGGATATCCACGGTCCCCAGTCCTTAGCAGCCCCTACCCTGGCGCTGGCCCCCGGATCTAACCACTGCACGAGGTCGCCCGGCTGGATCGGCTGGCCAGTTCTACGCCATCAGGTGACCCGTCCCGTGAATGAGACGTCCCGGTCCGGGTCCGCCGTGCACAGCGCCGCGGCGGAGCGGGCACTCTGGGCAACCATACTGTCACATTCTGTCGATAAGTCGTCCGAATGATGGGCGTTTCGGTGTCGAGGCTTCAGGTCTAGCGTTCAGGCGGAGCCGAACTGGACAAAATTCGTCGTCCACATCCTGAGAGCGGGGAGGGCTGCAATGCCGGCAACGGTGATCCGTTGCGTAGTCTTTGCATTCGCCGTGATGTTACTGACGGTGTCGGCCTGTGCCACTGGGCGGGCACCGCCTGGCTCCGACCAACCGGCGCCGCTGTTCAACGACCTGGGCGACCACCAGCACTCGATCACGACCACGTCCACCGACGCACAGCGCTACTTCAACCAGGGCCTGACGCTGGGATTTGCCTTCAACCACGCCGAGGCCGAGCGCTCGTTCCGCTACGCGGCGATGCTCGATCCACAGTGCGCGATGTGCTGGTGGGGCGTTGCGTTCGTGCTCGGCCCCAACCTGAACGCGCCCATGGGCACGGCCGCCGTCGCGCCAGCGTGGGAGGCGGTGCAGAAGGCGCAGTCGCTGGCCACCAACGTGACCCCGCGCGAGCAGGCCTACATTGCCGCGGTCGCACAACGTTACGCAAAGGAGCCACCTGCCGACCGTGCCCCCCTGGACCGGGCGTTCGCCAATGCGATGCGCGATGTCGCCCGGCAGTACCCAGCCGACCTGGACGCGTCCGTGCTGTTCGCCGAGGCGCTGATGGACCGGACACCGTGGAACTACTACGACAAAGGCGGCAAGGCGCTGCGCCCGGAAGCCACGGAGATCGTCACCACGCTGGAATCCGTGCTCGGGCGCGATCCAGAGCACCCGTGGGCTATCCACCTGTACATCCACGCGACCGAGGCGTCGGAAAACCCGGCGCGAGCCGAAAGCTACGCCGACACACTGGGTTCACTCGTGCCGGGGGCCGGCCATCTCGTGCATATGCCGGCACACACCTACCTGCGCATCGGCCGCTACCACGACGCCGTACTCGCCAACCAGCGGGCGACCGCCGCCGACAACTCCTACATCTCGCAGTGCCACGCGCAGGGCACCTACGCGGTGGGCTACCTGCCGCACAATCACCACTTCCTATATTCGGCCGCGTCAATGGCCGGTAACAGCGCGGAGGCCATAAAAGGCGCGGCGGGCACCGCCGCAATGACGATCCACAACCCGAACTCCGCCGATTCTATGCAGCATTTCGCCGTACAACCACTATTCGCGTCCGTGCGCTTCGGCAAGTGGCAGGAGATCCTGGCCACGAAGGCGCCGCACGAGGGACTGGACTACCATACCGGGGTCTGGCGCTACGCCCGCGGGCGTGCGTTCGCCGGCACCGGCGCCCTCGACAGGGCGGAAGCCGAGCTCGCGGCCCTGCAGAAGATCGCCGGCAAGCAGGGCGTGAGCGCCAACAAGACCGCAGCGGACGTCCTGAACATAGCTGTGCAAGTCCTCGCCGGGGAGGTTGCGGCCAGGCAGGGTAATGCCGCGGAAGCCGTCGCCCATCTGGAAAAAGGCGTCGAGCTGGAAGACGCGATGCCCTACCGAGAACCCGCCGACTGGCTATACCCCGTCCGGCACTCGCTCGGTGCCGTGCTGCTGGCCGCGGGGCAGGCGCCGAAGGCGGAGGTGGTCTACCGCGAGGATCTGCGCCGCAATCCTGAAAACGGGTGGGCCCTTTATGGGTTGATGCAGGCGCTGGACGTCCAGGGCAAGGCCGAATCCGCGGAAGTGAAGGAGCGCTTCGATGAGGCCTGGGCGCATGCGGACATCGCCCTGACGGCATCGCGCATTTAGCCGGGTGCGCTCACCGGCCGGTATCGCCGCGCCACTGCGCCATCCGCCCGCTGCGGTGCACGGCCCGGATCCGCTGCTCAGTGGCGAGGCGATGCTCGGGAGTGGTGAACACCAGCAGGACGTCGCCCTCCTGGAGCCGGGTGGTGGGCTGCGGGGCGGCGGTGGCGCCGTCGCGGACCACCAGGCCGAGCGTCGACCCCGCCGGCAGCCGCAGCTCGGATACGTACACACCGTGCAGCCTCGAGCCCGGCAGACGAGGAACGCCCCGCCGAGGGCGATGAGCGCTTCGGCGATGTGCATGGGCCTTCCTCTCCGGGTCGGCGGGCCCGAGCGGCAGCGGCCGGCCTTCGCGCAGGTCGAGGCCCAGGCGTGGGGCGGAGGTCAGGGCGGCGTAGCCGGCGCCGACGAGCAGGACGTCGCCAGCCCGGCGCGCGCAGCGGTGGCGCGGTTCACGTCGGGTGTCCTTCGGGCGGAGCGCCTAGGGTCGCGCGGGGAAGTCCCGGCGCGACACCGGGTGCGGGCTCAGTTCAGCGAACGGCCGCGGGAGGTGCCCTGCCCTGCACCAGGATAGTGGCGCGGCGGCCGAGGTCGTCGCTCGCTGTGGTCGCGGCCCCGGTAGCTCCAATTCGCAAGAGGTGCGGATGGTCGCCGCCCGGATCGGTGGCGAGCAGGAGCCGAACCGGGTGCGCGGGCGAGGCGCCACCCCGATGCACGGCGTCGTCACGCGCAGTGGCGTCGTCGTGCACAGTGGCCGGCACCTGCGGTGAGGCCGCGGCGGTCTCGGATTTCGCGGCCTGCGGCCCGGCAGCCATAGCGGTCCCTGCCGTTACGCCGACTGCGGGGACGGCACACAGCGACAGGGCTGCCATGAAGACAACCAGCAGGAGCCCGGGCAACACAGGATGCGTCGGGGCGTGTCGGCGCACGTCTCGACCTCCGTCCGGCTGCTTGACCCTCTCTTGACCCTACCTGCCGGTCGGGAGCCGTTTCTTGACGCGAACTGACTGTCGCCGTGGCGCGAGCCTATCGCGTCAGCGGTGGGGATTCTCGCGTCGCCGCTCCGCGAAGCCTCGGAGCGTGCGCGATAGGCTGCCCGGCATGGCCAGCCCGGAGGTCGCCAGGTTCACGCGCCGTCTCGACGAGCAGGACGACACCGTCCGCGCCCTGAGCGACACCGTGCTCGATATCAAGGAAACCGTCGACCAGCACACCAAGACCCTCGCCGCGATCCAAGCTACGCAGTCCGCCATGCAGCAAGAACAGACCGCGATGCGGCAAGAACAGACCACGATGCGGCAAGAACAAACCGCGATGCGGCAAGAACAGACCGCGATGCAGCTAGAACAGACCGCGATGCGGCAAGAACAAACCACGATGCGGCAGACGCAGACCGAGCACGGCGAACTACTGGCCGAGATTCTTCGTCGGCTCGGCAGCAGCACCGCTGACTGACCAGCGACCTGACACGCAGCCGGCCGGTGGCTTACGGAGCTAGGCGGCGAGCGTCCCAAGTCTGTCGTGCCTGTACGGCAGACTGCGCCGGGTGACCGTCCACCTCACCTCTGACACCGTGGAAGCGAGGAAGGCGCGTGGGGCCTTCTACACACCGCCCGAGTTGTGCCGGTATATGGCGGATTGGGCGATCCGCTCGGCGTCGGATGAGGTACTGGAGCCCTCGTGTGGACAGGCCGCGTTCCTGCTCGCAGCTGGCGAGCCGCTCGTCGCGCAACGTCCGGAAACGAATCCGTGGGTACTCATTTCGCCAGGTGGCATGCAGTACTTCCCGGACTACCAGCTGCTGGAAGCTATGTTGGGTGTTCCCATCGGGGAAGGCGCCGGCTCGCAGTCCGACCGGCTGGCAAAAGTGACCGATGCCTGGGTGTCACACGAGCTTCGGCGCGCCGGCTTTGGAGCAGACGAAGTCTGGCCCAGGCTGACCGCATCGAGAATCTTGCCACGGGAGGTCAACCTCTTCGTCAAGTCGTTGCCAGCAGCGATTCGGCGCACCGCGGAGGCCAGTCTCGCACGCAACCGGGCAGTCGCCTCATCGGACGCCCGCAGCCTCGGGCGGGCCTCGGGCGGTCGTACGTCAACAGGTCGACGTCTCCTCGTCGCGGAGTGGAGCGACGTCAATCCGACGGCCGGCGTCCGCATACGTCATGACGCCGTGCCCGATGATCTGAGTGCGGCAAGGTTCCTGGCGACGCTCGTTGATGCCGTACTGCAGCGAACTCCGGTCGAGATGCACGTGGAGGTGCGGCAGCGCCGGGAGCACCGGGACTTACCGCTCGACGAGGGGGACACGCCGTAGCTACGCCCGATCTTGGGTGCGCTCGGCCTCCCGAGCCGGAGGGCTGTTCCGAAGTTCAGCTAGTAGTCGGGGGTGCGGCCCAAGGTCAGGAAGCCGGTGCCGAAGGCGACCTCGGTGACTCTCAGATCATCGATCAGCTCGGCGAGGTACCGCCAAGGGCGGTCGAATCCGGTGAAGTCCCGGACGAACGGGGCGTGCACCGCGGCGACCAGCGCGGAGAGTGGGACCAGCCAGGGGTCCGGCCATTTCCCGCCGGCGGCCCCCACCCAGGCCCCGGGCCGCAGGGCGGCGAGCACGGTGTGCAGGGCGGCCAGGGATTGCAGCACGTCGTGCACGGCGGAGAACACTGCCGCATCGGCACACTCGGTGAGCCTCACCTCCTGCACCGGGGTGGCCAGCAGCTCCACGTTGTGCCAGCCATGCTCGGTGACGTGACGGCCGGCCACAGCCAGCATCGCCGGTGCCTCGTCAATTCCGATGATCGTTCCGGTGCTGCCGATCTTGCGCTGCAGCGGCTCGAAACACAGCCCGGTGCCACAGCCCACGTCGAGCACCACATCCCCGCGGCTCAGCGGCAGTTGATCCACGAGCAGCTCCCGCCATTCTTGGTAGAGCGCGGTGCGCCGCTCGTAGTCGGTCGCCTGGTCGGCGTAGGCCGCCAGCACGTTTCCCGAGACGGGCATGGGACCTTCCCTTACACCTCGACCCGGCGGAGCAGGACCCACGAGCCGACAAGATTCTCAAGATCGGACAGGACCCTCGGTCACGATCCCGGTTACCACCCCAACTCGACCGTAGGGGCCAAGCCCAGGGTGGCAAGGCCTCGGCGGGCACACCACCTGAAGGCACCAATGCCGGGCGTGGCTTACCGTCACGCCGAAGGTCACGAGGCGGTGAGCCCCGCGGCGGGGTCGCTCGGGCCGGCGATCTCCATGTCGTCGCAACAGATCGCCTGGCATGCGGCGAGCAGCGTGGCGGTGAACCTGCCCGGGGCGGTGAGGAACACCCCATGATCGCCGTCGATGTCGTAGGCCAGCGCCCCGGGCACCGCGGCGGCTAGATGCCGTTGCCGAGCCGGCGACACCATCCGATCGTGCCGGGTGATAACCACTGCGGTGGGCACGTCGACGCCGCCTATCCAGTCGTGGGAGCTGAACGCATAGACCGCGGACACCGCGGACAGCGCGGACAGCAGTGGGGTGCGGCGCATCTGGCGCAGCGCCCAGGCCCGGTCGGCCCGATCGCCGTCCTGGTCGAGCAGGTGGGCGCCGATGAGGTCGGCCCGCAGCCCATACATCCCAGGCATCGCGTCCGCCGCGGCCGCCACCGCCGGCATCATCAGCGCCGGCGTCATCAGCGTCAACAAGCGTGCCCACTGCACGCCGGCGATGCTGCGGGCAGTCGCGCACAACACCAGCCCGGCGGTCAGCTGCGGATGCCGGCGCCAGCACAGCTGCGCGATCAACCCGCCCATCGAGTAGCCGACCGGGACAAGCCGGTCGATGCCCAGCACCGCGGCCAGCCCGGCCACGTCATCGGCGCATTGCTCCAGCCGGTAACCCCCCGCGCAGCCCAGCCCCCGCCCATGCCCACGCTGATCGAGGGCCAGCACCCGGAAGTGCCGGCCCAGTACCGGAAACACCGCCGACCAGTTGAGTTCGGCGGTGAGCGTGACACCATGCAGGAGCACCAGGGTCGGCGCGCCCGGTGGCCCCGGGCAGTCCCAGACCACGGTGCGCCCACGCCCGGGCAGCGCCACCAGCCGTTCGACCGCGAAGCCCGTAGCATCCATCGACTGCCGCCTTCGCAACGGCGCCGACCCCGCCGGCGGCGCTGCCGGAGACCTAGCACCAGATCATAACCCGTACCGCTGCCGGACGGCATATCGCCACGTGTCGGCGGTCCGCTGTTCACCTGAGGCCGCGTTTGAGGCTCTATTGCCCCGGGCCAGTGCAACGTCCGCCATCTGCGCTACCCGTCGGGCGGCATGTCTTGGCCCCTGCCCGGGGCCTATGTCTTGGCCCCTGCCCGGGGCCACAGCGCGGCCC
>JBOHGH010000095.1:0-17684 GCA_050699975.1 Pseudonocardiaceae bacterium | reverse complement strand
CGCCCTGGCTGACGTCCGACACGTCGAACTGACACTGATCACGCCCCCAGTGCCGATTGTTCCGTTCCTCGATTCGCAGGGCCCTGACCAGCGGAAATAGACATCAGTTTGTGCTGTCACGCCACCTACCCCCGCGGCGCTCCGCGCAGGTCCGCGACAACCGTCGACTCCAGCCCGACCCGGATCGGGCTGCCCCCCGGTCCGAACACGGAACGTCGTCACCCACAGTGATAGCCGGGCGGAACGGACACCCCGACGAGCTCGTGTCACAGACCGTGACCAGACCGGGCGATCAGGGCCCTGACCAGTGGTTACTGTCAGCAACAGCAGGGGGGTAGGCGGTCCAAATCACGGCCGGCTGCGAGGGCAGACCCCCAGCTCTCGTGGACGATTTTTTACACAGGCCGTCCCACGGCCCGCCAAAACCGCAGGTCAGAGCGTTGCAAGGCCTCTGACCTGCGGTTACTGTTCGTGCAGGCCAGGGCCTCGCGGCCGTCAAACCGCGCGGGGAGAGAAACATCCACGAAAGCGGGGGTCTGCCTTTTGGGGCGAGCCATGATTGCGACCCCCTTACCCGGTGCAGTCACGATTAGTGATACTCGCAGGTCAGAGCTGTGCGGAGTGTCGGTTACTGTGCGCGACCGTGATCGTTGATCCACATTTGGTGTCACTCTGCGTGATATCACTGTGTGTTACCAGGCCCTTGATCGCGTGCTCACCTGACCGCTGCTGACCGTGACCGCCGATCGGTTGCCTCGTCTGCTGTTGCACACCATGTGTGCCGGGACCAGGTTGCCCGGGTCGTTGGGGTCACCGCCGGCGGACAACGGCACCAGGTGATCGGCCGTGCCGCCCAGGGGATGGCGCCGCGGCAGAGACCAGTCAATCGGCTGCCTGCACAGCCAGCACGCAGCACCGTCGAGTCGCCACGTGCGGACCAGCCGGGCGCGGACGTGTAGCCAGCGAGCACCGTCTCGGCCCTGGCGTATGGGCACCGCTCACCTCCTTGGGTGAGGGTGTGGTCCCGCCCGGCCCGTGGAGGGATACCGGGCGGGACCACTTGCTCGACCGGCGGGTCGGCTACTGAGGGGACCGGCCGCCAGCCGCTGGATCAGACGGTGAGGTCCACGGTGCAGAACGCCGAGGGGCGGAGCACAGCCACCCCATAGCGGCCCTCAAGGCGAGCCTGGAATTGGTTCTTCTGGAACAGGACGCCGCTGCGGTCGAAGTCCAGGGTGGCGTCCTGGCGCACCACCAGGCGCAGATGCTTCCAGTCGCCGAGGACGGCGGTGCCAGTCGGGATCGCCGTGGACTTGACCACTGGCAGTGACCAGAGTGGAGCGGTGGTCAATTGCCGCTGCGGGCCGTCCCAGAAATGGCGCGCTTCGTTATCGGCCAGCATGTCGAGTACCTCTACATCTGCCGGGTGCATTGCCCATGCCGTGGGCGTCTCTCCGATGACTTCCATGGCGGTGATTGCCTTGCGTAGCGTGTTGATGAGATCGGTGTTCCACGACTGAGTGAGGATTCCGCTCGTGTTCAACAGGCCGGTCAGGTTCTCGCCGGTCCCGGAGCCGGAGACGATCTGTTCCTCCAGCACCCGCTGCAATCCCTCCTCCATCTCACTGGTGAGGAAGGTCTCCAGGTTGCGGTGGTCGGCCAGCAGGCGCTCCGGCAATGCCTCCGACAAATGCGCGAGAACGACCACCCGACTCTCTACCTCGGCGACGGTGTACACGCTGGTGGGCTTCGTCGCGTTGTCGGCGACCGGGGCAGCGCTGTTGGTCCGCGTGCTTTGCCGGACGAACTCGAAGGTGTTGGTGCCGTCGATGCGCTGGCGTTCGACGAGCAGGTCGAGCAGCCGTGCGGGAGCCTGAGCGATGTGGATGATGTCCGGGGCGATCGGCTGCGCCACGTCGATCGAGCCGCTGACCAGCGCCTTACCCCCGGTCGCGGTCTGAATCTTCTCGATCCTGTCCATGGTGGACTTGACCCAGCCTGTGCGGGGACGGCCCTTCATAGCCCACTCGGGCATCTGGACGGCCTTGCTGTCGACCTTGGCCGGCTCGTTCTTCTGTTCCACCGGACGGCCGGAGGAGTCGGTCTTGCTGGACGCGCCGAGGCCGATGGCGCCGCCGAGCTCGGCGATCGCGGCCTTCACCGCCGCGTCCTGTTCGGCCTGCTTGACCCGCGGTTCCAGCTCGAAGACTTTGCGCTGCAGCTCGGCCGCGACGAGCTGTTCCTGTTCAGTGAACTCGCGTCCCTCGGCCTTGGTGGCGAGGGCCCGGGCGGCGGAGAGGGTCTGGTCGTACTCCTGCTTGACGTTCATCGGGTCTCCATGTCGGTGAGCCACCGGGCCAGGCCGGCGGGTGTGAGTTGGGGAGCGGCGCCGAGGGAGTGGACCCATCCGATGGCGACCTCGGCGGGGTTGGGTTCGGTCTTGACGTCGAGCAGCTCCGCGGCCCGGTTGCACGGGTTGAGCGTTGGCCCGACCTCGTAGACATCCAGGTCCAGCAGCTCGTTGACGCGGCGGCCGTCGCGCTCACCAGGCCGGGATGCCTTCACCTGATAGGCGAACGAGAACCCGCGAACGCGCCGGCCTTTCAATAGCCCGTGGACTTTCGTGGCGTGCGGGTCGTCCAGGTCTAGCTGCCCTGTGACTTCGAGGCCGGCGTCGGTCTCGCGTGCTTCGAGTACTTCACCGACGAACGCGAACGGGTCATCGCTCTTGTGGTTCCAGACCACTGGGATTCGGTGTCCGGATTCGGCCCATTCGCCGAGGTTCCGCGTGAATGCTCCGGGCATGACGACGTCGCCGGCCGAGTCGATGACGTTGAACGCGGACACCAGGGCGGTGAATTGGCCGGCTCCGTCGCCGGACATAGACGGGGACACTGACTTGATCTTCGCGGGGAATGCTGCGGTTAGAGGCATATTCGGGCCCCAATCGAGGACACGCGGGCATAGGGAAGCGAAGGGGCGGCGTCTACGCGGGCCCGTACGGGCCGGCGGCGCGGCTCCCAGGGTCTCGCCGGGCTGAGCGTCGCTGAGGCGTATGGCGTCACCCTGACGGGTGAGGCTTGCGGGCGACGCCGCCACTGGGCGGGACTTCCTACGGGAGATCATAGCCCGCGAGGTGGCCGGTGGGGATTCGCCAGCGCCATTGGTCGTAGACCCACTGGTCGCCGATCTGGACATAGGAGCCGACGGTGTCGGTGTCGACCAGCCAGATGTCTCGGTCCTCGTTCTGGATCACGACCGTGTCGCCGGATCGGAGAGCGGCGATCGGCCGGCCGATCTCCACGCAGAGCGGGGTGTGCTTGGCGATCGTGACGAGGGCGTCTTCGACTTCCCGCGGGTCAATGTCGAAGGTCTTCATGGCGCCTCCGGTCTGGTCGTACCGCCGGTGTTGGCGGGGAGGGTCAGCGGGCGCTCGTGGTCGCCGCGGCTGAGCTGGTCGCCGAGCCGCTTGGCGGTGGTGTTCATGGGGTGGTCTCCTCGGCTGACGGGCCATCCCCATGGCGGTGTGGCTCGATGCCGGCGAGCAGGCCCATAGCTTCTCCCTGCTCGTAGTTATGCGCTTCCCATGCGTCGCATGCCTTCATTAGCAGCGACGCGATGTTTCCCGCCCTGATCGGATCGAATGTCAACTCGACTGGCGGCCGGCCGTCATCGAACGTGGCGACCAGGGCGACATGCTCGTTGTCGGTGTCGCGGTACTCGTAGAAGACATCAACGCGGACCGGGTCATTCAAACCGGTGTAACAGGTCGGCTCTTCAGTGACGGACATGTTCACTTCCTCTCTTCGGTTAGCTCGTTTGGCTCGACGTATTCCCGACAGTGGTTGCAGGCGAACACGGGCCGGCCGTCGTGCGTCGGAAAGTCGGGGTGGCCAGCTGGCTCCACCGGGCCGGAACACCGGGGACAGACCAGCGGCACCTTCGGCTTGAGTGGAGCGACGGTCTGCTGCCTGCGAAACGCGATCCAGACGGTCGGGCTCCCGTACCAACCTGCCCCGCGAACAGACAGCTCCACGTGGTACAGCTCAGCCAGCGCAGCCATCCGGGACAGATCGTCGCCGGCCAGCTGGTATGGCTGGATGATCAGCCGGTCCGGCTTGCTGTCGCGCGTCCAGCCGCTGGGGTGGTCGAACCACACTCCCTGGTGGTGGGTGCATACCGCGACGCCGCATCGGCCCTTGGTCAGCCAGTGGAGACACCTGCCCTTGGGGGCCCAGCGCAGCCGCAGCGGCTCCGCCCAGTCGACCAGGTCGAGGCGGGACTGGTGCCTGACGTTGGGACCGTAGGGCCACTCTCGGCCGCAGCCGACGGCTTCCGCGCGGGCCTGGAACTCCGGCCGCTTGGTCAGCTCGAGGGCGTTAGTCTCGGTGGGCTCCTCCACCCCGCCGCCACGGGAGGTCTCATGCTCGAGTACAGCCAGCCGGAACGCTCGTCGGGTCCAGTCCTTGAGCCCGGCGTCCCCGGCGTGGCGGCCGGCGTGGGCGACCAGATCGAACACGGTCGGGCTGGCGGTTACACCCAGGCACCCCCGGCTGACGCACTGCTTCATCGCGCGGGCCAGTTTCGTGACGTCGTCCAGATCACCGGCCGGTGGCGCGTCGGTGACGTCACCCTGCTCAGCACGAGCCAGCAACCAGGCGGTGAAACCGTCGGCATCCTGGTCCTCCGCGACGCCGAGCTCGGGGCCCGGATCGACTTCTGACTTCATGTCTCTCCCTGGGGCTTAGAAGGGGCTCTCGCCGGCCAGGTCGCCGGCCAACGACTTGGGGAGCGGCGGGGTGGTCGCGGCCACCTTGGACCAGGCGGCCGGCGTGCCATTGCCGCTCGGGTGGTAGGTGGCGTGCCCGTCGGCGGCGAGCCGCTTGAGCGCCTTCTCGGCGCTCCAGACATCCATCCCGGCCAGCTTGGCGAGGTCCACCACCAGCCTCGGCTGATGGTCGAGCGCGTCAACCATTGCGACATCTGCGACACGTCCGGGGTTTTCCCTGGTCAGCGGCGGTTTCGACGTGTCGCCAGCCTGTCGCAGGTCGCTGCGACAAGTTGCGACAGGCTGGCCAAGGCCTGGCGTGTTGTCGCAGCCTGTCGCAGCGGGTTGCGACAGGTCTTCTGGTGGGGTGTAGGTGTCCTGACCTGGGGTTTCTTCCTCGGTGTCGCAGTTGTCGCAGGTGTCGCGACGGTTTAGGAGTTCGTCGGCGTCCGGGTGCAGTTCGTACCCGCCGGCGGCGCTGGGGCGAACCCACCCGAGATGGGCCAGGTAGTCCAGCAGGCGGCCGAGGACGTCCCCCTTGCGGAGCGCGCCCGGGCCGGTGCGCTGCAGGTCCCGGACCTTGAAAGCCTTCATGTCTTTCTCGACCAGCCAGCCGAGGAGGGTGCGCGCCGCCTCGGTCCGCTGGTCGTCAGCTGGCGTCAACGCCAGCACGGCGTGCGCCCGGTAGTACTCGCCGAGGCGGATCGCGTCCCGGACGGTGGCCGCGCCGATCGGTTCGTGCAGCGTGTCCCGCCCTCGGGCGGCGTGCAGGCAACCGGCGATCCGGGCAACCGCCCCGACGAGCTTCCCGCCCCACTCCCGGGTCAGCCGGTACTCGCCGAGCGCGGCGGTCGGCCGTAGCAGTCGCTCCACATGCTCGGCGTAGTCGAGGAACAGGTCAGTCGCGGCGTCGTCGAGCTTGACGACGGTCCGATCCTCCTTACTCGCGGCCCACGTCGCCAGGGCGGTGATCCGGGCGCGGTACTTGGCTGCGACCGCGTCGGGTACCGGTTCGACGTCCCGTACCCGCCGGTGGCCCGTGTTATCCGCCGGCAACGACCACAGCACGCGGGCGAGCAGGCCACGGCCGGCGAAGTCGTCCCGGCTGACCATCTCCCGCAACGCGTAGGGCTGGATCGAGGCGACGATGGTTAAGGCCGGGTGGTCGACGTGTTCGGGTGGCCGGGAGCGCCGGTCAACCGTGATCGTGTCGCCGGCGTGCGCCATGAGCACCGGGTCGAGATTAGGTTTCTGGGTGTACCGACCAGTAAGAGCGGTGAACACTCCCGCCTCGGCGGATAACGCGGCGATTCGACCACCCTGTTCGGCGAGCAGTCCAATAAGAGCCTCGGGGGTTGCGTCGGATGTGGACAGTCGTGGCCATCCCACGATCTGCTCCCGCGCTTCCTCCGCTGTCCGTACGGATTTCAGAGCATCGTCCATGTCACCCAGGTCGCCGGTCTTGGCGGCTTTAGCCTTCGCGGCCTCGGCGGATTTGCTCAGCACCTCCCACCGAGTCTGGGAGTCATGAACGTCATTGCCGATTGTTTCGCGCAGCTGCCGCTCAGCATCAACCAGCGGTTCCCGGCACGCCGAGACCACTGCTGATTTCCTGCTGGCCGGAGCGAGTACCGGCACCGCGAACAGGTTCGTCGGCTCGATCCAGGTCGGGCACTGCACGTCGACCCGGCCGCCGATGCTGGCGGAAAGAATCCCCAGCGCCACCGTGCCGGGCAGGTCCCGGGGGGTCTGGGTAGCTTCCGTCAGCGCGGACACGTACTCCTCGACGGCCGGCGGGAACACGCCCTCGGGGAACGGCGGCGCGTCGATATGCCAGCCGAGTGGCAGCGGCTGGTCCCACGGGTCGCCCGGCTGGGCACCCCGGTTAGCGGCGCCGCTGAGGAGATCGTTGATCCGGTTCGCGCTCATCAGGCACTCACCGCCGCGTTCAATACAGCGCCCAGCGCCACGGACAGCAACCGGCGCGGGTGGGCTGGATCAGAGCCGCCGTGGTGCTGATGCGCGGCGACCAGCGCCCGCACAGCGTGCTCGGCGGGAAAGTCACCGGCGAGGGCCCCGGCGATCAGGTGCAGCGTGTGACGAGGGAGTCGGCTCGGGGAGTCCGCGGTCATCCAGCCGTACCGCCGAACCAGCCGCTCGGGGTGCTGGTTCGAGGTGAAGATGTCCAGCCAGCTCGCCAGCTCCTCAGGGCTGGCCGCGATTTCAACATGCCCATCATCGGACGGGCACGCCTCGCGGATGGCGGACAGCACTATCTTGGGCAGCGCGGCGGCGGCCTCGGTGCACCCCTCGCCCCGGCTGGCCGCGATCAAGTCGCAGGCGGCCTCGGACTCGTCGCCAGCGTGGTGCAGGTGCGCGAACAGCCTCGCCTTGGTCAACTTCTGACCGGCACCGGAGGGCAACCCCGCAGCCTCGCTATGGATGACCACGTTGAACTCAAAGGCCCGCGCGCTGTACTCGGAGTCCGCTCCGCCGGGCCGCAGCCAGAGCTCCGCGCCCGACCGCTCGGTCTTCACGAAGGTCCAGCCGGCCGGCTCGAAGATGTCCGCCCACGAGGCGGTGTCGGCGAGCGCGTCGAACGGGCCACGCCGGCCGTTGCTGCTTGCCGATGCGCGCGGCGACGACTTCGGGGCGGGCCGCTTCACCGGCTCGACGGTGGGGAACATGTCCGGAGTCACCAGCGCGCCGCTGTGCACCTCGACATAGCAGGCGCGCGGCTCGTTTGGCAGCTTGCGGTTCACGCTGCCCGGCAACCTCAGCACCCGGGCGAGGTCACCAACGCCGGTGCCGTACGTGAATCCGTGCCGCTCGTGCGCGACCGCCAGGGCCTGCTGCACGCCCTCGGACAGCTTGGCGGCAAGCTCGGGCTCGGGCCGCTCGGCGAACACCCACAGCGGGTAGAGCCCGCCGCCGGAGTGCACCATCAGCGTCGGGTCCGGCAGACCAGAAGCCTTGATCATCGCCTCGGCGGCGATGCTGTGCGGCGGCAGCTTCGAGCCCTTGTGCCCGTCGGTGCCGTAGTCGACATCGCCCCACAACATCGGCACTTCGAGGGTGTGCTCCGCGAGCCCCCGACCGGTCTTCGGTGCTCCGCTGAGCGTGGTCGTGCGCACGTAGACGCCCTGCGGCTGCCGCACCGTGTCCAGGTTCTCGGTGTAGATCGACGCAGCGCGGAGTCCCGTGGAGTCGGTGGGGAAGAACCGTCCACGCCAGTCGCCCGTGCTGACGACGTTGATCAAGCCGGGCAGGCCTTCATAGATCAAGGTCAGATACTGGAGGGCGTGCTCTCGGTCGAAGGTGATCTCGTCCATCACGCCGCCGCACCCTCGGCGACCAGCAGCGCGAGCCCGCCGCAGCGCAGCCGGCGCGGACCGAGCGACCCCCTGAAGGTGTGGGCGTGGCGGCAGTTCGGGCAGCGCCGGGCGAACATGGCGGGCTGTGCGCGGAACCCGTCCGGGTCGAGCACCTCGACCTCGAGGACCAGTAGGCCAGCCGGGATCGTGGTCGCGCAGAGCGCCCTACTGACGGTAAGCTGCGTGCTGTCGTCAGTGGTGTTGTTGGCGGTTCGGGGCTCCTGGGCGGGGGCCCCTTCCGCATTTCTGGGGCTACTTCGGCTCATCGGCTTCTCGACACTTCTGGCTTGGGGAGCGTGCGTCGTGGCGCGGCTTAGGCGGCCGGGCCGGGGGTGACGGTCCGCGACCGGAGCTCGGCCCGAAGGTCACCGAGTCGGTACCGGATGGCTCCGGACCGGAACTTCACGTAGGCCGGGCCCTCTCCCCGCGAACGCTGGTTTGCGAGGGTCTTGGGCGCGCACCGCAGGAACGAGGCCGCCTCGGACTCTTTCAGCAAGGCGTCGTCCTCGTAGTCCAGACGCGCCTGCTCCGCGATCCCGTTGATCGTGCCCATCGCCGACCTTCCTTAAGTCGATCCAGCTGACACTCTGGCGCCTAGATGGGCGACCAGATGGACATTTCAAGGGATAGCACGGGAACTGAGCGATGTCAACCGGGCTGGCCCGTGAAGGCTTGGGGTGTCGATTCACCTGACTTTGGGCTATCGTGGGCGCGTGGCTCCCCAAGAGACAGCCCGGCCGTCAGCAGAGCCGATCACTGCCATAATCGCCGACCGGGTGCGTGACCTGCGCGAACAGGCCGGCATGTCCCAGGCAGACCTCGCTGAGGCGATGGACGAGAAGTGCGGAATCCCGTGGAAGCGGGCAACCGTTGTGAATCTTGAAAAGCGAGGATCGCGCACCCGGGGCGATACGGCCGGCCGCGACGCGGTGACCGTCCAGGAACTGATCGCGCTCAGCTACGTGCTGGGCGCGCCGTTGGTCAGCCTGCTAGCCGATCCGCGCACTGTGGCCATGTTCCCCGTGACCCGAGGCGCGGACTTGGATCAGTACGTGGCGCTCGGGTGGATCACCGGGCAAACTCACCTAGCCGACACCCCACGCACTGCTGAGTGGGCCACTGTGGGGCGTATTGTCCGGTCCGTCATCCAGATGTGGGGGGCGTTGAAAGCTCTCCACCAGCGGGATGAGGTGGACGTTCTGGGCAACGCTGAGTACCTGGTGGAAGCCGCCGAACGGGAAGCAAGTCGCCACCGGTCCGCTCTTACTCTGCTCGGCCAGGCGATCACCGCGATCGAGAAGGACGGTGCCCCCGCACCCAAGGTCCCCGACAGCGTGTACTCCCGTGCCCGTGAATTAGGCGTCCAGCTTCCATCCCCCGGGGAGGACTGAACCCGTGGGCCATATCAAGGACCGGTGGTTCACCCGGGACAAGCAGCCGACCGCGCGTCACGGGAAGAACCCGGACAAGCGCTATCAGGTGTGGATCACCGTGGACGGCCACGCGGAGTACTGCGGTGCTTACCGCACCCAGGCCCGCGCCCGGCGGCACCTCGTGGAGCAGGAGGCCAAAGCGCACTGCGGCCAGTGGGTCGAGCCGACCGACGCCACGGTCACCGAGTGCGTCACCCGGTACGCCGCCGGCAGGCCGCATCGTGCCAGCACCCGCGAGCGGTGGGCTAGTCTCATCCGCTGTCACATCGAGCCCCTGCCGTTCGGCAAGCTGCGGCTGGCCAGCGTCCGGCCCAGCGAGGTGCAAGCCTGGATTACCGACCGCTCGGCCGTGCTGGCGCCGTCCACGGTGCAGTCGCTGGTCAAGGTGGTCCGGGGCGCGTTCACCGCCGCCGTGGCCGACCGAGTAATCAGTGTCTCGCCGTTCACCACCACCCGAATCGCCATTCCTCGGGTCGACCGGCCGCGCGTAGTGCCGCTGACCGTCGAACAGGTTCAACGGCTCTCCGACGCCATGTCTCCCCGGTACCGCGCGCTCGTGCTCGTACAGGCGGGGCTCGGTGTGCGCGTCGGCGAGCTGATCGCGCTTCGGGTGGACGACGTGAACTTCCTCGGCCGCACGGTGCGAATCGAGCGGCAGATGGACCGGGTCACCCGCGAGCACCAGGCGCCGAAGACGCCCCGGTCGGTCCGCACGCTGCCGTTGCCGACCGTAGTGAGCCAAGCGCTGGCTGAGCACATCCGGAAGTTCCCGCCAGCCTCGGACGGGTTGATCTTCCACACCGAGGCGGGCGGCCCGCTGACCGAGAGCATCCGACGAACATTCCCCCGAGCTGTGCGCAAGGTAGGGCTCTCCCCGAGCACGACGCCTCACGATCTTCGACACCACTACGCATCGATCTTGCTGGCCGCCGGGGAATCAGTCGTCGCGGTCGCCGAGCGACTCGGCCACAGCGACGGAGGTGCGCTCGTGCTGAGCACCTACGGGCACCTGCTGCCCGGCGCCGACGACCGCACCCGGAAAGCCATCGACGCGGCGTGGACGGCCCCGACAGAGGGCCCGGCGCAAGCTGCCACGGCCCAGGGGCGACCCCGATGATCATGACGGCCCCATTCACACAGGTCAGGGCCTACTGCCGGCGGACGCGCACCAGTCCCTCCTGGTCTGGTGACAGGGCCGATGCGCTCGACCGGCTGACCTGCCGATACCCCTCGGGTACCGCCGCTGACCTGCACCAACCGACTTCACGGGTGTTCCCGCGTGTTCCCGGGGCACCCTGCGTCTGCCCGTTCCGCGACGGCCCCAGCACGGCCCGCGTGCTGATCTTGCCCTTTGCGCGTGGTCCTCCCACCGGGTCGAGCTACCCGACCCCCAACCCAAAAAGGCGGGGCCGGAACGCGGCACCCCAGTGCCGGCCGGCCCCTTGGTAAGTCCCCCAGGAGGACCCACCCATGAACATCATCCCAGTACCAACCCTGCCCACCACCCCCGCCGAGGCACCCGTCCACCTCGAGGTGCTCGACGCCGAAATCACCGTCACCGCCCTGGCGTACGAGCCGTCCGCCCCGGCCGTCGTGCGGCTCGACTTGACGTCCACCGCGTGGGTCGCCTCGGCCGATGCGCACCTAGATCCGGCCCAGTGCCGCGAACTGGCCGCACAGCTGCTCGCGCTGGCCGACGAGATCGAGGTGACCAGGTGAGCACCGAGCTCGGCCTGGTCCTGTCGCCTCGGGTGGAGTGCTGGCGCTGCGGCCACGACTTCGAGCCCGACAGCTCGCCCCACCCGGATGCCTGCTGGTCCTGCGCCGAGGAGATCGACGGCGCGGAGCCCTGGACGCGGCTCCCGCTGTGGGGTGCCCGATGAACCCGCGCAACCGCACGTGGCTCACCTTCTCCGCCCTCGGCTGGGTGTGCCTGGTGCACGGCTTCCTCGTCGACGATGCGTGGTTCACCGGGCTCGCGGTGCTGCTCTTCCTTGCGCTCATGGTCGAGCGGTGGGATTCCTGGATGCGTGCCCGGTGACCGACGCGGAGCTGGACATCCTCACCGAGGAGATGGATCACGTCGACCTAGATCTGTTCGACGCCGAGCGAGCCGGGGACGCCGCCGGCCAGGCCCGGCTGCTGCGGGAGCGGGCCGGGCTGTGGCGTCGGTACGGCCGGCTGCGGGAGTCGGCAGGGCGAGAGTCCACCGGCGCCGAGCTGTCCGCCCAGCGGGATGAGATCACCGCCCGGCAGCTGGAGCGGGGTGCGCGGTGAGCCCGCTGTTCGGCCGACGGGAGAAGCTTCCGCCGCCGGTCTACCATGATCAGCTCTGGGACCGGGAAGCTGGGGAAGTCTTCCCGAGCTTCGCCCATGAGGTGTGGCGCTGGTCGTACTCCCACCGCACCGAGCGGCACTCGTTCGACACACCTGGTCCGGGCTCCGTGCACTGGGGCGGCCGGCGGCGGGGAGGTCGGCGGTGACCCAGGCGGCTCCCCGGGTGCGGGCCAAATCCGAAGCTCCTGCTCCTACTTCGGATTTGGTCCGCACCTCTGACCAGCAGGAACAGGACGTAATCGGTGGTGACGGAGAGAGTGCGACGAGTGGTCCTGCGGAGGACCAGTCACGCCCTGTAGCCGGTGGTGACGGAGAGAGTGCGACGAGTGGTCCTGCGGAGGACCAGTCACGCCCTGTAGCCGGTGGTGACGGAGAGAGTGCGACAGGCTCAACTGCGGTGGATGAGGTGCAGAGCGGTGATCGGGACGGTCGGCAATGAAGCGTCCCCATCCACCGGGCTGCTGCTGCCCGCACCACCCCCGGCTCGTGCGCAAGCCGCCCAGCGGCTGGGTTTACGTACTGAGCTTCCTCGCCGTGGCGGTGCTGGCGGGGGTGACCGAGTCGCTCGGGCTACTGCTGCTGATGGTCGTCGGACTGCTCGCCTTGGCTTGGGTGAAGCGGTGACCTCTCGACTCACCCGCCACACCGCCGTGGCCAGCGTGCTGCTGGTCGCTATGGTCGCGGCCGTCGTCAGCTACGCGCACATGCACGACCTCGCGATGGAGCACGGTGAGTCGTGGCGTTCGGTGCTGATCCCGTTGGCGGTCGACGGGATGTTGGTGGCCGCCACCCTGGCCATCGTCGACCGGCGCCGTCACCGTCAGCCCGCCGGCGTGGTGCCATGGCTCGGGTTGACGCTGGGCATCGTGGCAAGCCTGGCGGCCAACGTGGCGGCGGCTCGGCCCGAGCTCGTGGCGCAGCTGATCGCGGCCTGGCCGCCGGTGGCGCTCGCGGTGTCCATAGAAACGCTGGTCATCGTGCTCCGTACGGCCGCTGAGCAGGCCAGTGAGGCCGGGGCGGACTGGGTGACCGGCGGCGATGAGTCGCCCGTCAGCGGCCGCACAGAGGGCGCTGAGCTGGACGCAGAGCCCTCGAAAGCAGGACCCGAGGGTAAGGAGATGGGCCGGGAGCGCGGGGCCTGGTTGGTTAGCGCGCGTAATGTGGCGCCCCCGGCCGAAGCTCAGGTTACCGGTGAGTCGGAGCCGGTCGAGCCCGATCCCGTCGCCGAGCTCCTCGCGGCCGGAGCTGGCCGTAGGCGAGTGAGCCGCGCTCTCGGGGTGTCGGAGCATGAGGCCAGGAAGCTGCTGGACGAACGGCGGAACGGGGCGGCCAGGTGAGCCCGCTGTTCGGCCGACGGGAGCAGCTCCCGCCACCCGTCTACCACGACCAGCTGTGGGACCAGACCAACCTCATCTGGCCGGTGGAGCGGGCACTGCTGGCCGCGTTCCCCGATTTGGAAGAGTGGAAGCGCCGGCCCCGCCTCGAGGTGCCCCGCGACTTCAAGAGCCCCGACACGTCCGGGGTGGTGTTCTGGGTACCGCCGTGGTGGCACGCGACCGCCGACGTGCGTAAGAACGTGGTCTCCATCATCGCCACCCGGCTGGGCATTACCGACCCGGTGGCGAGCTGGACGGCCAACGGTGTCCACCCCAAGGTGGTTGTCCGGCCGAGGCAGCGGACACCCGAGCGGGTCGTGTGGGGCCAGGTGCGTGATCTCGTGGTCGCGGCGTCGCCCACCGCCCCGCTTCTGGGGCTCGGTGTGGGTGGTGCGGTGGTGGACTGCGACCTCATCGACGACAGTCCTCACATCGCGGTGTCGGCCGGCTCAGGAGGCGGGAAATCCACCCTCGTGAAAGCACTGGTCGCGCAGAACCTCTACCACGACGGGGTGGCGGTCGTCCTGGACTTCAAGCGGTCCTCGCACCGCTGGGCGTTCGGGCTGCCCAATGTCCTGTACTGCAAGGACCTCCCCGACATTCACGACGCGCTGGTCGCCATCGGGGCCGAGGCGGAGCGGCGGAACGTGGCCTCGGACGACCCGGACGCCGAGCTCGGTCCCCGCGTAACCCTGGTGGCAGAGGAAATGAATGCCACCCTCTCCCGGCTGGCGTTCTACTGGGAGAACATCCGGGTGAAGGGCGACCCGAAGACGTCGCCCGCCGTCGCCGCGCTGCGGGATGTGCTGTTCATGGGCCGCTCCACCAAGTTGAACGTGATCGCGGTCGCCCAGATGCTGACCGCCCGGGCGATCGGCGGCCCGGAGGCCCGGGAGAACTTCGCCACCCGCTGCCTCACCCGCTACAGCTCGAACAGCTGGAAGATGCTCGCCCCGGAGGCCGGTAACCCGCCCAAGCGGTCCAACGTGCTCGGCCGCTGGCAGGTGGTGAAGGGCGGCGAGGCGCACGAGTGCCAGGTGGCCTACCTGACCGACGAAGAGGCCCGCGCCTGGGCTTCCAAGGGCGCTGGCCGGCTGCCCCAACTGGGTGAACGGGACCGTTCGATCACCGCCCCTGATGTCGCGAAACAGCTACGACATGTCGTAGCTGCGACAGCGGTTGGCCTGCGGGACGTACTGCCACTCCTGCCGGGGCCAGAGATGAGTCTGGCGGCGCTGCGGAAGTGCTCCGAGCGAGACGACAGGTTTCCCGAGCCGGTCGGCTGGTCGGGCACCACCCGCCTGTACGACCTGGACTCCCTACGCGGGTGGCGGCGGGAGCGGCTGGCGGCCGAGCGGGCGGTGACCGGGTGACACGGTCGGTGTGTTCGCCGGCCGCTGGTGGGACGCGCGGACTGGTCCGTTTCGTCAGCCGCCTGACATTTCGGACCACCCTCCAGCGCGCCCGGTACGACTCCCGCCGGGGTGTGGCGCGGGCGGAACGACTACCGGAGGCGGGGGCGGTGAGCTCCCTCCACCTAAGTGTAGTATGGCCCCTGCTACACTTAGACCATGAGCAGAGGCTACGGCCGGGTTCAGAGGTTCATCCTCGACACCCTCGAACGCACCGCCGAGGACAGCGAGTACGGGGGGCCACTGCGGTTGTGGCCGCTGCCCGCGCTCTCCTCGGCCTACTCGTACCACCTTCACGAGGACAGCGCCTGGCCTGCTTACACCCTTCCCAGCGGCGCCGAGTCGCCGAGCATCCGCAACGCGCTGAACAGGGCTCGGCGGCAGCTCGCGCGTGACAACGAGATTCGCTCCTGGGAGGTCTGGCTGCACACCAGGCCTGGCGCGGGCGGCCTACCCCTGGCCAAGCGTCGGGTGCTCTGCGTCGGCCGGCTCGGCGAGTACGACTTGACCGAAGCGGACGTCGACGACGCCGAGGCGCTGTTGCTCTGGCGGGACTATCCAGGGGCCTTCCCGGAGCTCGTCGCCGCGTGCCGGGCCGCACAGGCCGAGGAACGCCAGTACTACGCGGACCTTCGGGCTAAGCGCGGCTGAGCCGGGTTGCCGTCCGCCTTGGGCTTGCTGCGCGGAGCACGCCACTGGGGAATCTCCCCAGTCAGGCTTGATCACAGATCGTCGTAGACCGAGTCTCCGCCACTGTCCCAATCCTCCGCCCACAGGCGTGAGACGTAGGTGCGCGCAGCCTCCTCGTCGCCATGTTCCAAGAACATCGGCCATCGGGTGACTTTGTGGAGCAGAGCGGCCAACTTCGCTCGTGCGTCTGGAGCCGGCGGCGTCTCTTCGCCCTCAAGGATGCGTTGGGAGTGCAGGGCGAGCGCCTGTGACGCATCTGGCCCGGGCTGTGCCGCGCGGGCGACCTCTGGGCTCAGCTGAATCGATCCGTTGTCTACCTGAGCCGGGTGTTGGAGAGCTGGCGCGTGATCGGTCGTGGTCGTCATCACGGTCACTCCTTCCAGTTCTCCTCGAACCCCGGCGCCGGTATCTCGCCAAACTGAGTTTCGTAGCTGGCGACCAGCTTGGCAAGCAGCGGAAGCATGGACTTGAGGTGTGCCCAGCTCATCGCCACCCGCGCTACCTCGCGGCTCACGGGCTGTGCCCCTGCTGTGGCATGGGCGTGGTCTTGATGTCCAAACACCAACGTCACATCGAACGGGCCCGCAGCCACCATCATGGCGTTGGTGTAGAAGTTCTCCGCGGTGTCGTCGGTCCATCCAGCAGCCCGGTTCTGGTCGTCACTCGCCACGGCGACAGTCTCACACAGGCTGGGCTGACGTGGCGATGTACAGGTGAGAACTCACGGCCTCCCGCACCGCCGCGACGATCGCCGGGTCGTCCTTGGAGGAGAGGCGCGTTCGGCTTGCGCCGTGAGGCAGACATGCCACCTTTGCGGGGACCGGGAGTGCCGCGAAATACTTGCACTGCAAGTATTTCCTCCAGCTCGTGTCGCACCCGCAGCACTGTGGCGGGATCGCACCCCACCAGCTTGGCGATTACGGGGTTGTCGCGCTCGGGGTTCTCCAGCAGCGCCAGCCGGGCCAGCTCGCCGGCGGCCAGCGTCTTGCCGTGGACCTGGGCGGCGGCTGGCGCTGGGGTGCAGGTGCGGGCCGGGCGGTACGTCGCGGAGCTGTTCAGGTTCGGCCCTCGGCGGGGTCGGTGAGCTCCCGTAGCGGCTGCCTGGCCTTGGTGGCCCTGGCGGCGGTCGTCGTCGCCCTGCTGGTCGCCGAGCCGACGCCGGAACCGCCCGTGGTGGTCCTCCCAGCCGTGCCTACGCCCTCGGCGACCCCGACCCCTACTCCGGTGCCCGCCCCGCCGAGTACGGCGCCCAGCGAGCCGATGGCGCCACCCCGAGACGTGGTGGTGGTGCCCGTGCCGGGCGACGATGACGATCACCACGTTGCCGTCATCGTCCAGTAGGGCTTTGGATGTCGCGCGCGCGAGGGCCAAAGCCCAAGTAAGCAGTCCCGGTTGGCGGTGCCCTGGCGTGCGTCGTGTGGCCGTACCGGCGGATGCTGCTGCTCCGTTAGTGAATCAGTCCGGCATAAGTGCAGGTGCTGGTTTTCTGATCGAAGGCCAGCCCGTCCGCGCAGTCCCGAATGTGGTGTACCACCGTGTCGGCTGCGGCTGTTTGGGCTGTCGCCATACCCTGCACCACGCCGAGCGCGATCGCTCCCGCGACCAGCGTGCCGATCAATCCCCCAACGAACTTGCCCATGATGGCCGTGAGCCCTTCCGTGCGTCGGTAGGTCGTCACTCGCGGCACAGCCGCCGCACAGGCTTCCTACCACCCCACCGTCACGGACCGGCGCGCAAGTCGGCACGCCGCACCCGACCGAGTGCTGATCACGCCCTGCCGGGTGATGCCCGACCGGGAAGTAACCGAGAAGGCTCGGTGAGGCCACCGGCGTCCCCCCGGTCGGTGGCCGCCAGTGGTGCCGGCCGTCTCCTTGCCCCCTGAGCAGGCGGCCGGCGCCCGCCGGCGTGGCGCGGGCGGCTAAGGGGGGAGCGTCTGCCCTGGCTGACGTCCGCCACGCCGCACCCGGCCGAGTGCTGATCACGCCCCCAGTGCCGATTGTTCCGTTCCTCGATTCGCAGGGCCTTGAACAGCGGAAATAGACATCAATTTGTGCTGTCACACACCTTCCGGTGGTGACACGGGCAATGCGAACGGCGACGCCAGACCGTGACCGATGCGGCGACCCGCAGCCCAGCCACTCTCCGTGTTCACCCTTGGTGACAGCCGACGGAAACAGACATCGCCGAGCCGGCATCACAGACCGTGACCAGAACCTCGAGCTGGGCGCCTGACCAGCGGTTACCGGCAGCAACCGCCGGGGGTAAGGCGGTCCAGGTCACGGCCGGCCCCGAGG
>JBOHGH010000094.1:0-17695 GCA_050699975.1 Pseudonocardiaceae bacterium | reverse complement strand
GGGTTATGAGGTGTCCGATAACCCCGCTGAGCCCGCTGAATGCGCAGCGGCGGAGCCGCGGTCGATGAGGCCGTAGAGGGCGGCTGCGATGAGATAGGCGGCGGCGGCGAGGAGGATGAGTTCGTGGGCGCGGCCGTCGGGGGGGATTACGGTGGCGGCGACGGCGACGGCCAGCACATAGCCGACGTTGAACACCGTGTCGTAGAGCGCGAAGACCCGGCCGCGCGCCTCGTCCCCGATGTCGCCCTGCACCGTGGCGTCCAGGCTCAGCTTCACCACCTGCCCGGCCGTGGACAGGGCGAACGCGGCGGCCAGCATCGTGGGCATGACCATCGGCAGGCCGAGAGTGACGATCAGTAAACCGGCGGCCACCAGCGCACCGCGCACGGTGCGCTGCCGGCCGAACCTGGCCACCAGCAGCGGGGTGAGCACCGCCGCGAGCAGCAACCCGAGCGCCCCGGCGACCAGTAGCTGGCCGACCCCGCCAAGTCCGGCCAGCAGCAGCCCGTTGGAGGTGAAGGAGTTGCGGTAGAGCAGCAGCGCTACCAGGGTGGCGATGCCGAACGAGAGCCGGTGCGCGACGAGCGCCACCAGGCCCGCGGCCACGCTGGGCACCCGGACTGCCGCGGCCAGGCCGTCACGCAACCCCCTGGCTACCGCGCGGGTGGTCTCGCTGGGCTCATCGGTGGAGTCCGGTCCAAGCTGACCTCGGCACAAGCCGGCCAGGGTGGCCGCCGCAACCAGTGAGCCCAACACCGCGCCCGCTGTCACCCAGGCCGATCCGGTGTTGCCCGGCCCGACTATGCCACGCAGCCCGACGGCGCAGATCCCGCCGAACACAGTGACCGCCGCGCCGACGGTGGCGGCCAGCGCGTTGGCCTCTATCAGGTGTCTGCGTGGCACCACATGCGGCAACCCCGCGGACAGCCCTGCCAGCACGAACCGGCTCACCCCGGTGACCAGCAGCGCTCCGACGTACAACGGCACCCCGGCCACCCCGGTCCCGACGGCGAGCGCCACCAGCACGATCGGCACGGTGCGCAGCAGGTTCGCGATGACCAGGACCCGCCGACGGTCCCAGCGGTCCAGCAGTGCCCCGGCGAACGGTCCCACCAGGGAGTACGGCAACAGCAGCACAGCGAGCCCGGCCGCCACGGCTATCGGGTCGGCTTGGCGTTCCGGGTTGAACAGCACGGCGCCGCCCAATCCGGCTTGGAACACCCCGTCGCCCCACTGCGCGGCGAAGCGGGAGGTCAGCAGCCGGCCGAACCCGCGGGTGCCCAGCAATCGCCGCACCCCTAAGCGGTCAGGCCGACGTGCGAGGGCAATGGCCGGCGACGAGGTCACGACCACGCAGGTTAACGGTGTGGTGTGGGTTCGGCGTCAGTGACCGGAGTCCTTGCCGCCATTGGTGCCAGATGCGAGACGATGTCGGGGTGGACGAAGTGGAAGCGGGTTCGGCGTTAGTCGCTGCCCCGGCACTGCGGGATCCCAACTTCCGCCGCACCGTCGTGCTGGTCATCGACCACCGCGCCTCGGGCACGCTCGGCGTGGTGCTCAACCGGCCCAGCGATGTACCGGTGCGCGACGTGTTGCCGTTGTGGGGGCCGCACGCCACGGTGCCGCAGGCGCTCTACGTCGGCGGTCCGATGGAACAGCGCGCTGCGCTGTGCGTGGCCGCGCTGCCCGCCGGGGTGGACGCCGAGCACACCGAGGGCGTGATCAAAGTACGGGGATCCCTGGCCCTGGTCCAGCTCGATGCCGATCCGGACCTGATGGCACCGCGACTGCGCGGGCTGCGGGTGTTCGCCGGATACTCCGGTTGGGATGAAGGCCAACTCGCCGGTGAGATCAAGCGCGGTGACTGGATCGTGGTGCCCGCCTTGCCCGACGATGTGCTGGCGCCGCCGGGCACCGATCTGTGGGGTCGCGTGCTGCACCGGCAGGGCATGCCGCTGGCGCTGCTGGCCACCTATCCCCTCGACCCGGCGTTGAACTGATGTCGTGCTAGCGCAGCAAGTAGCTCCTTCACCCAGCACCGCCGCAGCCACCCTCACCACCGCCGTGCAGCCAAAGGGGGCGTCTCAGCACCGACGGAAACGCGTAGGCATCGACGGTAGCCACGCGGCGGGTGCTGATGTTCAGTCCGAGCCTCACCAGCTAACCGTGAGGCTTCCCGCTCCGGCAGAAAACCGTCCTGGGATGCTCCGTTTGAGTGTAATGGGCGTTTTCTTTGTCACCCGACACCGGTCCGCGAACAGTCCGGGTTCGCGCGCGACCGTAGACTCGCGATGTGCCGCGCAACTGGCTGAACCCCAAAAGAGCAGGTCAAGACAAGTCCGAATCGGTAAGCCGCTGGCCAGTCGGACCCGGTCAGGAGTCGGTGTGGGATTACCCGCGCCCGCCACGTGCCGAGCGGGTGCGCCGCCGCGCCCGGATCGTGCACGGCGGGACGCTCATCCTCGATTCCGATGACGTGGTGCGGGTCTTGGAGACGTCACACCCGCCGACGTACTACCTGCCGCGGGCCGAGTTCCGGGTGCCGCTGCTGGCCGCGCCGCGCCTCACGATGTGTGAGTGGAAGGGTGAGGCTTCCTACATCGACCTCGAGGTGCCCGGCGTCGAGCCGTTGCGCGAGGTCGGGTGGTGGTACCCGCAGCCCGACTTGCGCTACCCGCAACTCACCGACCGGGTCGCCGTCTACGCCGGCCGCTTCGATGAGGTGACCCTGAACGGCGAGCCGGTAACCCCCCAACCCGGCGACTTCTACGGCGGCTGGATCACCCCCGAGGTGGTAGGCCCCTTCAAAGGCCACCCCGACACCCGGGCCTGGTAGCCCGCCCTGAACGCAGTCTGGATGCAGAACGCTGCAAAAGGGCTGGCTATGGGTGCAGTCTGGATGCAGAACGCGGTTATGGTCGCGCGGTGTAGGCGCAGGAGCAACCGGCGCAAGCACCCGTGGGCGGTGGCACCGTGGTGGCTACGCGGTGGCCCAGTAGGCCGCCGGCGATCAGCAGGCCGATCACGCCGGCGCCGGTCACCCCGACGATCGCCGCGAGCGCCGGGCCACCCGTCCCGAAGGCCAGCACCCCGCCGGCGGCGCTGACTGCGCCGGCCGCGAGCACCGGTGGGGCCGCCACCCGGTTGGCCGCGACGAAAGCCGCCTCCGAGCGCAGCGTCGCGGGGGTGCGGATGCCGGCGAACCGGTTGCGCGGCAGCCGTTGCCGCCAGCCGAGCAGACCGACGGTGAGCAGCGCACCACCGGCGCTCAGCAGCACCACACCGAGCAGTACGGAGGCAGCCACGACGGTGACGATACCGGCGCCGGAATACCGGTTGGTCAACCCGCTATCATGGCAGCCATGAACACGGCCCGCTTGCTCCTTCCCAGGCCGCGCTGACCAGCGGACCTGTCAGCGCGGCGACCCCTCACGGCCTCATCGCCCTGGGGGGATTTCTGTTTCCTGGGGATGTCGACGATCGACAGATGTCGAGGTTCACAGCGAGCTCGAAAGGACGATCATGAGCAGCACCGACGCCGGGGACGTCCCGCCGCACCGCTACACCGCGGCGCTGGCCGGCGAGATCGAGCGCCGCTGGCAGCGCCGCTGGGCCGAGCGGGGAACCTTCCACGCGCCGAACCCGGTGGGGAATCTGCGCCCTTCAGACGGCGCTGCGGTGCCTGACGACAAGCTCTTCGTGCAGGACATGTTCCCCTACCCGTCCGGGTCCGGGCTGCACGTCGGGCACCCGTTGGGCTTCATCGGCACCGACGTCTTCGCCCGCTACCACCGGATGACCGGGCGCAACGTGCTGCACACCATGGGCTTCGACGCGTTCGGGCTGCCCGCTGAGCAGTACGCGGCCCAGACCGGCACTCATCCGCGGAGCACCACCGAGGCGAACATCGAGCGCTACCTGGCGCAGATCCGCCGGCTGGGGCTCGGCCACGACGAGCGCCGCCGGATCGCCACCACCGACGTCGACTACTACCGCTGGACCCAGTGGATCTTCCTGCAGATCTACAACGCGTGGTACGACACGGGGACGCGCCGGGCTCGCCCGATCGTCGAGTTGGAGACCGAGTACGCGCAGGGCACGCGGTCGACACCGGACGGTCGTCAGTGGTCCGAGCTGACCTGTGCCGAGCAGCAGGACATCATCGACTCGCACCGGCTGGTCTACCTGTCCGAGGCCCCGGTGAACTGGTGCCCGGGTCTGGGCACCGTGCTGGCCAACGAAGAGGTCACCGCCGAGGGCCGCAGTGACCGCGGCAACTTCCCGGTGTTCCGGCGCAACCTGCGGCAGTGGATGATGCGGATCACCGCCTACGCCGACCGGCTGCTCGACGACCTGGACCGGCTGGACTGGCCAGACAAGATCAAAACCATGCAGCGAAACTGGATCGGCCGCTCCCACGGCGCCCGAATCCGGTTCGGTGTTGGTGGCTCTTCACGTACCACCAACCGGGGGTCCGGGGGTACTTGGAGAGCTACCAACGTCGAGGTCTTCACGACCCGCCCGGACACCCTGTTCGGCGCGACCTACCTGGTGCTGGCGCCGGAGCACCCGCTGGTCTCCGAGATCACCGCCGAGCAATGGCAGCCCGGGGTGGACAGTCGCTGGACCGGTGGGACCGCCACCCCGGCGGAGGTGATCGCCGGTTACCGCCGGGCCACCGCGCAGCGCTCCGAACTGGAGCGCCAGGAGAGCCGGGACAAGACGGGGGTCTTCACCGGGGCCTATGCCACCAACCCGGCCACCGGCCGCCAGATCCCGATATTTATCGCCGACTACGTGCTGATGGGCTACGGCACCGGCGCGATCATGGCGGTGCCCGGGCAGGACCAGCGCGACTGGGACTTCGCGGAGGCCTTCGGGCTGCCGATCGTGCGCACCGTCACCCCACCGGACGGTTTCGACGGGCAGGCCTACCTGGGGGAGGGCCCCGCGATCAACTCCTCGTTCCTGGACGGGCTGGGCGTCGAGGAGGCGAAGAAGGCGATCACCGACTGGCTGGAGGCCAACGGCGCCGGCGATGCAACCGTGCAGTACAAGCTGCGCGACTGGCTGTTCGCCCGGCAGCGGTACTGGGGCGAGCCGTTCCCGATCGTCTACGACACCGACGGCCGACCGCACCCGTTGCCCGAGTCGATGCTGCCTGTCGAACTGCCAGACGTGGAGGACTACTCGCCGACCACGTTCGACCCGGACGACGCCGACTCCGAGCCGGCCCCGCCGCTGGCCAAGGCCACCGACTGGGTTGAGGTCCAGCTGGACTTGGGTGATGGTGTGCAGACCTACCGCCGGGACACCAACGTGATGCCGCAATGGGCGGGATCGTGCTGGTACCAGTTGCGCTACGTCGACCCGGACAACTCTGAAGCGATGTGCGATCCGGTCAACGAGCGGTACTGGATGGGCCCACGGCCGCAGCTGCACGGTGCCGATGACCCGGGTGGGTTGGATCTGTACGTCGGCGGCGTGGAGCACGGCGTGCTGCACCTGCTCTACTCGCGGTTCTGGCACAAGGTGCTCTACGACCTGGGGCATGTTTCCTCTGAGGAGCCCTACCGGCGGCTGTACAACCAGGGGTACATCCAGGCCTTCGCCTATACCGACGCGCGCGGGGTGTACGTCCCCGCCGAGGAGGTCGTCGAGGAGCCTGGCGGCCGGTACACCTGGCGCGGCCAGGAGGTCCGGCGCGAGTACGGCAAGATGGGCAAGAGCCTGCGCAACTCCGTCGCACCGGACGAGATGAGCGACACCTACGGCGCCGACACGCTGCGGGTGTACGAGATGTCGATGGGGCCGCTGGACACCTCGCGGCCATGGGCGACCAAGGACGTCGTCGGAGCGCACCGGTTCCTGCAGCGACTGTGGCGCAACCTGGTCGACGAGCAGACCGGGCAGCTGCGGGTGACCGACACGCAACCCGGCATCGAGACGCTGCGGGCGCTGCACCGGGCCATTGCCGGGATCCGGGAGGACTACGCGACGTTGCGGCTGAACACCGCGATCGCCAAGCTCATCGAGCTGAACAATCAGGTGACCAAGGCGCACCCCGAGGGGGCACCGCGGGAGGTGGCCGAGCCGATGGTGCTGCTGCTGGCGCCGCTGGCCCCGCATGTCGCCGAGGAATTGTGGTCCCGGCTGGGCCATGACGAGTCGCTGGCGCACGGGCCGATGCCCGAGGCGCAGCAGCGCTACCTGGTCGAGGACACCGTGGAGTACCCGATCCAGGTCAACGGCAAGGTCCGCGCCCGGGTGGTGGTGCCCGCCTCGGCGAGTCCGGACGAGGTGCGCGCCGCAGCGTTGGCGCAGGTGCGCGCCGCCACGCTGGTCGACGACCAGGAGCCCCGCAAGGTCATCGTGGTCCCCGGCCGGCTGGTCAACGTTGTCCTGTGAAGGCGGACCCTCAGGTCAGGGTCGTGGTTTTCGTGGACGGCGGCTGCTTCGCGATCATAAATGCAATCATTGGGTTGTCTGTCCCGCAGAACCCAACGAGCTCGGTAGACGCCGGCACTCAGTGGTATTGGTGCACGACGGCATGACCGCGACCGCGGCTGATCAGCCACCGGTTGACCGGCCAGGCGGCGAAGAACGCCACGGTCAAGGCGAACGCCAGTGCACCCCAGAACAGCACGGAGCCGAGTCCAGCTTCCATCGCGCCCGGCACAGCAATCATCACAACGTTGTCCACGATCTCCATCACTGTGATCGACAACGTGTCCGCAATCAGTGCGACCTTGATTGCGGCGACCAGGCCGACTCCGGCGCGTAGCACCCCTCGCAAGGTGAAGGCGTAGCCAAACAGGAACGCCAACGCGACCGCCAGCACGATCGTGGCCACGTTGCCCCACCCCAGCGCGGTACCGATCACCATGCCCAGCACCTCGCCGATGGCGCAGCCGGTCAGGCAGTGCAGGGTGGCCGAGGCGGCGACTCCCCAGCTCGCCACGTGCTGCGCGGGTTGGTGTGTCTGATGCTGCATGAGATGCCCCTCCCTTTGAAGGTTCACTTCATCCCGCACTATACCCCGTGGGGGTATTATGCGGGTGAAACCTGCTTGCCCTTCCGTCCATTGCCGGCGCGGGCTGTGGACGGTCGATATCAGCTGGTTGCTCTACCGGTCGTTGGGCGTAGCGGTGGGATGCGGCGCTCACTCGCCTGCGCAAGATCACCGACCCGTACCAATAGGGCCCTCCGGGCCGTACCGCGTCCCCCCGGACTCGCCCGGGCCCACGGAGCAGGCCGCAAAGGACCGGGCGATCGACGACCGCCGTAGCCGCGGTCTCGATGACATGCTCAGCGGCCTCATCATCACCGGGGTAGGGGCACCCGTGCTGGTCTGGCACCTCAAGCGTGGCCGTGCGCTGAGCGCCGCGGCCGAGAAGCCCGGCGACACCACCCCTCCGACGCCGCCCGCCCCACCGCAGCCCCCGGCATGACGGCGCCAACCTGTGTACGAGAACCCGGCACACTGTTCACGAGAGCGCGACACGCCGGGCACGAGAGACCGACACGCCGGCAGATGGGGGGCGGGCCGTTAGCGGTCCAGCTCGCCGCGGATGAACGCCTCGACGGCGTGGTGGGCGTCGGAGTCGGAGTACTGCTCCGGCGGCGACTTCATGAAATAAGACGATGCGGAGACGATCGGGCCACCGATGCCCCGGTCTTTCGCGATCTTCGCCGCACGGATCGCGTCGATGATCACGCCGGCGGAGTTGGGTGAGTCCCAGACCTCGAGCTTGTACTCCATGTTCAGCGGCACGTCGCCGAATGCCCGGCCCTCCAGCCGCACGTACGCCCATTTGCGGTCGTCCAGCCACGGCACGTGGTCCGACGGGCCGATATGGACCGCCGCCTTCTCCATCTCATGCGGCACCTGGGAGGTCACCGACTGCGTCTTGGAGATCTTCTTCGACTGCAGCCGCTTGCGCTCCAGCATGTTCAGGAAGTCCATGTTGCCGCCGAAGTTGAGCTGGTAGGTGCGCACCAGCTCCACCCCACGGTCCTCGAATAGCTTGGCCAGCACCCGGTGCGTGATGGTGGCCCCGACCTGGGACTTGATGTCGTCACCGATGATCGGCACCCCGGCTGAGGTGAACTTGCGCGCCCACGCCGGATCAGAGGCGATGAACACCGGAAGCGCGTTGACGAACGCGACCCGGGCGTCCAGCGCGCACTGAGCATAGAAGCGGTCCGCGTCCTCCGAGCCCACCGGAAGATAGGACACCAGCACGTCGGCGCCGGATTCGCGCAGCACGTCCACCACGTCGACCGGCTTCTCGTCGGACTCGGTGATGATGTCCCGGTAGTACTCGCCCAGACCATCCATCGTGCGCCCACGGTGCACGGTGACCCCCAGCGGGGGCACGTCGCAGATCGAGATGGTGTTGTTCTCGCTGGCCACGATCGCCTCGGACAGGTCGCGCCCCACCTTCTTGGCATCGACGTCGAACGCTGCGACGAACTGAAGGTCACCGACGTGGTAATTGCCGAACTGCACGTGCATGAGACCGGGCACCCGGGTGGTGGGATCGGCGTCGCGGTAGTAGTGCACGCCCTGTACCAGGGAGGCAGCGCAGTTGCCGACGCCCACAATGGCGACCCGGATGCCGGGACCGCCGTGATGCTCGACGCGGCCTTCAGTCATGGTCTGACCCTTCTCTGTCGTCGTGTGATGGTGCAGGGTTCGCCTGTTCCTGGGCGATCAGTTCGTTGAGCCAGCGCACCTCGCGCTCGCTGGTCTCCAGACCCATCCGGTGGAGCTCAAGGGTGTAGCGGTCGATCTGGTTGCCAGTCCGCGCCAGCGCAGCCCGCAGTCCCTCTCGACGTTCCTCGACTCGGCGCCGCCTGCCCTCCAGGATGCGCATCCTGACTTCGGCGGGAGTCCGCGAGAAGAAGGCCAGGTGCACGCCGAAGCAGCCGTCCTCCCAGGTCTGCGGGCCGGCATCGGCCAGCAAGGTGGCGAAGCGCTCCTTGCCGTCCGCGGTGAGCTTGTACACCCGCCGGGCGCGGCGGGTCCAGGTCTTGCCCCGGCCGGCGCGCAGATCCCGGGAGTCCTCCGGGCGCTCGTTGTCCTCGACGATGAAGCCGCAGCGTTGCAATCGACGCAATGTGGGGTATAGGGAGCCGAAGGAGCAGGCGCGAAACGCCCCGAGCAGATCGGTGAGTCGTTTGCGCAGTTCGTAGCCGTGCATCGGATCGTCATGGAGCACTCCGAGCACCGCCAGCTCCAGCACGCGGCACCTCCCAGCAGGCACTTCGATGTATAGAACGATTATATCGTGGCGATACATCTCGGTAGCGTCAGGGACTGACGGGCCGCCGGAACGCCGGAGCGATGATCACGAAACGGTTGCGTAGGCTGTCTGGCGTGCGGACCGAACGACAGGTGGTGGACTACGCGTTGCAGCGGCGTGCGCTGCTCGCGGAGGTCTATGCCGGTCGGGTCGGGGTCATGGACGTCTGCGACGCGACCCCGTACCTGCTACGGGCGGCCAAGTTCCACGGCGAGCCCAGCTCGGTCACCTGCCCGGTATGCCGCAAGGAGCCTTTGACGCTGGTCTCGTGGGTGTACGGTGACGAACTCAAGCATGTAGCAGGCTCCGCCAGGACCCGCGATGAGCTGAACCGGATGGCGGCGCTGTTCGAGCAATTCAGCGTGTACGTTGTCGAGGTTTGCCGGACGTGCAGCTGGAACCACCTCGTGCAGTCATACGTCCTAGGGACCAGGGGCGTGGGCAGCAGGCGGTCCCGCAGGAGGACCGCCGCGGAGTGATCCGCGCCCCCAGCTCGGCGTACCCATCGTCGACCCCTTCGCGGCCCGAATACTGGTCTGGGAGGCCAAACGCGTGAGCGACCAGCGAGATGACAGCGGTCGGCACTCGTGGGATCCGAGTGAGAACTGCCCACCGGAGCGGTTCGCCCAACCCCGGCAACCGGGTGGACGGTCCGGCGATTCGGCCGACTACGGCCGGCCGCCGCCTGGGGCCGGCTCGCCGGCCCTGCCGCCCCGGCAGGAGCCCGAGCTGCTCACCCACGCCGCCTCCCGGCCCGCCGATCGCAGCGATCGGTATGACCAGCGAGGCTACCCTTGGACGCCTTGGACGGGCGGCAAGACTCGCCGTCGCTGGATCCGCAGGGTCGCGCTGGTGGGCCTGTTACTCGCGGTCCTGACGCCGGTGCTGGCGTTCTTTGCCGGCTGGTTGTTCTTCACCGTGCCGTCCCCGGAGTTGCTGGCGGCGGAGCGCAAGCAGGTCACCACGATCATGGCCAGCGACGGGACCACCGAGATCGGCCGCTACGTGCCCGAGCAGGGCAATCGAATCGCGGTCGATCTCGACGAGGTTCCGGTGCACGTGCAGAACGCCGTGCTGGCTGCCGAGGACCGCAGCTTCCGGTCCAACCCCGGATTCGACATCACGGGCATCGCGCGGGCCGCGTGGAAGCAGCTCAGCGGCGGCACCGGCGGTGGGTCCACGATCACCCAGCAGTACGTCAAGGTTGCCACCGGCCAGGACGAGTACAGCTTGTTCCGGAAGTTCCGCGAGGTGATCGTCGCGGCCAAGATAACCAAGCAGAACTCCAAGGACCGGATCCTGGAGGACTATCTCAACACGATCTACTTCGGCCGCGGAGCCTACGGCATCCAAGCCGCCAGCCAGGCGTACTTCGGCAAGAAGGTGCAGAGCCTGACTCCCGCCGAGGCGGCGGTGCTGGCCGCCGCGATCCGGTCGCCCTCCCGGTTGGACCCGGCCAAGAACTTGGAGGAGTCGGAGATCCGGTGGAACTTCGTGATGGACGGCATGGTCGCCCAGGGCTGGTTGTCCCAGGCTGAGCGGGCTGCGACGGGGTACCCGGCGACCATCGAGCCGGGGCAGGCCCCGGGCTCGCCGACCGACGACCGGGCGCACATCGTCGACCGGGTGCTCGAAGAGCTGGAGAAACAGGGCATCAATCGAGAGCAGCTGGCCGTCGACGGTGGACGGATCACTACCACCATCGATGCCCCGGCGCAGCGGCTGGCTCGGGACGCGGTGCTCACCGAACTGCGCGCGCAGCCGCGCAACCTGCACTCCTCATTGGTCGCGATCGATCCGCGAAGCGGGGGGGTGATCGCCTACTACGGCGGGTCGGAAGGGGATGGCTTCGACCTGGCCGGCGGCCCGGTGTGGAACCCGGGTTCGGCGTTCAAGCCGTTCGCCATGCTCGCCGCGCTCAAGCAGGACATCGGTATGAACTCGATCTACGACGGCAACTCCCCGCTGGTCATTGACGGTAGACCCTATGAAAACTCGGAGAGTCGCAACTACTCCAGGCTGACCTTGCACGAGGCGATGACGCAGTCGGTCAACACCGCCTTCGTGCGGTTGGCCGAGGACGTGGGAGCGCAGGCGATCCGGGATGCCGCGGTCCAGGCAGGTATCCCGGAGCAGGTCAACGGCAAGCGCGCCCTGGCGGAGCTGGACAGCGGGCAGCCTGCGGTCGGTATCACGCTGGGCCAGTACCCGGTGCACACGATCGACATGGCCAACGCCTACGCGACCTTTGCCGCTGACGGGATGCGCCACGATCCGTTCTTCATCCGGGAGTACGTCAATGCCCGCGGCGAGGTCGACTACCGGCACGTCGACGAGCCGAAACAGGCCTTCGACCCGACGAACCTCGAGCGCAACTCACGGCTGGCTCGCAACCTCACCGCGACGTTGACCGACGTTGCACGCAGCTCGCAGATCCCACTGGACGGTGGCCGTCAGGTCGCCGCCAAGACCGGTACCCACCAGCTCGGCGACACCGGCGCCAACTCCGCCGCCTGGACGGTCGGGTACACCCCGTCGATCTCCACGGCGGTGTGGGTGGGCGACCCGGCGAACTCGGCAATCAAGAACTCCACCGGCGGCGACATCTTCGGCCGGGGCGTGCCAGGAGCGCTCTGGCAGCGGTTCATGAATTCCTACCTCGCGGGCACCCCGATGGAGACCTTCCCCGAATTCAAGCTGATCGGTCCGGCTGCGCCACCCCCGGTGCAGGCCGCTCCGCAAAGGTCGGCCAACCGTGAGCCCGGGCGGACCAGACCGTCCGCCCGGCCCGAACCGGACTTCGAGCAGTTCCTGCCCACGCCGAGCGAGCCTGAGGAGGAGTCGTCCGAGCCGTCTTCGCGGAACTGCTTCCCGTTCGGATGTGACGACTCCCCGTCGGAAGGTGACGAGGAAGGCGACGGTGAGCGGCGTTGACCGCGGCTTCGTAGCATCACCGCCGTGCCCCGTCGCGATCTGAACGCCGGCTCGGCCGGCGGTGATCTGATTGCCGGCTCGGTCGGCGGGCGGATCGACGGGCGCTCGCTGACGCCGTCGCAGCGGGTGGTGCCCAGCTGGACCGATCCGGTGCCCCGGCTGGCCAGCCGGATCGTGGGCGGTCCGCTGGGCCGCCACGCAGTGCTGGGCCGGCACTGGTTCTGGTCCCCGCTGCGGGTGGTGTTGCTGCTCGCGACGATCACCTTGGCGCTCGGCTGGCTGGCCAAGGCACCGTGCCTGCAGACCTATTCCGACAGCGCCGGTGTGCTGCAGCTGGACTGGCGGGACGGCCGGCAGTACCGGGCGATGTGCTACTCGGACACTGTCCCGCTCTACACCGCAGAGCGGCTGGACCGGCCCGGGCTGGCGGGCCTGCCGTATGCCACCTCGTGGATCGAGAATCAGGGCGAGCCCGGTGAGCAGGTGCGGTATATGGAATACCCGGTGATCACCGGGATGTACCAGTTCGCCGTCGCCAAGCTTGCCCAGGCCTGGATGGCAGTGGCGGACCTGGGCTGGTTGCCTGGATCGACGGCGGCCGTCGTGTACTTCGACATCAGCGCGGTGTGGCTGACCGCGGCGTGGTTGGTGACGGTGTGGGCGCTGGTGGCGCTGTCGCCGCGACGGCCGTGGGATGCCGCGTTGGCCGCGTTGTCGCCGCTGGTGGTGGTGCACGCGTTCACCAATTTCGACGTGCTGGCCACCGCGCTGGCCACGACAGGGCTGCTGGCCTGGGCCCGGCGGCGCCCGGTGCTCGCGGGTGTGCTGCTCGGCCTGGGCGCAGCTGCCAAGCTCTACCCGCTGTTCCTGCTGGGCCCGATCCTGCTGCTGTGCCTGCGGACCGGCCGGCTGCGGGCCGGACTGCAGGCAACCGCTGCGGCGGCGGTGACCTGGGTGATCGTCAACCTGCCGGTGGCGGTGCTGTTCCCAGCCGGATGGGCGGAGTTCTTCCGGCTCAGTAGCCGGCGCGGGGCCGATCCGGACTCGGTGTACACGGTGGTGTCCACCTTCACCGGGTGGCCTGGTTTCGACGGGGTGCTTGCCCCCGGTCAGATCCCTGCCGTGCTCAACCTGGTCAGCGCGGCACTGTTCGTGCTGGCCTGCGTGGGGATCGGCTGGGTGGCGCTGGCGGCGCCGCGCCGTCCGCGGCTGGCCCAGTTGTGCTTCCTGGTGGTGTGTGCGTTTCTGCTCGTCAACAAGGTGTGGAGCCCGCAGTACTCGTTGTGGCTGGTACCGCTCGCGGTGCTGGCGATCCCCCAGTGGAAGCCGGTGCTGGCCTGGATGGTGCTCGACGCGGTGGTCTGGGCCCCCCGGATGGCCTATTACCTGGGCGTGGATAACAAGGGTCTGCCGATCGAGCCATTCCTCGGCGCGGTGCTGCTGCGCGACGCCGCAGTGCTGCTGCTGATGGCCCTGGTGCTGCGGAACATCTGGTGCCCAGACCGCGACCCGGTCCGGCTCGCTGGCGACGACGACCCCCACGGCGGCGTACTCGACAACGCCCCCGACACGGTGGTCTTGCATGCACCCAAGCGGCAGTCTGGGGCCAGAACGCAACAATAAAGTCTGGGGGCCTACCAGCCCAGCTGATCGCGCAGCCAGGCGATGTCGTCGGCTTGGGAGGCAGGGTCGGTCTCCAGGATTACGGTGGCGCCCGCTGCGGCGCAGATCGCCACCAGTTGCCCCGCGTCGATGGTGCCCTGGCGTACCGGCGCGTGGCGGTCCCGAGCAGATCCGAACTCGTCACGTGAGTTGTTGCAGTGCACGAGGTCGATCCGGCCGGTGATGGCCGTGACGCGGTCGACGGCGTCGGCCAGGTCCTCCCCCGCGGCGAACGCGTGGCAGGTATCCAAGCAGAAGCCGACGTCGTACTCGCCGATCGCGTCCCACAACCGGGCCAGCGAATCGAACCGCCGCGCCATCGCGTTATCTCCGCCCGCGGTGTTCTCCACCAGGATCCGGGTGCCGAACCCCCCATCGGCCGATTGCCGGGCGAACATCTTGCGCCAGTTCTCGACGCCCTGAGCGGGATCATCACTCTTAGTGACATGACCGCCGTGTACCACCAAACCGTGTGCCCCGATCGTGGCAGCAGCGGTCGCGTGCTGAGCGACCAGTTTGCGGGACGGAATGCGGATGCGGTTGTTCGTGGATGCCAGGTTGATGACGTACGGTGAGTGCACGTAAATCTCTAGGCCAGCGGTGTGCAGTTGGTCGGCTTGGGGATGTGCCCGCGGTGCCGTCCAGCTCTGCGGATCTGCGAGAAAGAATTGCACCGCCGCCGCGTTGCGCTCGGTAGCGGCCTTGATGGGGTCGTCGTCGTTGACGTGGGCGCCGATGCGCATGACGGCCAGCCTAGACCGGCCCGTCAGGGGCCGATCGGCGCACCGGCAAGGGATACGGTGAGTGCACAGCGTCACCTCGATCTGCTGAAAGCCCTGGTCGCCGTCACAGAGAGGCTCTAGAGTCGTTACTCTCACGACACAACCGGGTACTGAGCGACACGGAGGAACCTTATGCGCACACGGGCGAGGGTGACCACGGTTGCGGGCGCAGCGACGTTACTGTGCGCCGCGAGTACGTTCGGAGTGGGCTTGTCGGCCCTTGCCGCACCCTCCACCGTTTCCCCCGCTGCGACCCAGGCAGCGGCGCCATCGCCGATGCTTGTGGGCAACTGCGGGGACACGGTGCGTGGTACCCCGGGGCAGCGAGTAGGCGTGCGGACGGCAGGCCTTCCTGTCGTCGACGTCGGCCGGGTGCCTTCGAGCGGATCGAGCACACTTGACGCCACTCCGGCCCTGCGCGAGATGCTGGGGCCGGTGGCCCCAGCGTGCATGATCAATGCCGAAGCGATCACACCAGTCACCGCTCCGGTTGAGGCCTTGATCACCCCTGCCGTGGCTCCTGCCAGGGATACGGTCGGCGGCGTGGTTCCGGCACTGGCTCAGCCCTCGTCGCCGGAGGCGCCGGCCGCGCCACCTCCTGCGGCGCCAGCAGGGCAACCGCAGCCGGCGGCGGGGCCGCCAGCGTTGAGCCCGGCGGGCTTCGGTCCCTACTTCGGGCCAACGTCACCGCCCTTCCCTTACGCGCTGGGCCTCTACAGCAGCGGATTGCCCCACTACAACTACGCAGAACTGCTGGCGATCGGTCGCCCAGGCTCACTCGGGCGGCTCTCGGCCGGCATGCTGACTGCGGACCTGTTCGGCTCACAGTCGGTGAGTAACACCCCGGCCCTCGGCAAGCAGAGTGCCGCGGCCAACGACGTCGCCGCCGCGGGTCGGGCATCGGCGTTGGAGGCCAGCGGTGTCGAGCGGATCGCGTTGCCGGTGCTGGTGGCGGTCCTGATGCTGGCCAGCGTCAGCGCCGCACTGCTCCGCAGCTGGGTGCTCGGGCGACGCTGAACTCGCTCGGATCTCGCCAACCAGTAGACCGGGCTGACGCATCGCTAGTCAGCCTCTTGCGGCCGCCCCGCGATTACTGTCGCGGGGCGGTCGTTTGCTATCGTTCTTGGGCTTGCTAGTGTCCCCGCGTCGCCGCACAGGTGCTGACCACTCGGTGACTAGGGTTGCATCGCCGGCCCAGCCGGCAGTGGTTTACTTGCCGGCCTGGCCGGCAGCACCCTCCTGCCGCGGAGAGTCCGCGGCCGACCAGTCCACAGGAGGTGAATGGTTTTCATGCGTCATTACGAGATGATGATCATCCTTGATCCGCAACTCGACGAGCGCACGGTGGCACCATCGCTGGACCAGTTCCTCGGCGTCGTCAAGACGCAGGGCGGCAGCATCGACAAGGTCGACGTCTGGGGAAAGCGCCGGCTGTCCTATGAGATCAGCAAGCGCACCGAGGGCGTTTACGCCATTGTCGAGCTCTCCTGTACGCCTGCCACGGTGGCAGAGCTCGATCGGCAGCTCTCGCTGAACGAGTCGATCCTGCGCACCAAGGTGCTGCGGCGCGATGCTGGAAGGAAGGGCTGACGTGGCCGGCGAGACCATCATCACGGTGATCGGAAACCTCACAGCTGACCCGGAGCTGCGTTTCACCCCGTCTGGTGCAGCGGTGGCCAACTTCACGGTGGCCTCCACGCCACGGACCTTCGACCGTCAGACGGGCGAGTGGAAGGACGGCGAGGCGCTCTTCCTGCGCTGCAACGTCTGGCGGCAGGCCGCGGAAAATACCGCCGAGTCGCTCACCCGAGGCATGCGGGTGATCGTCAGTGGGCGGCTGCGCCAGCGCTCGTTCGAGACCCGAGAGGGAGAGAAGCGCACTGTCGTCGAGATGGAGGTCGACGAGGTCGGCCCCTCGCTGCGCTACGCCACCGCCAAGGTCAACAAGGTGACCCGTCAAGGTGGTGCATCGGGCAACGGTGGCTATGGCTCCTCCGGCTCGTCGGCCGACGACCCGTGGAGCTCGGCCCCGCAGGCCGGTACGCCGGCCGGCGCCGGCAGCGGCGCCGCTGGCTATGACGACGAGCCCCCGTTCTGATCACCCGTTCTCGGCGCGACCCTTTTCAGGAGTACCTAAATCATGGCCAAACCACCGGTACGTAAACCGAAGAAGAAGGTCTGCATTTTCTGCAAGGACAAGGACACCGCTATCGACTACAAGGACACGGTGTTACTGCGGAAGTACATCTCCGACCGCGGCAAGATCCGGGCCCGCCGGGTTACCGGCAATTGCAGCCAGCATCAGCGAGATGTCGCGGTCGCGGTGAAGAATGCCCGCGAGGTGGCACTGCTGCCCTATACGTCGACCGCACGCTGAGCCGGGGAAGGGAGCGACCAGGTGAAGATCATCCTTACCGCTGACGTCCCCAATCTCGGCGGGCCCGGCGATCTGGTGCAGGTCAAGGACGGGTACGCCCGCAATTACTTGCTACCCCGCAGCCTGGCCATCCTGGCCACCAGAGGCGCGGAGAAGCAGGTGGCCGTCATCCGCAGGGCCCAGCAGGCCCGGCAGATCCGCGATCTCGACCACGCACGGGAAGTCGCCGGTACCCTGTCCGGCCTGGGCACAGTGTCCGTGATCGCCAAGGCCAGCAGGTCCGGCGGGAAGCTGTTCGGCTCAGTCACCGTGACCGACGTCGTCGATGCGGTCCGCACGGCGGGTGGCCCCGCGTTGGACAAGCGTGCCGTCGACCTCGGCGGTCCGATCAAGTCCATCGGGGCATACCAGGTGACCGTGCGGCTGCACCCGGAGATCTCGGTGACTGTCCCCCTTGAGGTCGCCACCGCAGGCTGAGCGGTGGGCTGGCCTCTCCTCACCGCATTTTCGCGCGAACGCGACGCGCTTCACGTTGAACCGCTATTCGCTTCGAAATACGGGTGTGACCGACCGCTCTGCTGTCGCCGAGTTCGACACCAGGGCTGTCCGAAGCGGCGCGGGCAGCCCTGGTG